>JBAYIT010000001.1:0-410903 GCA_041665485.1 Candidatus Shapirobacteria bacterium
CACGCGGTGTCGCTGCGTCAGACTTTCGTCCATTGCGCAAAATTCCTAACTGCTGCCACCCGTAGGTGTATGGGCCGTGTCTCAGTCCCATTGTGCCGGACTCTCCGCTAAGAGCCGGTAACCGTCATAGCCTTGGTAGGCCATTACCCCACCAACTAGCTGGTAGTAGATAGGCCACTCTTAAAGTGATTTGCATCTTTGGTCTTGCGACATTATGGGAAATTACCCCGCCTTTCGGCGGACTATGTCCCTCTTTAAGGTATGTTCCTATCCATTACTCACCCGTTCGCCACTATTCCATCACCCTACACAAAAATCCCAACCTAAATTGGGAGCTTAGTGTAAGGTAATGAAATCGTTCGACTTGCATGTCTTAGGCACACCGCCAGCGTTCACCCTGAGCCACGATCAAACTCTTAGTACAAAAAGAATTTCTTAAAATGTGACTTCTGGTGCTAACAACCTTAACTGTAAAGTTAACTGTTTTTGCTGTAGCTGGTTGTTAAAGAGCAATAAACAAGAGCTGTCAGGCTCCAAGTGAAGGTATTATAGTATAAAAGCGCTAGATTTGCAGTAGGTTGATTTGATTTGAGTTTGGCAAAAGAATAGGTGAAGATTTATCGGAAGAAGTGATGATTGTCTGGTATTCTGAGCAAATTTTAACAACTAATTGACGATGATTGGTGTCAAGTTCAGAAAAAATGTCATCGAGAAGAAGTAGGGGGCGACTTTTATAAATTTCTTCAAGGTAATTAATTTGGGCTAATCGTATAGCTAAAACAGCCAGACGTTGTTGACCACGACTGCCCCAAAAGGCAATGTTTTTATCGGAAACCGACGAAAACAACTTGCTTTGGAGAGAAAAATCGTCGCGGTGACTACCAGCGGTGGTGTGACCAAAAGCCAAATCTTGATGAAGGCATGAATCAAGAATGGTCTGACTCAAATGATTAGGTTTATAAGACAGATAAAAGGTTTGAATTTCAGGGTCGGGATGAGAGGCAAAAAAGATGTTGGCCGAGTCTATAAATTGGTGCCTAAAATAGTGTATTATCTGGCAGTTTTTTATTAAAGATTGATCCCAGTAAAAAAGTTCTGATTGAGAAGATTGACCTTTGCGAATAAGATCTAAAAGTTCGTTGCGATGTTTTAAAGCCCGATGATATTGAGAGAGGGAACTGGCATAACGCCATTCAAAAGTAAGGAAAATAAGATCGAGAAAGTCTCGACGGCGAGAGGGCGATCCGGTGGTAAGACGAATATCTTCAGGCTCAAATAAAACAACCTTAAGATTACCTAAATAACTTTTGCGGGTTTTGGAAATAGAGTCGATGAGAAATTTGCGCGATAAGTTTCGACCTTGGGTTGGATAAGAAAGTTGAACTTCAAGTTGTGACCGATTAATATTACCGGAAACAATAGCATAATTCTGATTCCAGGCTACAAGTTGAGATAAAGAGGATGAACGGAAACTCTTGCCTGAAGCTAAAAAATAGATTGCCTCTAATATGTTTGTTTTACCAGAGCCGTTTGGTCCGATAATAATGTTAGTTTTGGGGGAAAACTCGAAAGTGGATTTAGTGTAGGATCGAAAATTTTCTAGGGTTAGACTGGTAAGGGCCATTTGGCTTAAGATAACATAGGATGACGGATTTAGCTAAAATTTTTAGAGTGACATATGTTCATTTTTAATACTATACAAAACTGCTGGAAAATTATTTGGGTAATTGATTTTGGATTAAAGAAGATCCAGGTGTTCCAAGCCGTAATAAGCAGTAGCAATATCAGAGAGTTGTCCTATTTTTAGGTATTTTTTGAACTGGTCTAAATTCATTAAAACAACATTTGTAAACTCAACATCTGTGTCTGCTGGTTCCTGAATCTTTCTGCAATTTTTGGCGACAAAATGATACCGAGTAGCTCCTGAATAAGCGTCGATAATTGATTCGGTTACAAATTCAAAATCACCCGTGTAACCACTTTCTTCCAAAAACTCCCTCTTGATGGCTTCTAGCGGTGTTTCTGCTTTGTCGACACCTCCACCGGGTAATTCCGAAAGGATTTTTTGAGGGCCAGGGCGAAACTCTTCTACTAAGATTACTTGATTGTCTGGGGTTAAGGCAAAAACAGCAACCACTCTATCATCTTTGCCTGTAAGATAAAAATCTGATTCTTGACCGGTTGGAAGTTTGAAAATTACCTTGTCAATTTTTCGGCCGTATTTTGAAAACACATTCTCCCGAGAAATTTCCTGCCAGGGTAAAATTTTTTTCATGGTTTAGTTTATCAAGTGTCCAGCAGGTAGGAGTTGAACCTACTTATAATGGTTTTACAGACCATCGCCTAACCGTCTGGCCCCTGCTGGTAAGTTGGGTTGATTATAGCAACTGACTGCTCAATAATCGATTTTTTGATAGGAAATCGAACTTTTGATGATTTTTTGCAATTGATTGTATTTAGCGGTAAAAAAGAAAATACCGCTTGGCTGAAAAATATCTTTGGATAAATATTGGAGATCATCAACCGTTTGGCCGGAGTACTTGGCAAAATCTTGCGAAGTCAGCCACAAAAGTTTGCCGTCTTCGACACTAGACCCAAGGGGGATTTCTAAACTAGAGACGTCGGCAATAAAAACACCAATAATCCAGTCGAGGGGAACATAATCATGGATAACTTCAAGGCCAGCAAAATGGAAATTTGGGGGTTTAAGCTGGTAACCGGTTTCTTCGCGTGTTTCGCGAATGGCGGCTCCTAGAAAATTTTCGTTGGTTTCAACCCGGCCACCAACACAACTCAATTTATCGGGGTCAACTTTTTTGCCGGCATGACGATGGAGAAATAAAATTTTGTCCTGATATCGGAGGAAAATGGCAACAGTTTTTTGACAAGGATGGGTATATTCGTCCATAGCAGATTATAAACCAGAAAAATTGGTAAAATTGGGCATGAAAATCAGAATAATTTCCTGGAACGTGGCGGGGATGAGGGCGGCGATTAAAAAGGGCCTCTGGGATTTTATGAAAAAGGATGGGGCGGAGGTTTACTGTTTTCAGGAAGTAAAGGCGAAAATTGAGCAAATCCCCCACTCGGCCGACGAGCCAACTGGTTATAACTTTTATTTAAATGCAGCCCAAAAGGCGGGATATTCTGGAGTGGCAACATACTGCAAAATGGAACCGAAGACAGTAATTATGGGCAATAGCGACAATGATTGGGACGATGAAGGGCGGGTATTAATCACTAAATTCGACGAATTTACACTTCTCAACGTCTACTTTCCTAATGGCAAAAGAGACCAAGGAAGGTTGCAATTCAAACTTAATTTTTATAACTATTTTCTGAAGTATATTAATGAATTGCGGGAGCGAGGAGAAAGGGTAATATTTGTGGGGGATGTAAACACGGCCCACGAGGAAATTGATTTGGCCAGGCCTAAGGAAAATTCGAAGGTGTCGGGGTTTTTGGAAATTGAGAGAAGGTGGATGGATAAACTGGAGGCGGATGGTTGGGTGGACACTTTCAGAATCTTTAATTCCGAGCCAAATAATTATTCCTGGTGGGACCAATTCACTCGGGCCAGGGATAGAAATGTGGGCTGGAGAATTGATTATGTGTTTGTGGATGAGAAATTGAAAAGTAAGGTAAAAAGGGCGTTTATTTTAAATGAGGTATACGGGAGCGACCACTGCCCGGTGGGGATTGAAGTTGAAATTTAATTTGTTTATGGAAGATCTTTATAACTTAGGAGTTAAAGCGATAATCAGAAATAATGATGGCAGGATATTGATTTTGAAAGTTGACAAACGGGAGCTAATGAATCGGAAAGGGTGGAATGGTGAGGAAATGTATGACTTGCCCGGCGGTAGAGTGGAGAGAGGCAAAACAGTGGAAGACACATTAAAGGCGGAAATCGAGGAAGAAACGGGGTTAACTTTATTAAAATCGAAAGTTTTTGCAATGACGATGTCGGCGGCAAGATTGAAAAATAGTTTGGCGGGTGACGTGGGATTAATTTTGGCAATTTATGAAGTGGAAGTTGACAATAAAAATATTAGATTGAATAAAGAAAATGTTGGTTATGAATGGATGGCACCAAAAGAAGCGGCAGAAAAATTGCTAACAAAATACCCAAAGGACGTGTGTGAAAAAATTGCGAAGCTAAATTAGGAAATATTTAGTCCCCTCTTTTTTGAGAAGGCGATTGTGGGCGATGGCATCAGGGTCGTAGAGGGAGAGTTGACGCCAGTAAACAGCAGAATGGTTTTTGATTTTGAGATGGGTAAGTTCGTGGAGAAGAATGTGGCGAAAAAGATCGGGTGGGAAAAAAATGATTTGCCAATTGAAACTGAGATTGCCTCGGGAGGAGCAAGAGCCGAAACGGGATGACTGATTTTTGACAGAAACTTTTTGGTAATCAAAACCAAATTGGCTTTTTAAAATGGCCAATTCGGACTTGATTAGTTTGAGAGCCAGAGGGCGGAATTTGAGGTTATAAAGTTTTTTAAGATGAGAAGTAGAGGGGGTGGTTGTATTTGTATAAATTATGTGTTCATTGTCATCTATAATAACCGAATCCCTGGCTGTCTTATTGATGACTATTTTATAGGAAATACTCAAAATAGTGACGGTTTTAATGGTCGAAAGACGAATTTTTTTAGAAAATTTTTGGCAGTTTTTGGTAATCCAAATTTGGTGGTCTAAAATAAATTTTTGAATAAAATTAGTAGGGGTAAGATGGGGGCAGGAAACACTAAAAGAGCGCCGTCCAGTGGCCTTGAGACGAAGGGAAGTTTGGAAGCCACGAGTGAGCTTATAGGAATAGAGATGGCCTTGAAGGGAAATTTGGGGCATAAAATGTTAGTATTGAATTATAGTCTATGATTTATTTGGGGGCGGATCACAGAGGATACAATCTAAAGGAAGCAATCAAGAGTTGGTTGCGGAGTGAGAATTATGAAGTGACGGATATGGGTGATGACAAGTACGACAAAGAAGATGATTACGTTGATTATGCCATAAAAGTGGGAGAAAGAGTGGTAGCGGAAAAGGCAAAAGGGGTATTGATTTGTGGCTCGGGAGTGGGGATGACAATGGCGGTTAATAAAGTTAACGGAATCCGCGCTAGTGTACTGACAAGCGTAGAGCAGGCCAGAGTGGCGCGGGAAGAGGACGACATAAACGTAGCTTGTTTGACGGCAGATTTAGTGCCGATAGAACAAAACCAAGAAATTATAAGAGTATTTTTGGAAACAGTGTTTTCGTCGGAAGAGAGACATATTAATCGAATTCAAAAGATTAAAAAGTATGAAAGCGAAAAATGCTGCCAAACTTAAGGGGAATTGATGAAGTTCTAGACAATACGAGGTTAATTGTAAGACTAGATTTGGATGTGCCGATGGCGAATTTGCAAATTACGGACAATGGGAGGCTGGTTAAGTCAGTACCAACCCTTAAAAAATTATTAAGTAAAGGTTGCCGGCTGGTGATTATCGGCCACAATGGCCGGCCAGGAGGAAAAGTTAACAATGATTACTCGCTAAAGCGGGTATATTTGGAAATGGTGTCGCTTTTGGACGATGGCACTGGTGGCTGGGAAAGTGTCTGCCTTGATGATATTAATGATACGGCTAGTATTGACCAAGCGCTGGCGTCGATGAATTTGGTGTTTATGGAAAACTTAAGATTTTGGCCGGGAGAAGAGAGCAATAATCCCCTCTTTTTACAAAATATAGTTGAGATAACTCAAGGGTTTGTAAATGATGCGTTTGCAGTATCGCACCGGGCTTCGGCATCAACGATGTTGTGGCAAAAGCTACCAACGTTTTACGGCAATAATTTTATTGAAGAAGTAACCACCATTGGCAAATTAAGAGAAGAGGCGGGAAGGCCGTTAACGATAATTTTGGGAGGAGCCAAAGAAGATAAAGTGGGATATATTGAGGGCCTGTCGCAAGTGGCTGACCAGGTGTTGGTGGGAGGAAAATTACCAACATTAATTTCGGAGGAAATGAGAAATCGGCTGAATGCAGACAAAGTAATAATTGGGAAATTGAGAGAGGATGGGCTGGATATAACACCAGAAACAACGACAAAATTTGTTGAGTTGATAAATAGTTCAAAATCGATAGTGATGGCTGGAGCAATGGGTCTATTTGAAAATGTAAACTCACTTGAGGGAACGGTGGTGGTGGCCAAAGCAGTGGTAGCTAATCCGGGTTACAAAATGGCGGCCGGAGGGGATACGGGGGCAATGTTGGTGAAATTTGGATTGGGGGACAAAATGGATTTTGTCAGTAGTGGTGGCGGAGCAACGCTTGAATATTTGATTAAAGGGACATTACCGGCGTGGGGGTAAAATATGACCATGAATGATATCCAATTGATGAGACTCGCAATTACTGAGGCAAAAAAATCAAAGGAACCAACAAAATGTGGGGTAGTAATTGCTAAGGATGGTGCTGTAATTGCAAAGACCTATAATTCACAAAGAGAAGATTGCAATGCCTCATCACACGCTGAAATTAAAGCGCTCGGTGTTGCTGGAAAAACAGTGGGGAACAAAGACCTGATTGGTTGTGATGTTTATTGTACATGTGAACCATGTGCAATGTGCACTATTGCGCTTGTCTTTGCTAAGGTCAAAAAAATATACACCGGATCGTCGATGACAAAGACAACAAAAAATAATTTTGATATTGGATTTGAGAAAATAATAAAAGATGCACCGATAAGGATTGAAACCAAAACAAGTTTTATGGAGGCAGAGTGTGATGGATTGTTGGATATAAAGTAAGTTCAATGAAATTTGAGAAGTGGCCGTTTAAGATTGAAAAGCAGTATAGATTAAGAGGCTGGGATTATTCGGAGGCGGGATTTTATTTTGTGACGATTTGTGCTCGAGACAGATTGAATTTATTCCGAAATGTAGGAACGGACCCACGTGTCCGTTCCTGTTTTAAACAAAAAGGGACAATTGGCCAAATGAATGTGGCCGGCGAAATGGTGGAAAAATGTTGGTTAAAAATTCCGACGAAATTTAATGAAATTGTTTTGGATAAATACGTGATAATGCCAAATCATGTTCATGGAATATTGGTGATTAAAAATTCATCAAATAAGGGATCAGAATTGCATGATTTTGATTTTGGAAAGAAGAATCTTGTTTTTGATGAAAAGGAACGGATTTTTAATTTAGAGAAGGAACGGACATTTTATTTAAAGGAACAGACACGTGGGTCTGTTCCTACACAGGAACAAAATACGATGTTTGGTCATGTTGGGTTGTTGGGTCAATCAATTCGATGGTTTAAAACCATGACCACAAACGAATACATCAGAAACGTGAAGCAAAACGGTTGGCCGAAATTTTCAAAAAGATTGTGGCAACCACGATATCACGATCGGATTATTAGAAATGAAAAAGAATATTGGGCAATAAGACAATATATTAAAAATAATTTAAAGAATTGGGGTAAAGATAAAGAAAATAAATTGTTGTATAG
Organism: Candidatus Shapirobacteria bacterium; assembly: GCA_041665485.1. Classification (GTDB taxonomy): domain Bacteria; phylum Patescibacteriota; class Microgenomatia; order UBA12405; family UBA12405; genus JBAYFX01. The sequence continues at coordinate 7,503 of JBAYIT010000001.1, forward strand.
TTAAGTAATGACAGAGAAAAAAATAAAAATCGGGATTAATGGATTTGGGAGAATTGGGACAGTGGTGTTAAGGGCGATAGTTTTGGAAAATTATGGAGTGGAAGTGGTGGCGATTAACACCAAAGGCGATTTGCCAATGGAGGCCTATGTTGATCAATTCAAATATGATTCGGTTTACGGGAAGTTACCATATAAAATCAGTTGGAGCGAAGCAGAAAAAGGTGGAGAAATCGGGCGATTAATTGTAGGAGATAGGATAATCCCCTTCTTGGGTGAAGCGGAGCCAGCAAAAATTGGCTGGAAAAATTATGGAGCAGAGGTAATTCTTGAATGCACCGGAGCATTTACTGATAAAAAAGCCTTGGGGCACATTAGGGGCGGAGCCAAAAAAGTGGTAATATCGGCCCCAGCAAAAGATCCGATGATTCCGGTATATATTTTGGGAGTTAATGAAGACCAGTATCGGGGGGATGAGCTAGTTTCCAATGGCTCGTGCACCACCAATTGTGTGGCACCAATAGTGAAGTTGATTGATGAAACAATTGGATTTCAGGAAGGAGTTCTAACAACGATTCATGCTTACACCACCAATCAAGCAATTGTGGACGGATCAGGGAAAGATGCCAGACGAGCCAGGGCGGCGGCGGTTAATATTGTGCCCACATCAACGGGAGCGGCCGAAGCGGTGATTGCGGCTTACCCAGCAGCGGCCGGGAGATTTGCCGGGACAGCCATTCGAGTGCCAGTGGTGTGTGGATCATATTCTGATCTAACTTTTAAATTGGTACGAAAAACAACAGTAGAAGAAATTAATAAAATATTTGAGGATGCGAGTGTAGACCCCCGATTGGTGGGGAAGGTAAAAGTAACCTATGACCCGTTAGTAAGTAGCGATATCATTGGCAATAACGGCTCGTGTGTGATTGACACCAGAATGACGAAAGTAGTGTCGGATGATATGGTGTCGATTGGAGCTTGGTATGATAACGAATACGGCTATTCCTGCCGACTAATAGAAATGGGGATGTTGATTAGTAAGTAAAAAGTTAGAAAGTTATAAAGTTAAAAGCGAAGGAATGATTGTTATACCGACAATTTTTGAGAAAGAATTTGAGAGGGCTTTTGAGCGAATGGAAAAAGTGGGAGAACATTCAATGTGGATGCAAATTGATGTGGTTGATGGTAAATTTACCAGCGGTAAAACTTTTGATCTAGAGCAATTGGCTAGCAAAGAGATCGTCAACAAGGATTGGTTGTTTGATGTTCATTTAATGGTAGACGATCCGGAAAAATGGATAAACAAAGCAATTATGGCCGGGGCCAGCCGAATCACCGGGCAAGTAGAAAAAATGACTTCGGTGGAAAAATTTGTAGAAAAAGTAAGGGAATATAGAATTGAAGTCGGACTAGGATTTGATATTGAGACACCGGCTGAAAAAATTCCGGAAGGGACGGACTTGATTTTATTAATGGCAAGGGAGGCGGGGTTTGAACCAAAAGAAATTGATGAAAGGGTTTGGGAAAAGATTGAGATGGCAAAAAAATGGGAAATTAAGATCGGGGTTGATGGAGGAATAAAAAAAGAACATATAGCAAAATTAGAAGAAGCGGGGGTGGGTGTTGCTTATGTGGGCAAAGAATATTTAAATATAGTCAATGAATAAATTAAGTGAAATTGAAATCAAAAAAATGATTGCGGTGGCTATTGAGGCCAGGGGAAATGCTTTTGCACCAAAGTCGAAGCATAAAATCGGCGCCTGTATACTGACGACTGATGGGGAATATTTTGGCGGGTGCAACACCGAGGGAATAATATCCAGCCTTGGGGTGTGCGCGGAAATGTCGGCGATAGATCATGCAGTGGTTCACGGAAAATACGAATTTAGGGCTTTGGCAGTAGTGGATGAGAAAATTACCTACCCATGTGGCGCTTGCCGGCAGTATTTGGGGCAGTTTTATCAAGTTAATGATGAAGATATCCCGATAATAGTGGCGAAAGAAAATGGAGAATATAAAATAAGTTCGTTACTTAAATTATTACCAGAGGTATTTTTGACAACAACTTTTAAAGAAAAAATTAGAGCGTTTAAAAAATGATTAAAACAACAAAAATAATAAAGAGGGTGGCGATATTTGGTGATGCGGAGGCCAAAGAAACGGAGAAGTATTATCAAGACGCTTTTAAAACGGCCAAATTATTAGCGGAGAATGGCTACATAGTCGTCAATGGCGGGGGGCCTGGGATAATGATGGCGGCCACACTGGGGGCAAAGGCGGGGGGCGGAAGAGTAGAGCAAGTAATAATGGACCCTAAAAAAGAGCCGGCCAATTATGAGGGGTCGAGCAAAAAATCAACCGAGTTTGCTGACTTAGTAATTACGACTGACACGTATCCGGAAAGGTTGAACAAACTAGTAGAAATTGCCGATGCTTTTGTGGTCTGCCGGGGTGGCACCGGGACACTGTCAGAAATGGCACTGGTGTGGGAATTGGCAAAATTTGAATATGGCCATCATGAACCAATTATATTTTTGGGGGAAGAGTGGAAAAAGATAGTTGAAGATATAATTAAAGGATTAAAATTTGAGGAGATCGAAAAGAGAGTAGTGACAGTGGTGGAAACACCTGAGGAGGTAATTAAATGTTTACTTTTGGCTCACTCCGGGTCGTCGTAGCAACCGCAGTTTTGACACCGGGAGGCAACTGTATTTTCGGAGATGTCCCTTTGTGGTAAAAAATAACAGACACTGGTTTGCTGTCCACATAACGGGCAAGCCATGGTATCTAATTCCGTTTCTACAAGCCACTTTTGGACTTGAGTATTATTTTTCATATGATTTATTAATTGTTTATATTGATTATGGATTGGATAAATAGCCAATACTTGATATCTTCATCACAGGAAGGTCACTGACTATATTCAAATTACCGACTGATATAATAATGATGTTGTGAGCGAAAAAATTTTGCAAGTGAGCGATCTGCCGATGAGTTTTAGGACAGAGGTAATGAGCGAGATTGAAAAAAAATTAGATAAGAATGATGGTTTACAACTAGTGGCCTTGCCTGGGATGGGAGCGTCGAGCCTTGGAATGCAATTAGCCTCTAATTTTAAGTTTAAATATCGGGTTAACTATGTAAATTTAAATTTACTTTTGTTTGGTGATGGTGAAGAGCTACTTCTTAAACTTAAGAAGGGAACGAGTGGTAATGATCCGGTGGTTTTTTATTTGGATCCTTTTGACCGATTGGCAAAACTTAACCGACCAGACATTTTATCGCTTTTAATGGGTTGGCGGCAGGAGAACTATGGAAAAATAAAGTATATATTTACACTGGAACAAGAAGTGACCAAGGCTTATGAATTGAAAAATTTAGAGCCTCTGATAAGTTTAATTGTTCAAGACAGGTATTTCTTACCACCACTCAACAAATCAGACGGAGGGTGGTTTGCTCGATCGGTGGCTAGTTTACATAAATTAAAAATAGAAAAGGAAGAGGAAGAGTTGATTTGGAAATTAAGTGGCGGACACATGCAACTAATAAAGCGACTAGTTTGTGCTAAAAGTCGCGGTGTTGTAATTGAGACAATGGAAAAAATAGCACCAACTGATAGCGATGTTATTTACCAATTGGAGAGGATTTTGGCAACGGGTAATTTTTGTTGTCCGGTTATGAATAACTATTTAAAAAGTAAATTAGACAAAAATGTGGCAGATAATTTAACTTGTTTCGAAGAAAAGTTACTCAAGTTTTTAAACCGGAATCAAAATAAAATTTGTAGCCGGGATCAAATAATTATGGCGGTTTGGGGAGAGGATGGGCTAGAAAAGGTAAACGATCATGCCTTGGATCAATTAATCCACAGACTAAGAAAGAAATTGGAGACGACTCCAAATTTAGGAAGACTGGAAATTATTAGAGGGCGGGGGGTGAAGTTGCAGGCATAATCCAAGGTTGGGAGTTGGAGCGGATCTCAATGGGAAAATAGTCGATGGATGTGATGGCGGATCTGGTGAGAGTAAGGCGGGCGATTTGAGAATGGGAAGTTTCGTAGGACCAACTTTGATCGAAAATAAAATTACCAAAAGAGTAAAAAATGGGCTTACCTTGGTAGATTTCTGGCGCTTGCCAAACATGAGGGTGATGGCCGTGAATAATATCAGCGCCGGCATCAATCATCTGATGAGCTAAATCCACCCGCCATTTTTCCGGTTTGGGCAGATACTCATTACCCCAATGGATAGAAACAATTAACCAATCAACCGACGGTTTGTATTTTTTAATGGAATCAATTATTTTTTGTGGGTCGGTTTGAGGATAGGTAATGAAATCGTAGCCCAAAAAGCCAAAAGTAATATTGTTAATGGTTTTGGTATAAAAATTGTCATAAAAATAATCAGTGGTGAGTAGGTTTTTGGTTTGATTCAGACCATCGAGGCCATAGTTAAGAATATGATTATTGTTAAGATTAAAAACAAAATTATTAAGATAAGGTAAAAATCGAGTGTCGCCACAAAAAGTAAAAGTGCCAGTAAGGCCTTGAGGGCAATTCTTAATAATCGGACTTTCAAGGTTGGCGAGAGTAAAATCGTTTTGACCAAGCCAAGGGGAAATGCCATCAAAGCTCCAAGAAAAATTGTTTTTGGATCTAGCAGTAGAAGTGATATGCCGGCCAAGGCCAAGATCACCGACGAGACCAATGGTGGCAATTTGGGTAATAGTTGGGGTTGGGGTGGAAGTCGGGAAAAAGGGTGTTGGAGTAATTGTTGGGGTAAGAACCGAAGAAGAAGGGAATAAAAGAGAGATGATGCCAACTAAAATAGCTTTTAAGGACACAAGAAATTATAATAGCTTTTATGAAAAAAATCTTATTGGGGTTAATTTTGGCTTTCACTCTGTCGGGTTGTGATTTGCAATTAAAAAAGGCAGGGGTAGAAATAATCTCTAAACCAAGTGCAAAAGTAATCATTAACAACAAAGAAGCGGGGATGACACCGTATAAAAATGAGAGCCTAACTCCGGGAGTAGTGAAAGTAAAACTGGTTTTCGACAAAGGAGAATGGGAAAAAGAAATATTACTGGAAAAAAACGTAACGACGGTGGTTGATTGGGAAAATGAAAATCAGGGAAGTGGTTATATCTTGAGCCTTGAAAGAACTGGGGATAAAGGAAAATCAGGATTAATGGTCAACGTTGATCCGAACAAGGCAATAATAAGCGTTGACGGGGAGATTCTAGGGTACTCGCCAATTAAGATTGAGGACATTGGAGTCGGTGATAAACAAATTAAAATATCATTTCCGGGGTTTGGTAGCAAAACATTGTTTGTAAAAGCGAGAGCAGAATATCGATTAGTGGTGGAAGCCAAATTAACAAAAGATGAAATTATTCAACCAACACCGACAATGGCATTAACTCAAACAGAAAATCCGGAAGTAAAGATGGTGACAATCAAAGCAACAGAGACCGGCTGGTTAAGAGTAAGAGAGGAAGCTAATAGTGGATCTAAGGAAAAAGCGAGAGTTAACCCGGGAGAAAAATACGAATTAATAAAAAGTGAAGGTGGCTGGGCACAAATAAAATTGAAAAACGGAGAGAGTGGATGGGTATCGGCTAGTTATGTTGATAGCGGCGAATAAAAAAGCTGAAAGAAATGATGGCAATGCCAATAAAAGTATAAAACTTTTGTTGACTATTGAGGGTGAGAGCAATGACACCAAGAACCAAACTGAAAGTCCAATAAATGAGGGCAATTTTACGGCGACTCCAACCGCGATTTAAAAGATAGTGGTGGAGATGGATATTATTAGGTTTAAAGAGAGAATGATAACGAAAGATACGAACAGTCAAGACAAAAGTGGCGTCCAACATGGGAATACCAAGAAGAAAAATAACAGTGGCCAACTTGGCTCCGGAGAGAATGGCCAAAACAGAAAGAAAAAGACCAGCCAAACTTTTACCGCTATACCCTGGCATAATCGATTGGGGGTAAAAATTAAAAGGCAGAAAGCCAAGATAGGCTCCGGAAACGGCCCCAGCAAGAATTATGACAGGCCACTGGGTAATGTCGGCAGCATATTTAATACCAAGAATACCGATAAAAAAAGCAGAAATAGAGACGAAACCGGGAAGCTGACCTTCAACTCCTGCCGACCAGCCAACAATATTCATGCACCAAACTATCCAAAAGACGGCAATAAAGTCTGATAATATCCAAATACTTCTTGGGCCAAAAAGATCAAAATAAAAACGAGGATGAGACAGATCAAGAACCCCGCCAAGAGGGTTACTAACGTAAGCGATGCCAATACCGGAAGCAACAACAATAAGGGCGGAAACCAAGTTGGTAAAGAGCCGTGTTTTAGGGCTTAAATCTTTAAGGTCGTCAATTAAACCAATGACCAGGGTTAGAAAAGCGGAAAATAAGATTGCTAAAAGATGTTTGTCACCGGGTAAGAATAAAAGCGAGGTAACTAAAACGGAGATAAAGATTGGCAACCCGCCACCCCGGGGTATGGGTTTGAGGGCAGTGGCGTTGTTGGTCTTCAGTTGCTTCTCCCGAGGATTTTCAATCCAACCATGGCTTTCAAAAAATTTCCGAGTTAATGGAGTTAAGAAAAAAGAGATGACAGCAGAAAGAAAAATGGCAATAAATAATTGAGGCATTAGGGAAAGAGAGTAATTATCTTGATAATAGGAAAAAGGGAAAGAAGAGAAAAAATAAATGAAGTGGAAATAAGCAGGCGAGTGAGAAGATGATTTTTTTGGAAAATGAAGGCAAGAAAACTATTAATTAACATAATGGTAATAGAAAAGATTGGTAGTAGGAACAGAAGTGACGGCGGTGCTAACTGCGATTCTCCCCAAACCAAGGAGCGAAAAAGGGGAATTTGAGGAGGAAAATTGTTGAAAAAAATTATGATGAGAAATAAATCCAAGAAAAAAATGAGGATATTCCAACGGAAAAGACGGGAAAGAGGACGATCCTGCCAGAACTGACCAATAAGAGAGAGGTGACTAAGAATTTGTTTGATCATAATTGATGATAAATAAGAAGCGGGCCGATATTTTTTTCCAGATAATAATAACGGTTGATAAATTGATTAAATTCAGGAAAGGGTTCGGTAGCCTTGGCAACGACGATAAATTTTGGTTGATTAATTTTAAGGCGATTAATCAAATACTGGTAATCGTTAAACTGATCAACATGAAAGGTAGTAATATATTTGGTAGCGGGTAAACGGTTGGAGAGGAAATATATTTGAGGATAATTTCCCCAAACATAAAGAAGATCGTTGAGGTTTGAATTTTCCGAAATGAAATTGCTTGCTTGAGAAATTGAAGGAATATTTTGATCAAAATAAGAAGTAAAATCGGAGCGATAAAAACTTAGATAATAATTTAGAGTGGGATAACGGTAAAAATTAATAGGAAGGATGATAATTAAATAAGAAAGAAAAACAAAAATAAGGTTTGATAACTTAGGTGACCCCAAAACTAGACAAAAAGCAGGAACAACCTGAATAAGATAGTGGGGGTAGGGACGTGAGGAAATTGTTGAAGCGAGGAGAGAGATAAAAAACCAAAGCAGTAAAAAAGAAGAATGGCGGTGGTAGCGAAAAAGAAAAACAACAAATAAGCCGATGATGGCCTGGGAAAGAAAAAAATGACTGGACCAGGAAGAAATATAATTATAATTACTTAAAAATGCTGAGGAGATAAAAGAAAGAAGTTGGTGATTGAGGGCAAAATACACCAGCCAAAGGGAGATTGGGATGGAAAAGCCGAGTAAAGCACGAGGAATAACTTTTGGTTTAATTAGAAACAAAAAAAGAATAAAATCAAAAACACTTGGTGTTTTGAGAGTAAAGGCGAAACCAAACAGGAGGGCGGAGATAATAATTGACTTTTTCTGAAAATAGAGAAGAAAACCCAAGACTATTGGTAAAAGATTGATTATTTCGGCGTTGAAAATATTACCCTCGAGCAAGGGGATTGAGGTAAGGATTATAAATAGTAGAGTGGAAATTTTGGCTGATTTAGGTGATAAAAGCTTCTGGGCTAAGCGATAAAAAAAGAGAGTGGTGGCTCCCATCCAAACAAAAAGGAATAATTTGGCCTGAAAAAGAGAAGTAAAGAAACCAGAGAGATAATAAAGTGAGGGAGGCTTGTGATCAAAAAGTTGACTATAAAGGAAAAGCCCACGATTAATCCCCTGTCCTATAGCTAGATAGATGTTTTCATCAAGGTACCAGTATGGTTCAAAAAGAGAGGGTATCCGAAGAAATAAAAAAAGAAACAAAGCAACTAAAAAATATTTCATATATTTTTGGCAGTAGTCTTGTACTCGATTCTTTTGCCAAGCATTAACTTAGTGTGAGAATGGAGCCCAGGGAGAACAGACATGGTTAGAGTAGCAAGTGGCATAAGTGGCCATTGGAGAAAATTGCGGAGAAAAACTTTAAGACCACGTTTTTGGGTTGGAGGGCGGAGTTGCCAGTCAAGAACAATGAGAATAAAAAGAGGAAGAAGACAGATAGTGAGAATGACGTTGGAAATCTTAGGGAGATTGAAACCGATAGCGGTTTGAAAGAAGTTGGGATTCATAATTAAAGGAAGGGAAGTACCTAAAGTCAGGATAAACCAATTACTGGACCAAATAAAATGAGTCTCAAGAAGTTTGCCGATACGTAAAACTCTTCTGATCAGTGGAATTTCCGGATGGTTAACAGCCTGGGAAATAGCATAGGGAATATCTATCGCCCCCCAAGCATGGCGTAAACATTGGTTATATCGGTTTTTAAGAGCAGAAAAATAGTTTATACCGTCGGGGGCGTCAACAAGGGTGGGTAGAAAAATTGGTTCAACACTGGCCTGACCTTGAGAAGAAAAGAAAGCTTGAAGAAAAATATGCCAGTCTTCAGGAATCATGTCAGTATCCCAATAACCAACTTGGTTTATAAGGCGATAGGATGAGGAATAACAGGAATAATTAAAGAACAAACCGTCTGGTTCCTGGATGTTGGCAATATGAATAACATTTCCCATGGTTCCAATTATTCTGATTGGAGCCGGAACAGAGTTAATATTATGGTGCCAAAAAATGGGTGACTGCCAAAAACGGAAATAACGATCCGGCGATGAAGCAAAATGATAAGTTAGAGCAGAAAAATACTTGGGGTTAAAAACAGTGTCAACATCACAACTGGTCAAAGTAAGTTGATCCAACTTATACTTGCCAGTATCGATAAAGTGTTTTTTAAAATATTTGGCGGCCCAAGCTTCATTGCTGTGTTTGCCGGCGGTTTCTCCGGGAATGTTTCCCGGATGTTCGGTAAAAAGTAAAAGGCCAAATGTTTTATCGTATTTTTTGGTAATATAATCAATTGTCTTTTGGTTATTTTCTTCCCCGGCTCTGGCTTCTTGGCCGATAACAACAATAATTTTTTTGAGGTCAATGTCAACCTGTTCTTTAAGGCTGGTAACGGCCATTTGATCAATGATCTCAACCGGCTCCTTATAGGAAGAGATAAAAACAACGTGACGAATGTCATTGTATTTGAGCCAACTACTTCTAAAGTTAAGTCGAAAAAAATCTAACCAGTTGGTAGATTGAGAAGATTTAATTTTGAAATAACCAATAATAGCTAAAATAGCTGATTTAAACGATTGGTAAAGCCAAAAAAGAAGAAAAGCGATAACAAAATAGGCGACAACACGGGGAATCAGCAATGACCCCCAAATTGGAAAAGTGATGGTTGTCCAGGCAATAATGCCGGGAATCATCTCAAAAAGACGGTATGTTTTGGAATTTTTATTCATCAACTATTTCTGTATATTATAAAATAAACTAGAGGAAGACAAAAGCCTTAAACTAATGAGAGTGAAAAACGACGATTTGGTCAATATAATCAAAGAGACAGTATCTCATGCCCACAAATATGGGCAAATATTAACAATGGACCAATTGGAGACGAGATTGATATCCCCTATCGCCTGGGAAAGGGAGGAGATAAGGAAAGTGGCTTTGAAGGAAAAAATAAAATTAAAGACGGGAAACGGTAAAAACAGAGAAGCGAGAAGAAAAACTGAGTTTGTCAGGCAGATTTTTAGAAAGAAGTTTATAGAAGTAGTGCCAATCGAAATGGTGGCAGTTACCGGTTCAGTGGCAGCAGGAAACCCGAAAAGCAATGATGATATAGATTTGTTGGTGGTGGCAAGAGCAAACAGAATGTGGCTAGTAAGGCCACTGATAACAATTTGGTTGCGACTAATGGGAGTTGGAGTAAGAAGGGCGGGGAGCAAAGAAAAGAAGGATGACTTTTGTTTAAACCTGTGGCTGGAAGATGGCTATTTATTGATTCCAAAGTCAAAACAAACACTTCAAAGTGCGATTGATATGGTCAATATGGTGGTTATCTATGATAAAAATAATGTTAGAGAAAAGATGACAAATATTAATTTTTGGGCAAAAAGCTTTCTGGCGACAGGAATAAGAAAAATAGCAGAAAAACAGAGTAAGTCATTGATATTTTCCAGTAATTTCATTTTAGATGGGTTGAATACATTGGCTTTTGTTTGCCAATATCAGTGGATGAGAGATAAAATAACTTCAGAAGTAGTTGGTAAGCATCAAGCTTTCTATCATCCTGATAGAATATAGGGTGGTATGCGACGAATTATATTTTCCTTGATATTATTGTCCCTTGGGGGGTTAATTCTTTTTTTGTCATTGGTAAGAGCCGGCTGGGAGGCAACAGTGATAAACAGAGATATTGGTGGTTTAAGGACAGAACCGATATTTTTTGAAGTGTTGGGGCCAGATGGAGGAGTTAACGAGAGATGCTACAAAACTCCTAACTCGGTAATATTGCCTGGTGGGCCAGCTTACCGACTAAAAGAATTGAGAGATTTCATTTGGTACAAATTAGCAAATAACCCCGTAGCCAAGTTTAGAATGGCACTGCTGATTGCCGACAAAAGAATAGGTGAGGCAATAAAGATGGAACAAGACGATAATTTTAGTGGGGATGATTTTGCAGTAGTAGCAAAAGAGGCGGTTGACTGGTTGTCAACAGCAAGCCGTTTAGCAAAAGACATTGAATCAAAAAATCAAATTAGTCAGGCCAGTTTAGCTTATCGCCACGAAATAGAAGAAGCCAGAGTAAAATGGGGAAACAATGGTGTAGAATACCTCGAACTACTGAAAAAATTGAAAGCAATTGATGACCAAAATTTTGAAACGTCTAAAAATAACTAAATTGGTGGTGATATTGGGCTTAATCGGTTTACTGGTGGCGTTTTTAATGATGGTGGTAGAACTACCTAACCCAAAAAAGTTGCAAAGTAGTGAGTATCCAGAATCTTCAAGAATATATGACAGAAATGGTTTATTGCTTTATGAAATATATGCCGACAAAAGAAGGTCTCCAGTAAAGATTGACCAAGTACCCAAGTATCTAAAGGAGGCGACGGTGGCAATTGAAGATGCCAACTTTTATCATCATATTGGTTTCGACATAAAAGGAATCGGTCGAGCAATATACCGGACTTTGTTTAGGAAAAGAATCGAGGGCGGATCAACATTGACCCAGCAATTGGTTAAAAATGCCCTTTTAACTCCGGAAAAAACTATTTCCCGAAAAGTCAAAGAGGCATTCTTAACTCTGGCAACGGAAATAATTTATAGTAAAGAGCAAATACTAGAGATGTATTTAAATCAGACACCTTACGGAGGAACAATGTGGGGGGTGGAAGCGGCAGCAAATGGCCTTTTTAATAAAACGGTTGATAAGTTAGATCTGGCAGAATCGGCAATGATTGCCGGCTTGCCCGGATCACCGACGAGATATTCTCCTTTTGCTTATCCAGAGGTGGCTAAAAAAAGGCAAGCTTTGGTTTTAAAGAGGATGGTTGAGGAAAAGTACATAACGGCAGAACAGGCAAGAGAGGCGGAAAACGAGGAACTTAAATACTTTGTTAGTAGAGTAGGGATTGAAGCACCTCATTTTGTTTTTTATGTCAAAGAGCAGTTAATTGAAAAGTACGGAATTAAAAAAGTTAACGAAGGAGGTTTGAAGGTGATAACCACTTTAGATTTGACGATAGAGCAAATGGCAGAAAAAATAGTTGAAGAAGAATTGGCTAAGCTAAGTAAATTAAGGGTTAGTAATGGGGCAGTTTTGATAACTAAGCCGGATACCGGAGAAATATTGGCAATGGTTGGATCTAAAGATTATTTTGCTAACGATATTGATGGTAAGTTTAATGTGACAACCGCTCTAAGACAGCCTGGGAGCTCAATTAAACCGTTTAATTATGCCTTAGGAATAGAGACAGGAAAAGTGACGGCAGCGAGTGTTTTTTATGACGGGCCGACTTGTTTTGAATCTGTAGGGCAAAAAAATTATTGTCCAACAAATTATGGAGGAAATTACTTTGGAATCCAAACACTAAGAAACTCTCTGGCAAGTTCTTTAAATATCCCGGCGGTGAAAATGCTTAAAATTAACGGCTTGGAAACGTTCGTGGCGTCAGCAGCAGCAATGGGAATAACCACTTTAACCAATCCGGATAATTACGGATTGTCACTAACATTGGGAGGAGGAGAGGTAACAATGATGGATATGGCGACGGCTTTTGGGACAATTGCCAATGCCGGAGTAAAACAAAATTTAATAACAATAAGGGAAACAACGGGAAAAGGATCAGAAAAACTGGAAGAATATGGTTTTATCCCGGGAGAGAGAAAATTATCAAGAGAGACAGCCTTTATAATTTCTCAAATATTATCTGACGATAACGCCAGAGCGATGGTATTTGGTCGAGGCTCAATGTTAAATATTAAAGGTCATCCAGAGGTGGCAGTAAAGACAGGAACGACAAACGACATGAGAGATAACTGGACGATTGGTTATACCCCTGATTTGGTGGTGGCAACTTGGGTAGGAAACAATAACAACACCAAAATGGGAGGATTAGTTTCGGGGACAACCGGAGCAGCACCAATTTGGAACAAGATAATGACTAAGATTTTGGCCGATAAACCAATAAGGAAAGTCGGCAAACCGGATGGAGTAAAAACGGCAGTAGTTTGTAATTTAACGGGAATGTTGGTGCCGGAAGAAGGTTGTGAGTCTCATCAGGAATACTTCAAAGAAGGCTTCGAACCAAAAACAAGGGTAAGCCTGACAAGAAACGTGTTGATAGATAAAGATACCGGTCAAATAGTAAAGGAGGGGGAAGAAAAAACCAACGTAGAGTGGCAAAATCATCCGGTAGTGGAAGACGTAACAGGAGCATTAGTTTGTCTTGACTGCCCAAAAATAGAAAATGGAAATGGTAATTAAAATACTGATTGGATTGGGGAAGCCAATATTACTTGGAATAAAGGTAGTATTAAAACATTTTGGTTATGTCTTTTTGACGCTAATTTTGATGGTAATGACGGGAGGTTTGGTTTGGGGTTGGCAAAGAGTAATTGCCGGAATGCCCAACATCGACAAAATTTATGAACCGCCGTCAATGACCTCAAAGATCACCGATAGAAATGGACGAGTACTTTACAAATATTATGAAAAAGAAAACAGAAGCTGGGTAAACCTGGAAAAGATCCCCAAGGTAATGGTAGAAGCAACCTTGGCAATTGAGGATAAAGATTTTTATAATCATCACGGAATCTCTTGGAGAGGAATAATAAAGGCAATTTGGCATAATTTTACGACGAGAGGCAATAATAATGGATTGTGGGGCGGTTCAACAATAACTCAACAATTGGCAAAAAATGTTTTCCTAAACGGTGAAAAAACATGGGTGAGAAAAGCCAGAGAGGCAATATTGGCAATAATGTTGGAAAGAAAGTTAACTAAAGATGAAATTTTAGAAAGATATTTTAATCAAGTCCCCTATGGTGGAGAAATCTATGGGGTAGCAGAGGCGGCAAAAAAATTTTTTGACAAAGATATCAGTGAAATTAGCGTAGCCGAGGCAACGTTTTTGGCGGGATTGCCGGCAGCGCCAACAGCTTATTTACCACGAAAGGGAGATTTGGAGTTAGGCAAAGAGAGACAAAAACAAGTATTGAATCAGATGGTAACGGCGGGCTATTTAACTGAGATGGAGGCAGACAAAATCAGCAGGGAAGAACTAAAGATTATCGAACCAAGAATCGCGATTAAGGCGCCACACTTTGTTTTTTATATTAGGGACTATCTTAAGGACAAAATGGGGATTGAAAATATTGGCCGACAGGGGTTAACGGTCAAAACGACACTTGATCTTGATCAACAATTAATAGCAGAAAAGATTGTAAAAAATGAAGTGGAAAAGGTAAGGGGTTTGGGAATTAGTAATGGAGCGGCACTAGTACTTGAGGTCAGGACAGGAAAAATACTGGCGATGGTGGGATCTAAAGATTATTTTGCTAACGATATTGATGGTAAGTTTAATGTGACAACGGCCCTAAGACAGCCGGGGAGCTCAATTAAACCGATCAACTATCTTCTCGCCATACAGAACGGAAAAACATTAATGGATATGATTGATGACAGCCCGGTAACTTATTACGTTAAGGGCCAGAAACCATATAGCCCGCAAAATTATAATGGCAAATACATGGGAAGAGTGACTTTAAAAACAGCCCTGGCGTCTTCCTTAAATGTGCCGTCAGTAAAACTGCTGGCGGAAAATGGAGTGGAGGAAATGATTGATTTGGGGAGAAAAATGGGAATAACCAGCTGGGATCAACCAAATCGATTTGGTTTATCATTGGCCTTAGGGAGCGGTGAAGTGAAAATGACCGAACTTTCCCAGGCATACAGTATCTTTGCCAATTTGGGGGAAAAAGCAGAAATTAATCCGATTGTTTTAATCGAAAATTACATGGGAGAAACGGTATACGAAAGAATAAACGAGACAAGAATGGTGGTAGAGCCAAAATATGCCTTTTTAATAAACCAAGCTTTGGCAGATAACGAAGCTAGAACACCGATTTTTGGAGCAAATTCTAAATTGAAAATAACGGGAAAGACGGTAGCAGTAAAAACCGGGACGACAAATAGTCTTCGAGACAATTGGTGTATTGGTTGGACACCGGATTTGTTGGTGGCAACTTGGGTGGGAAATAATGATAATCACCCGATGGGATGGGTGGCTTCAGGAGTTAGCGGAGCAACGCCAATATGGTATGAAATCATGAGCCAAGCATTAGCAAAAAAAGGGAATATGGAATGGGAGCCACCAATGGATGTTTATAAGGCTAGCGTCTGTGGAAAAGAAGAGTATTTTACCGACGGAAGGGAAATAAATATAAAATGCCCGATGTTAAAACCGACCGGTGAACCCCCAGTAAAGACGGTCAACTAAAACAGGAATAAGCTCGGACGACTCCGGTGGTGACTTAATAATCATAAAAAATGGGTTTTGAGGGATGTTGACGTATAGACAAGTGACATCACTTTGGGGATTGTATTGATGTAAATCAAATCCTTTGGGAAGAAGATCAAAAACTGGTCCAGAAGTAAGGAGTGGGGTTTTTTGGGTAAAAGCAAGGAGTTTACTGATCTGATCTGGAGAACCAATTTGATCAGGATTTTTTGACCAAATTAGATTTTGATTGTTTTGGGAAGCACCACCAACATAAAAAGACCAATCAATAAAGTCCTGGCTAATAACAGGAAATGAGACTTCTGGAGTGGAAATTGATTTTTTAGGACTTAATGAAAACTGACGATAAAGCATAAAAACAAGAGGCAAAAAAATAGTGAGAGTCATGATGACAAAAACTAGGCGACGTTTGGAAGAGAGGTTTTTGTCTTGGGAAAGGGTTTCCACCAAGTCGAGCTGTTCACTCTCTTGAGAACGACCTTTTCTGACTTTTTCTGGTTTCGGAAGCATATTTAGACTAATAGTATAATACACACTAATGTCTATTTCTGTCCATTCAAACGTTAAATTCCTAACTTGGTTTAATTTTTTTGTTGACTTTACCTTGTATGGCCCAATTGCCATCTTATATTTTTCAAAGGTGGCCGGGTCGTATGCATTGGGGTTGTCAATTTTTTCGATAGAAATGATATCTTCGAGTATTTTTGAACTGCCAACAGGAGTGTTATCGGATTATATCGGAAGACGAAAAACAGTAATTTATGGGGCAATGTGCGCTTTGATGGCGGGAATTTTTTATGCTTTAGGGGTTAATTATTGGTATTTATTTGTCGGGGGAATTTTTGCCGGTTTGGCGAGGTCTTTTTATAGTGGAAACAACGCTGCCCTGCTCCATGAATCATTGAGAGAAAATAATCAGGAAGAGGAATATTCAAAATATTCAGGACAAACGAGTTCGATGTTTCAAGTGGCTTTAGCGGTTTCAGCTCTCCTTGGTGGAATAATTTCATACTGGTCGTTTCCAGCAGTAATGTGGTTATCAGTACTCCCCCGACTGTTGGGTTTGCTAGTAGCATTTAAATTAATTGAGCCAAAGTTACTAGATAATAAAAGTGAAAATAATATTTTGACTCATCTTAAAGAATCGGTGGCTAACTTTAAACGAAACCGAGAATTAAGAAGTTTGAATATTGTGTCTATTTTGAATTATGGAATCGGAGAAACGATGCATCAGTTTAAAGCGGCGTTTATTGCCACTCTCTGGCCGGTATGGGCAATAGGCATATCTGGCACTTTGACCCATGTTTGGGCAACGATTGGATTTAGGACTGGATCGTATTTGTCAAAGAAATTTGGTTTTTTGAAAGTGTTGTTTTTAGGAAGCATTTTTAACCGATTTTTTAGCATTTTTATGCTGTTAACGGCAAACGTGATATCGCCCTTAATTATGCCTTTTACATCTTTTACATATGGGGTAAGTTCGGTGGCTCAAGATACATTATTTCAGAAGCATTTTACCAATCGAGAAAGGGCGACTATGGGCAGTTTAAACAGTTTGGCAGGAAATTTATTTTTTGGATTATTTGCCCTAGTTTTTGGGATGTTGGCGGACAAAATTCGGCCAACACAAGCAATGATTGTTGGCGAGGTGTTGATGTTTTCGGTAGTTTACATCTACTGGCGATTGTATAGAACGGAAAAAGCAAGATAATTTATTTCCTTATCTGTTTTAGGGTTAAGAGGCCGGGTTTGGCGCCGATGAAGCTGACAACTGAAGCAGAGTTTTTAATCCCCCACTCGAGGGCTTGTTCGGGAGATAGATTATGGGCTAGAGCAGCAACAAAAGCGGAACCAAAAGCATCACCAGCGCCAGTTTCGTCAACAGGCTTAGTGTTAATAATGGGAGAATAAAGCTTTTTTGTTGGAGTGAGGATGTAAGCTCCATCACGGCCATTGGTGACAGCAACCAAAGGGCAGTTCCAGGAATTAATTTTTGGCCAAAAACGAGAATCAGAAAATTCAAGACCGGTTAACATCTCTGATTCAACCCGATTTAAAAGAAGGAAATCAACTAGAGGCAAAAATGATTCGAGTTGACGACGGAGAAGAAGTTCTCCCCGACCAGGGTTAAGGGATATTTTTGTATGATTTTCTCTGGCAAAACCAATTATTTTTTCCAAAAGGGAAAGATTGCCCTCAAGTGAGGTGATGTAAAACCATCCGGCGGATTTTAGCGAGGACCATTTAACGTTTTTGGACTCCAAACGACTTGGGCCACGTTGAGTTAGAATGGTTCGGCCACCATCGGGAGCAATTAAAATAACTGAAAAATCAGTATCTTCTTTTGATTGATAAACCAAACTATTAACTTTTTCGGAAGCAAGATTGTTAATAATTATCTCTGAAAACGGATCGGAACCAATCAGAGAAAGACAGGCTGATTTCAAACCAAGACGAGAAAAGGAGACAGAGGAATTGGTGGCGCCACCACCGGAGCAGACCAAGGTTTGTTTAACTTCGTTTTTGGAGGAATAGGGTAAAAGAAGACGGTTTTGTTTGACTTCAAAAATGTTGGATTTAAGAAAAATGTCGAATGTAGCAGCGCCAATAGAAACAATATCGATCATGAAATTGTCGAAAAAGTATTAATTTTATCGATAACAACTTTGGTAACATCGTCAATAACTGGTGTGAGATAGTCGTAAATTTTATCAGACTGAGTACTATTGATTTCGCGAAGGAGAGAACTTTTGTATTGGTTACGAAGATCGGTATTAATATTGATTTTGACGACGCCAAGTTTGATGGCCTGATGGATGGCGTCAAGATCAATGCCGGAGCCACCGTGAAGAGTAAAAAGAACTGAAGGCGGAACAACTTGCTTAATTTTATTAAGTCGGTCAAGATCAATTTTTTCTGGAGTAAGGGTGTTAACACCGTGGAGGTTGCCAATAGAAATAGCGAGAAGATCGGGGTTAGTTGTCAGGACAAACTCAGCGGCTTGATCGGGGTCAGTAAAACTATCGGGGGAGATTTCTGAGCCGGAAAGATTGATCCTGTTAAATTCAGTTTCAATAATAATTTCGGGGCTAATTTGCCTGGCTGACTTGACAAATTCTTGAGATCGGGAAAGTCCGGTTAAATAATCAAGCGAAGAGGCATCGAAGTGAAGCATGTCAAAACCTAACCTGGCCAATTCCAAAAGGCGGGCGGTGTCCTGGCCGTGGTCCATATTAAGATAGATTGGCAAACCGTCGATGTTAGCTTTTTTAACTAATATTAAAAGACGTTTGGCGTCGATAAATTTATCTTCGCCGGCAGAAAGTTGGACAATACAAGGCAGGTTGGTTTTCTTGACCGCCAATTCAACAGCTTGATAAATTTCGAAAGAATCAATGTTAAAGGCAGGAATAGCCTTGTGACCCTGAAAAGAAGTCAGTAATTGTTTGAGGGGTGTGATCATGATTTTTGGGAAAGTAAATTATTAATTGATTTTTCAATGTCTGATGGCGACAAGCCGTAGTGCTGATAAAGAAGTTCGGGGGTGCCAGATTGGCCAAAAGAGTTATCAACGGCTAGGTGGGCGAATTTAACTTTGACACCAGAAGTGGCAATAAGGTGGGAGACGGCCTCGCCTAAACCGCCAATTTTTTGGTGATCTTCAATGACTAAACAATGGCCGGTTTTTTTAAGAGATTTAAGGATAGTCTCTTCGTCTAAAGGCTTGAGAGAAGAACAGTTAATAATTTCTAATTTCCAATTTCTAATGTCTAAACTTAGGACTGAAGTGAGGAGGGGGCCGTAACCAAGAATAGTAATGTCTTTACCGGCATGGAGAAGATAAGATTTACCGATAGTAAAGGATTTTTTTGAATCATAATAATTTTCTGACGAAGGGCGACTAAGACGGATGTAGCAAGGAAGATGGCTTTGAGAAACGGTAGTGACGATTTTTTTGGTCTCGACGGCATCAAGTGGGGCAAAGACGTGGAGACCAGGCATAGTCCGAGTTAAAGCGATATCTTCAAGCATTTGGTGAGTAGCGCCAAGGTCGCCACTTGCCAGACCAGCGTGAGAACCGATAATTTTGACGTTGGCATGGTTCATACAAATAGACTGTTTGATAACCCCCCAATTGAGGGCGGGGGAAAAACAAGCAAAGGAAGTGAGGAAAACAACTTTACCGTTCTTGGCGAGGCCAGCAGCTACGCCTGTGGCGTTAGACTCGGCCACACCGGCTTCGATAAATCTCTTAGCAAAGTCTTGTTTAAATTTTTCTAAGAATAGGGAGGGGTAAAGGCCGGCGTCGACAACGTAGATGCGAGGATCGACCTTGGCGAGTTGGTATAAAGTGTCGCCAAAAGACTGACGCATGGAGGTTAGAGTTTGTTTAGGTCGCGTTGGGCGCATAGGTAGAGATCTTCGGAAAGATTTTTAACGTCATGATATTTATGGTTGTTTTTAGCAAACGAGAGACCAGAACCGAAGACAGTATGGGCAATAATACAGTTGGGATAATTAGAATGGGTGGCTTTTTTGAGAGCCGAAGTGATTTTGCCAAAATTATGACCGTCTACTTCAGTAACTGTCCAACCGAAACGAACATATTTAGCGGCTAGGTCGCCCTGGGGCATAATCTCGTCAGTACTACCGCCGATTTGATAACGATTAACATCGACAATATTGATTAAATTACCAAGATGATATTTGGCGGCAAATTGGGCAGCTTCCCAAACTTGGCCTTCTTGATGTTCGCCGTCGGTAGTAAGACAAATAATATGATTAGAACTGCCTATGGCTAAACCGGCAGAAAAAGATAATCCCTGACCGAGAAGCCCAGAGGAATAATTAACGCCGGGGGTTTCAGTGGAGATGTGGCCCTGCAAAATTGAGCCAAAACTAGCATAGGAGGAAAGGTACTCTTTGGGAAAATAGCCGGCGTGAGCTAAAACAACGTAAAGAGCGGGAGCGAGGTGGCCGGCAGAGAGAATAAATTTATCAAGCTTCAAATTAAAAATTTCACCAAAACAAACGGCAATCATAAGGTCAAGGGAGGAAAAAGAGCCGCCAAGATGACCACCGCCAGAGTGGTAAATTAGGTCAAGTAGATCGAGCCGGAGCTCTTTTCTGAGGCTTTGCATAGTTAATGATAGAATAATTGTTACCAAAATGGAAAGATACAGGAAAAGCATATGGGGTTTTGTGGCCAAAAAGATAGATGATGTGGGAGTAGTCGAGGAAATAACCAATGATGTAATGATGGCAGGAATGATAGGTAGGCCAGGTTTTCGCCAAGAAGCGGGAGAATTTAGCTGGCTTTGCTCGATTGCCAAACACAAAGTAATTGATTACTACCGAAAAAAGAAATTAAAAACGATTTTGTTTTCCAGCAACCCAATGTGGGAAGAAGTGGCCAGCGAAGCAATTGGGCCGGAAAGGGACGCTCTAAAAAATGAATTAAAACAGGAGATAAATAAAACTCTTAGGGAGCTGGGAGAAGGATATGAAAAATTGTTGCGACTTAAGTATGTAGAGGGCCTCAAAATTGCTGAAATTGCCAAACTGTTTAAATCAAGTGTTAAGGCGATTGAATCGAAGTTAATTCGGGCAAAGATGAGGTTTCGAAACAATTGGGCTTATGATAAAGCAACATATAAAGAAAATCGGAAAATTAACGGCACTGATCGGGGTTAGACAGGGGTGGTTTTTGCTAAGAAATACTTACAATCTGTTAACCAAGCCGGAAATTAGTTTTAGGGAGATTTGGGCGAAGAAAGATAAATCGGAGATATTTTTTTTAATAATACTGGCAACACTGCCCAGCTGGGGGTATGGGGTTTTAAGGCTAGTTTGGGATAAATATAATTATGGGCAAGTTTTGCGAACAGCAGGGTTGGTGTTTGATGTAGTAGTGACTTTACAAATCCTAATCTTGGTATTTATTGGTTATTGGGGATGGAGGGGGAGGAAATGATTTTTTCTGAAGGACCGGCAAGAAATTGGAGAACAAGACAACAGAGGTATTTGTTAAAAGCAGAGATTTGTGACAATTGCAGTAAGGCCATATTCCCGCCAAGGGATGTCTGCCCACATTGCGCCGAGATTAAGATGAGGGATATTATTCTCTGGCAAGGTTTACTAGAAATTCAAGTGAGGCCGACAGAGAATCAAGGTTAGCAAATTCGTTGGGGGCATGGAAATTGTCGCCAGTGGGGCCAAAGCCGGCAATAGTAGGAATCCCCTTCTTGATTAACATATAACTTTCGTTAATCGGCCCGGAGCCTTTAATAATCGGTTTAATGCCAAAGGTCTGGTAATTTAATTTGGCGACAGCCTTAATAAATGGATCTTTGGGGTTTGAGAGAGCGGCGGGGACACTGTTTTTGATAATGATTTCAAAATGGCGTTTGGGAGTGGTTAATTTTTTGATAATGGCATTGATTTTGGTAATAATATTTTCGGCCGGAGTGTTGGGGAGAAGACGGATGTCGTAAAAAATTTTGGCAGTGTCGGGAACAAGGGACTCGCCCGATCCCCCGTCGATTAAAGTCGGAGTGGCAATGGTTTTATAGCCGGGAAAATAGCGATGACGGGCGGGAAATTTAATTTTAGTAAATTCTTTTATAAACTCTAATAAACCTTCGATGGCGCTTTCGCCCTTAAGGCGCTCTTGCCATTCTTTGGAGCCACTGTGGGCGGCTTGCCCAAGGCATTTAAGCCAAAAACGGAGAACACCACGATGGCCGATATTGAGAGAATCATGCTGGGAGTTGCCCCCGTAAGTGTAAATGGCGGCCTTAGCATTAAGGCCAAGAGTTAAAAGATGACGGAGGCCAAAATCAGAATCGCCGGCAATTTCTTCGTCGGCAACAGCAACAACTTTGACCAGATTGGGGTGGCCAAGGTCGGTAAGAATTTTTAAGATATAAAGATTGAGAGCGACACCGCCTTTGCAATCAATGGCACCACGGCCAAAGATTTTGTTGTCAGTAATAGTGCCGGAAAAGGGCGAATGGGTCCATTTGGCAGGGTCACCAGCGGTAACAGTATCGGTGTGAGCAACCAGTAAAAGCTCTTTATTTGAACTAAAACTTTGTCCAATAAAAATATTGGGGTGACGAGGATCTTTGGCAATAATTTTGTAAGGCAAATTAAGTTTTTTGGCTTCGGTGGCGATGACATCAACAACAGCCACTTCACTATCTTGGCCATTGACCGACGGGGCTTGAATGAGTTTTTGAAGGAAGTTGGTGAGGTCGGGGAGGTATTTGGAATAGTCGATCTCCATGCTTGGATTATAACGATATAATACAGACATGAGGAAGATAATTGTGGTGACGGGATTGGGGGATGACGGCAAGGCGACAGCATTGGCAACAGTGGGATGGAAAAAATTAGAGTTGAGGCCGATTGTTTTTGTGCCTAAGTGGGAAAATAAGGAGGGGTTGGAATCAAAGTTGGCCAAATTATTGGAAATAATTGATAAGGAAAGTAAAACCGAAAAAATATTTTTATTAGGGATAAGTGCCGGGGCTAGTTTGGCAATGAATGCATTTATGCAAAGACTAGACAGATTGGAAAAGTTGGTAAGTGTGTGCGGAAGGTTAAGATTCGGCTGGTCGAGGGATAAAATCAAAAGGAAATTACAGGAAAATACTTTGAGTTATCTGGCCTTTAGAGAATCAGTGGAAATGCTAGAAAAAAATATCAAATATTTAGGAAAAGTTGATAGGAGAAGAATTATGACAGTGAGCGCTAAGTTTGGGGATGAAATGATTCCGAGAGGAACATCACAGTTGCCGGGGGCAAAAAATATTTTGATACCAACTATCGGACACTTGTTGTCGATTTTGTCGGCGATGACAGCTAATTTCGAGCCAATTAGGAAGTTTTTGGTGGGAGAAAGTTCTGGCTTGGATTGATGTTTTCAACTGGTCACAAAATGTGACCAACTGATTTTTATCTTATTTTAGACATTTTATTCTGCTTGATGAAACGAAGAGGAAGTCTAATTGGGAAAATTGAAATTAATAGATGAGACAATTGGTAGTGAAAACCGTTAAGGAAGAACATTTCTGTTTGGATATAGGTGATTTCCCAATAGATAAATATTTCCAAAAAGGAATTGACAAGGGTAAGAGAATGTTAATTGTGGGTGAATCACCGGCTGAAAATGGATGGCGAAAATCTGGAAAAGCCTTTTATTCACCAGAAGGAAAACTATTGACAACTGGAAAGAGATTAAATGAGTTGTTGGATATATTTGATTTGGATGTCAGTAAATGCGGATTTACCGAATTGTCAAAATGTTTTATTGGCAACAACAGAAAAATCTTGGGTAGTTGTTGCAAAAAATGTTGGCCTATATTTGAGAAGCAAGTGGATAATGGGGATTTTCACTTGATAATTACCTTGGGTGTTATACCGGCCCAAATCATTGGAGACATTTTAGGAGAAGCGATTGAAATGGGCATTTTGAAAGAAATAGAAATTAGAAATAGGCAAATTAAACTACTGCCGATTTACCACCCTTCTCCTGCCAACCCTTTCGGAAGGGAGAAGAACAGAAAGATTTTTGATAGGTACGATAAAGAAATAAGAAACCTTGTCTTAGGATAATTTTGTAATGAGAGACCGACGATATTGGAAGGAAGTCAAGATTACAACTTAATTATGACATGTTTTGGGTTGAATAAGGAGATTAAAAGAATAGGAGTAAAATATCAGGAATGAATACCAAATATCGGCAAAAAATACTAACTTTAACCAAAAATTATCGTGACAAACTAAATAAAAAGGATTTCAGCCACGATAGCGATCACTTTTTTAGGGTTGAAAGATTGGCAAAATTGATTGCTGAACAAGAGGGGGCTGACATGGAAATCATTGAAGCTTCAAGTTTGATTCTTGATATTGCCAGAGACATGGAAGATATGGGAAAAGTCGAGGATCATGCAGAGGAAGGTGTAAATATTGCACGTAAAGTTCTTAAAGAAATTAATTTCCCTGCGGATAAAATTGAAAAAGTTTGTCATGCAATTTTTGTTCACCGAAGAAGTAAGGGTAGGGTAGCGGAAACAATTGAAGCAAAAATTTTAAGTGATGCGGATTTGTTAGACGCCATGGGGGCAATAGACGTAGCCAGATCGATTTCAAGCTCTTTACAAACCAAAAAATATAAGCGGCCAATTTACATCGATAAACCGTTCGAAACCGGTGATGGTGGTATTTCGGCTATTCACTTTATGATTTATCAATTGAAACATGAAAAACATCAACCAAGTAATTTCTTTACAAAAATGGGCAAGGAATTAGCTAAAGGAAGATATAAATTTATGAAAGAATATGTCGAAAGATTTATTGATGAATGGCACGGAACGAAATAAGTGGTGAGTCCCGAGTGGCCCACCTTCGCCAAGGCTACGGCGGGTAAAAGAGTCGAATCCGACTGAGTTTATTGAGTCCCGGGTGGGAGTTGAACCCACCTGAACGGTTTTGCAGACCGCTGTATAACCGCTTTACTACCGGGACATTAAACTGTCTTTGATGCGTAATTTTAATGCATTTCGAGTGTTTTCGCCAGACTTTAGAAACAATTGAGGTAAAATTTGTGTATGAACAATATAATTATTGCAGGCCTGATTTTGTTTTTATTTGCCTTTTTATTGACAATTGTCATAAAAAGAAACAATAGTGCATTAAAGTCTAGTAATAGTACCGTCATAATTGTCCTAGGATTAGGAGATAACCGAGAATCAAAAGTGGTGACTTACTTGTGGAAAGAACAGAGAATCAAAGTTGTATTTTTTCAAACAAACTGGAAGAGTGATGAAAATTATCAAGACAAACTAAATAGATTGTTAGTGTTAATTGACAGAGAGGCTAAATTGAACAGGGTATCATTGGTAGGGACGAGCGCGGGTGGAAGTATGGTTATAAACGCATACGCTCTAAGAAAAAATACTGTTAATAAGATGGTTACGGTATGTTCTCGTCTAAAAAAAGGTCAAATTAAAGGATTTCGTGGATTTGAGGAAAGAACAAAAGGTTATCCGGCTTTTCGGGATTCAGTGATTTTGGCAGAAGAAGTTGAGAAATCATTTTCTGAAAATGATAGGCAAAAAATAATGACGGTACATTCGTTGCTGGGCGACGAATTAGTGCCTACTAATACAGCAATCATCGATGGGGCGAAAAATATAGTCGTGCCACTTGGAGAACATATGGTTAGTATCGCTTCTAGTTTAACGATATTTTCAAAACCACTGGTAGAATTTATGGTTTCAAACTGACCACCACAAATGATACGAGTCGTCCTATTTTTTATTTCTTCTCGGCGCTGATGAGAACCATGAAGCCGTTGAGAGAGCGGACACAGGCGTGGGTGTAGATTTTGTTTAAAATGGCCGAATCTTTGGCTTGAGACCAGGTGGTAGCAATATCAATAGCAGAAGTGGTTGGTTCGAGGTTGAAGATATTTTCGCCGACGTGATTATAGCCGGTAAAATAAGTTCTGGAAGTTTGAGCATCAGCCATATCTTCGTAAAAGCCCTTGGAATCGTCATATTTACCAAAGTCGTTAATTTGAGAAAGCCGACGTTGGCTATAGGCACAGAGTTTTTGATCAACTAAAAATGGCTTTAATTTAGCCACAGTACGAACTTCATTAAGTCGGTCAAAAACTTCTTGATTAAGGCTGTCTAGTTCAGACTGGGTTTGAGTAGGAAGAACTTCTTTGAATTCTTTTTTGATTTCGGGAAGAACTTGTTTTTTGAAAGTATCGGAATTCTTAAGAGCCAAACCCATGCCGAGAGCGGCTAGGGCACCACCAATAACAAGAATGGAGGGCAAAATCAGAAAAATCGAAGAGAGGAAAAGTCTACGTTTGTTGTCGGTTTTAATTACTAGGGTGTGAGCAATTTTGTCATGCCAACCTTGCTTGCGACGATCAAAAGCGGCGGAGAGAAACCCGAGCATAAAAATTGAGGAGACGAGATAGCCGATGTAACGAAGGACACCGGTATTGACATCAATAGGACTGCCGTCTTCTTTAACAACTTTTAAACCCATGGCTCTTTTACCCAAAGTTTGGCCATTTTGTTTGGACCAAAAATAGATGGCATAAAGAGCAGAAATAAGCATGCTGGGAGCAAAAGAGGTGAAGTTAAAATCTTTACCGGTGGAGATAAAACTAAAGGAGACTGATCCAATAATCAGACCAATGATAACCCCGTCAATCATGTTGGCAACGTAGCGTTTCCAAAAACCGCCATAGCCAAACTCGGAAACAAAGGAATCTTGGGACATTTTTGTTTTCATGGACTATTTTACCAATAATCCACCCCATTCGACTAGGGTGAAGCCGGTGCGGGCGGGAGCGGAGAGTTTTTGAGGAACTAAATCAACTGGTTTTTCCAAAGGAGCAAAATCAAGAAAAACCCGAATGGCCGTATCTGGCCGAGGAGAAACAGCCAAAGGCGCTAATTGATTCATCTCAACAGTGGTTAACCAAGTAAGACGAGTGTAGGCACTGGTAGGTAATTTTGACTGCCAGAATTCCAAAAAGTCGGCGGTTTCCTGCTGATTTAAACCGAGTTGGGAGAGGTGAGAAACAATAGTGGGAATTAAATCTTTTTTAGCCACCACAAATCCCCTGCCAGAAATGTCAGGATAGAGACCATGGCCCAGGCCTTCCCAAAAAAGTGAGGGGTAAGTTTGACCTTGATAATCAAGCTGGCCGTTTTTATGAGCCAAAACTGTCCAGCCATTTTGCGGATAAAGAGGTTCGGACTTAGTAATATCGGCGCCAACTTTGACAGTGACAGTGGTGTCGGTTTTGGGGTAAAGATAAATAACCGGCTTGCCACATTCGGCTTGTGGCCGATAGTCTTCATTGGAATAGATCTGCCAGTCACCCAAAGAGTCCCTAAAAAGAAAATGAGTCTTTTTAGTGAAAAAATCAGCATTAGAAAGGCTAGACTGATCTGTTTTGTCCATCAAATACGTTTTGTAAAGATGGGCAATAACTGGGTCGTCTGGACTGGAGAATGCATAAATGTCTAAAGTTTTGTTGATAAAGCTTAGAGTGCCAGCCTTAGTTAACCGATTGGGTAAATTTTCGTCAGTAAAAACATTACCCACTTCCGAACCACACCCACCAGTATTTCTCAAACCACTGGTAAACAGTGAAGAGTTTTTCTGCCCATCGTTCCACTTAATATCTGGTAGGCGATCATCGCCCATAATTTGGGGGTTATAAGAGTAGGTGGTAATAGTGTTGTCTTTAAGTTTTAAGTTGAATTGGCGATAAAACACGTCTTTTAGTTGAACGTATTCCTTTCCGTAATTTAAGTAAGTGGCATAAATAGGTCCATATTCTGTGTCTGTAATAAGCTTCGGTTTATTTTTCTGAAGCTCGGTTATATCAGATGAGTTTCTGGCTGGTAAAAAAAGAGTACCAATATTTAAATCGACGGTTTCCGGAGATACGATGCCATTAATTTGAGAGGTAAAAGCCTTGACTTCAGGATTGATCAGGACCAATAATTCATTATCGTAATTTCCGTCAGGTGAATAAATTCTAATTCCGCCACTCTGGTCAACAATGAATCTAAACAGGCTTTGATATGTTGCCATCCCGCACAGGTAATTTATATACATGTTGTAAAGTTTGGAGCCACTAGAAAATTCGGCGGTTTGGTGAAACTTTGCTGTCTTCGGATCGTAGCAAACTCCATCTGTGGGTAAGTTGGGACGAAATACAGAAAGTTTGGCTACCTTTGGAAAAGACAACCATGTCGCACTTCCTAAATCAGAATTATCGATTTTTATTAATTCTGACGGTTGGGGTTGCTGAGATGGGATGATGGAGACTTCAGGAATAGTTGAAGTTGGCCCCATGGCGGGTGGAATAGAGGGAGTGGGGACGACGGAGGCGAGGGAGCGGTAACGGAGATAGAAAAAGATAGAGGAAGAAATGGCGGACAAAATAATAGTGGCAATGGCACCACCGAGGAGGGCGAATTTGAAGTTATTGGACATAAGTTAGTGTACCAGTATTTAAATCGATTTTAAATTTAGGGTTGGAAAGATGAGGCGAGAGAAGAGATTTGAGTGAGTCTTTTTTGGCTTGGCCTATTTGAAAGAAAGTTTGATTATTTTTGGTAAAAATGGGAAGAAAAATTAAAGTGACTTTTGACTTGTCAATGGTGCCGGCAGTGACAAAATTGGGGGGAATTGAGAAAGGCGGAGGAATGGGTGACTTTTTTAATTCTGTGCCGTAAAAGAAACGTTCACCAAGACTGGTTAAATTATCCGATTGGGAGATTGGCGGAGAAGACATAAAAGTAGTGGAGCGGTCGGGAAAAAGATTTGGCAAGAGCGAGAAGGAATAAGAGCCAAAAATGTGAGTGGTGGTTTCGGCATCAAAATTGTTAGCGAGAATTCCAGAATTGGTGTGGGCAAACAAGTGCCATTTTTTAATATTTTTTTGCAGGGCGTAATTAATTAGGAAATAAAGAGACTGGGGACTATCGACTTCGGCCTGTTGAATAAGTTTGGGATCAAGATTATTTAGGGCTTTAAGAGTAAAACGGTCATGGACATTAGCAAGAGTGGCCGGGAGGTAGTGGGAAAAATCAACAGAGGCGAGGAGGAGACAGTTTTTTTGACAAATTTTAGCCACTTGGGAAATTAAGGGGTCGAGTTTGGAAAAAGAATACTTTTGGCCGATTAAAATGGGAAAAATTTGGGCGTTGGGCCAAACACTTTTGATATCTGGTAAGAGATTGTAAATAGTGTGATCGTTTCTAACGATGCCATTATTAAGATTTAGGTAGGGCGAAAGTTTAGTTTCTAGACCTTTGGCAAAATCGATTTGGGAATTAACTAATTGCCAATTGAGGTTGCCGTAAGAAGTCGATTTTTGGTAAGGAGAAAAGTGATCAGGACCAATGATAATGATCGTTTCGACATTGGGATTTTGGCGGACAATTTGGGTGAGGTAGTCAAGACGGAGATTTTTGACCAGATTATGGTGGGGGACAACAAGGGCAAAGACGGCAGTTAATAAACCAAACATGGTTTATTGTGACATAAGAGTGGCTTGGGCGGCAGCAAGCCGGGCAATAGGCACCCGGTAGGGCGAACAAGAAACGTAGTCAAGACCGATCTGGTGACAGAATTTAATTGTTTCCGGGTCGCCACCTTGTTCACCGCAAATACCAATATGGATTTTAGGGCGGGAAGAACGAGCAAGCTTCACTGTCATTTCCATTAGTTTGCCAACACCTTTTTGATCGACACTGCAGAAAGGGTCTTCGGACAATATTTTTTTGTCAAGGTAATCTTTGATAAATTTGGTGGCGTCATCCCGAGAAAAACCGTAGGTCATTTGGGTTAAGTCGTTAGTACCAAAGGAGAAAAAGTCGGCTTCGGTGGCCAGTTCATCGGCAATAAGAGCGGCTCGAGGAATTTCGATCATAGTGCCGATTTCATATTTCATTTTGACGCCAAAACGGCTGATGGTGGCTTCAATTATGGGAACTAAACGGTTTTTTAACCATTTGAATTCGTTAAGTTCGCCAACTAAGGGAATCATGATTTCGGGAATTATTTGATAACCATCTTTAATGAGCTCACAGGCAGCTTCGGAAATGGCCCTAACTTGCATTTCAAAAATTTCTGGAAAGGTAACGCCAAGGCGACAGCCACGGTGGCCCATCATGGGGTTGAATTCATGAAGGTAGTCTATTTTTTCCTTAAGTTTTTCCACCGACACCCCAATTTCTTTAGCGATGTTTTCAATATCTGTTTCTTCTTTGGGTAAGAATTCATGAAGGGGCGGATCAAGAAGACGGATTTTAACCGGCAGGCCTTTCATAATTTTGAAAAGTTCCTTAAAGTCGTTCTTTTGGATGGGGAAAATTTTATTAAGAGCAACTAAGCGTTGATCGAGGTTGTCGGCCACAATCATTTGGCGAACGGCAAAAATGCGGTCGGCCTCAAAGAACATGTGTTCGGTACGGCAAAGCCCAATCCCTTCGGCACCAAAATTACGGGCAGTTTGGGCATCTTTGGGAGTATCAGCATTGGTGCGGACACCAAGACGACGGAAGTCGTCGGCCCATTTCATAATAGTGCCAAAATCGCCGGAAAGGGTGGGTGTAATGGTGGGAACCTGGCCTAAAAAGATTTCCCCAGTGGAACCATCAAGGGTAATGAAATCACCTTCAGAGATAACAAGGTCGCCGACCTTAAATTTCTTTTCCAGTTCGGAAACAATGATTGCCTCACAACCGGAAACACAGCTTTTACCCATACCTCTGGCAACAACGGCGGCGTGCGAAGTCATGCCGCCACGGGCGGTGAGAATGCCTTGAGCAGCATTCATGCCGGAAATATCTTCGGGGCTAGTTTCGGATCGGACAAGAATAACTTTTTTATCCATCTCCTTCCAATCAACGGCAGTATTGGCGTCAAAAACAACCTGACCAACGGCAGCGCCGGGCGAGGCAGGTAGGCCCTTAGTCAATAATTTAAAGTTGGACTTTGATTTGGGGTCAAGGGTGGGATGAAGAATCTGGTCGATCTTATCGGCCTCAATTCTTAAGATGGCCTCTTTTTTGGTGATTAGTTTTTCCTCAACTTGATCAACGGCAATTTTTACTGAAGCAAAGGCAGTTCTCTTACCATTTCGGGTTTGAAGAATAAAAAGCTGGCCGTTTTCGATAGTAAATTCAACGTCCTGCATATCACGATAATGAGATTCAAGTTGATGAAAAATTTCTATAAGTTGGCTGTAAGCAATTTCATTGTCTTCCTTAAGTGAGCTAAGAGTTTTGGGGGTACGGATACCGGCAACAACATCTTCGCCTTGAGCATTCATTAGATATTCACCGTAAGGTAGATTTTCTCCGGTTGAAGGGTTTCTAGTAAAAGCAACACCGGTGCCGGAATCGGCGCCAAGATTACCAAAAACCATCGACTGAATATTAACGGCTGTGCCAAACACTTTTGATTCATCGATGCGATTAAGTCGACGATAAGTAATGGCCCGGGCATTTTGCCAGGAACCAATAACAGCGCCGACGGCTCCCCAAAGTTGAACTAATGGATCTTGAGGAAATTCGCGATTTTTTTCGATTTTAAATAGCTTATGATAACCAGCAACAACCTGTTGCCAATCAGTGGCGGTCATGTCGGTGTCGGCTTTAATTCCCCGGGTGGCTTTGGTGGAATTAATAATATGTTCGAACTTTTCATGATCAATTCCCTCAACAACATTACCGTACATTTGAATAAAGCGACGATAAGAATCGTAAGCAAAACGGGGATTGTCTGTTTTGCTGGCGACACCTTTAACGACATCATCATTAAGACCCAGATTAAGGATGGTGTCCATCATACCCGGCATAGAGGCGGCGGCGCCGGAGCGGACAGAAACCAAAAGAGGATTTTTAGGGTCAGCAAAAGTTTTTTTAGTGATGGTTTCAAGTTGCTTAAGATATTTAGCAACCTCGGTCTCAAAATTTTTCGGATACGTTTGATTGTTTTGGTAGTAATATTGGCAAACTTCAGTGGAAATAGTGAATCCGGCAGGAACAGGGAGGCCGATTTGACACATCTGAGCCAAGTTAGCACCTTTGCCACCGAGTATAAATTTCATGTCAGCCTGACCTTCGGTGTTTTTCCCACCAAAGAAATAGAGATATTTTTTCATACGGGTACTTTACCAAAAAATCCCCCGGTGTTCACCAGGGGATTTTCGTAGACAACAAAATTTACATGTCCATGTCGCCCATACCGCCCATGCCACCCATACCTCCCGGGGGCATAGTCGGAGCTTTTGGTTCTTCGGGCATATCGGCAATCAAAACGTCGGTGGTTAAAATCATGGTACCCACCGAAACAGCATTGGTTAAGGCCGACTTGGTAACTTTGGCGGGGTCGAGAACACCAAACTTGGTCATCGAGCCAAATTCGCCCGTAGCGGCGTTGTAGCCAAAATCAGATTTAGGATCGGCTTCAAGGGCCTCACGGATTTTGTTGACAACAAATCCGGCGTCTTCACCACTATTTTCGGCCAATTTACGAACCGGTTGTTCTAGGGCAAATTTAAGAATACTTAAGCCGACTTTCTCTTCGTCGTTGTCGCATTTGATAGCACTAAGAGCTTTAATGGCTTTGAGTAAAGCAATTCCGCCACCGGGCAAGATTCCCTCTTCGACGGCGGCTTTAGTAGCGCCAATGGCGTCTTTAACCCGCTCGAGTTTTTCTTTCATCTCAACTTCGGTGGCGCCACCGACTTCGAGAACGATGGCTCCGCCAACTAGTTTGGCGATCCGCTCTTGAAGCTTTTCTTTGTCATAATCGGAAGTGGTTTTGTCGACCTGAACTTTAAGTTGAGCCACCCGAGCATCAACATCGGCTTGAGATCCACCACCGCCAATGATTTTGGTGTTGTCTTTATCGGCAACAATCGAGTCGGCTTGGCCACAGTATTGAACTGGGTCGATGGTGTCAAACTTAGCACCAATGTCTTCGGAGATGACTTGGCCACCAGTGAGGACAGCAATGTCTTCAAGCATGGCCTTGCGACGATCGCCAAAGCCGGGAGCCTTTATAGCTAAGACGTTAAAAGTGCCACGGAGTTTGTTGACAACCAAAGTCGCCAGGGCTTCACCATCGATGTCTTCGGCAATGATGACAAAGTTCTTGGTGAGTTTAATCAATTTTTCCAGGAAAGGCAGAATGTCTTGAATGGAGCTGATTTTTTTGTCGGTAATAATAATGTAGGGCTTTTCAATGGTGGCTTCCATCCTTTCGGTGTTGGTGACAAAGTAAGGAGACAAGAAACCTTGGTCAAACTCCATGCCAGTAGTTTCCTTGGTATCAATTTCCAAACCCTTGCCTTCTTCGGCGCTAATTAAACCATCACGGCCAACTTTAACAACAGCATCAGCAATCTTTTGGCCAATGTCGGAATCGCCGGCAGAAATGGTGGCAACATTGGTAATTTCGGCTTTGTCATTAATTTTAATGGTCTTTTTCATCCGGTCAAGTTCTTCGAGGATGGCTTTAAGGCCTTTTTCCAGACCCTTGCGAATCATCATTGGGTTAGCGCCGGCAGTAACATTTTGGAGGCCCTTGTTGGCAATGGCTTGAGCCAAGAGAGTGGCAGTGGTTGTTCCATCTCCGGCTTTATCATTGGTTTTGGTGGCAGCTTCTTTAAGAAGTTGAGCGCCCATGTTTTGATAAACGTCTTTGAGCTCTATTTCCTTGGCAACAGTGACACCATCGTGAACAATTGAAGGTCCGCCCCATTTTTTATCAAGAGCAACGTTGCGACCTTTAGGGCCAAGAGTGGTGGTGACGGCGGCGGCCAGAATGTTAATACCATTTAAAAGAGATTGTCGGGCGTTAGCGCCGAATTGAAGTTGTTTTGGCATAATTAAGTGAGAAAATTTTTAATTTGAAATTTTTAATTTTTAATCAATTTTTAAATTCTTAAATTTTTAAATTTATTTTATTATGGCCATGATGTCCTCGAATTTGAGGATTAAAAGATCTTCAGTGCCTTCTTTGTATTCTTTACCGCCCCATTCACGATAAATAACAACATCGTTTTTTTCGCAAGGGGCTTTAACCTCATGGTTGTCTTGAAAGGTGGAGACGCCAACACTCAAAACAGTGCCTTGTTGGGGTTTATCTTCGTGAGAGTCGGGCAAAACTATGCCGGAGGCAGTGGTCTTATCGCGCTTTTGAGGTTTAACTAAAACGTAACCAGCAACGGGGTGAATTTGGGACATAAAATGTAAAAAAATAATTAATAATGATTATCAGTCTAACGAGTAGACTGCTAATATTGTAAACACTTTTAGCAGACTGTCAAGAGGGGTGACAATTTATGGTTTAACAAGTAATCGAGAAAAAGAATCAAGTGAACCATTAAAAACATTTAAGTCAACATAACCTTTGATTCCTGATACTCGTCCCCTATTTTTATATTGCCAAAAGGTCCAATTAAGACTCTTGGGGTAAAAAAAGATATCGCGAATCCAAAGCTGGTAGTCGTTGTATTTTGAACCCAAATAATGTTTATAAAATTCGTAAGTAGTGTAAATTAACGGTTTTTGATTATAGTGTTTAGCAATAGTAGACAAAAATATGTTTAACTCATTTTGAAATTCGTCAATTGTTGGTCGGACCTGACTATTGCCTCCAAATTCCAAATCAACAACCGGAGGGAGTGACAGTTCTTTTGGTACTGTTTGAATAAAGTTTTTGGCTTGGGAAATAGCGGTAAAACGGAGGGAATAGAAATGATAGGCGCCGACAATAAGTCCATTATCTTTGGCTTGTTGCCAATTGACAGTAAATGATTTGTCAACAAAGTCATCACCTTCGGTCGCTTTGATGTAGGCAAATTTATAATTTTGTTGACTAACCTTGAACCAGTTGATATCACCTTGATGGTGGGAAACATCAATGCCCCTGACCGGGTACTGCGTGATGGAAGGGGTATTGGGCCAAAATATACCAAAGTAAAACAAGACCCCCAAAGTAAGCGTAAAAATAATGGATGTTGCGAGAATGAGATGTGATCTAATAGGTGAATTGTAAATGATGAAAGCGTAAGTTCAAAACGGAACGACGGGGATCATTGTAGGACAGTAAAGCCGAAGCGGGAAAAGTGGGAATCGAAAGTGAGAACGTTGGTTAAACAATATTCGGACATACAGGCGAAGTGAATATGATCAAAAATGTTGGGGCCAGATTTAGTGTGGCGGGAAATAATATTTTTAAAGGCACTTTCCCAAATTTTTTGGTTTAAAGAAATGGTGTTAAAGGCAGGACGGCTAAACCAAGAATTAAGATATTTGGCAAGTTTTAGCTCACCTTTTCTGATAGCAACGTTGACTGATTCGTATTTAACCAAGTCGTTAATGTAATAAGATGAACCTTGGTATTTTCTTAGTAATTTTTGGGCTAAAAGATGGTTAGTGTCTTCTTTGTAAGAAAGAGCAACTATAAATGAACTGTCAAGAAATACATTCATCTAAGGTTTTCTGGTAAATACTTATCGATATTTTCAGAAATATTAATAGATCTTTTGGAAACGGGGCGACGAACGGCCATTCTGGCCAATAGAATAAGCGGATCGGTGTTTTTTATTTTGGCACCAGAATCAAGACGGGGTTTTGCGTTTAATAATTGACGAATATAGGCGGAAACGGTGATTTTGTTCAATTTGGCGCCCGTGCGAAGAGAAGCGGCTAGATTTTGGTCGAGATAGATTTGGGTTCTGGTCATGGGCATGATGTATATATACATCATCTAGAGTTTGATGTCAAGAGGAGTGATTGATGATATAATACCGATAGATGGAAAATATCTCAATGTGGACTGAATTTGGGAGAACGTGTGGGAAACTTTTTTCTGACAATGGTCCATGTTGCGAGAGATGGACAAAGGAAGGTGGAGTGGAAGTATGTTTAGTGGGATTAGGGACCGGAGACGTAGAAGGGGGATTACCTGGCCGATGGGTTGTTGCGATTATAGAGACCAACGAAGTTGATTTGGTGGGGCCAGTAAAATTTAGAGTAGCTATGTTAGCCCAAATGGTTGAGGGCAGAGGAAGTGGGTCTGTTTGCGGTTTTTTAATAGAAGCCAGACAGTTCCACCAACAAGTCTTAGAATTAGAATTTGAGGATAGAGGCGGGCTTTGGGTTGGAAAGGCCGCCCGGTTTGTGGGTGTGGCGAAACCCGAAAAGCCAATTGATACAGATTTGCAGGAGATACTTTTGGCTTATAAAGATGCTAAACGCGGAAAACTCGTTTCTGAAAAGAGTTTGGTGTAAATTAAGAACAGAATGAAGATAGAGGAGGTTTTGGCTAATATCTTCCAATATCTTCTAAAATATTCTAAAAATCGGTAAACTAAGGCATGTCAACTTTGATTATTAAATATAAATCCGATACGGCGGGGAGTTTTATAGAGAAGAATGGAGAAGAGTTAAGGGTAAAATTGGTAAAAATTACAAGTGAAGTTTTAAATAAAAGGCCGGAGGAAATTATTGTGGATATGGAAACGTGGCATAACAACATAAATGTCCCAGATCTTTTAGTTCGGGCAGAAACTTCGATTAGCAGGAGGAGTCTTTTGAAAGAATGGGCAGAAAAACTACATAGCGAAATTAAAATGATGACGGAAGAACACAAACCGGAGTGTGGTTGGAAAATAGCAGTTAAAAGCTATGTAATAGATTCAGAGTGGGTGGAGTAAACAGTAGGTTGCCGAAGAGGTCTTCACTAGATTTGATATTTTGGCTTGGTAAACTAGGGTCATGATAGAACACGAACTGCAACGAACAATTCTTAACAAAATAAAGTTTATGGTTGGTGGGGCACGTTACGGCGAACTTAAGTTACTGGATATTGAAAACGATTTGTTCAACTATCACCTCCAACAATTGGTTAAAAATGAATATTTGGAAAAGAAAGATGGTAAATATTGGCTAACACTTAAGGGCAAATCATTGGTAACCAATATTGATGATGTAACGAAAACTGTTTTTGGGGGTTACAAAGTTAGTGTTTATATGTGCCCGGTAATTGATGGTAAAGTTTTACTCTATCGGAGACTAAAGCATCCACAATATGGATATGTGGGGTTAACTTCAGGCAAAATCGCCTTTGGAGAGCGGATTTTGGAAACGGCAAGCCGAGAATTATTAGAAGAAACCGGACTGGTGGCGGATTTTGAAATTATTGGGAACCTACGACAGATTAGAAAAGATGGTGAAGGTAAAGTGATAGAAGATGGCTTATTTTATGTTTGTTTTACCGATAAAGTTGAAGGCAAATTAACAGAAAAAGGGCTAGAAGGTGAATATTTTTGGACAGAACTTGATAAAGTGTCGGCGATAGAAAAGATTTTTAAACCAAGTGTGGAAATAATAATTAAGGAAGTGAAACTAAGACTAACGGTAGAAGTGGATTGGCAAACAAAGTTTATTTACGAGCTTGAGCCGGCGCCGGAAGCATATTAATAAGCTGCAGGTGGAATTTTTTTGGGGCCGAGATAATTAAGGTTTAATTTGCAGACTTCGGCGTATATTTGGCCAATTTGTTCGGTGACATATTGAGTGTCAATGTCTTTTAATTTTAGTTCAGAGAGAACATAAGCTAAGGATTGGTCGTAATTATTTTTAAACTTTTGGTTGACTTCTTTCCATTTAATATTGGCCAAAGGAGGCAGAAGATTAGGGCTATATTGTATTTGGCCTTTCAACATAAGAAAAGCGATCATCGGATAACTGATAGTGCCAGTGTAGTAGGCACTATTGTCGTTTGACATAATACTATTAGTATTTGGATCGAAACTAATGTCGTAGTATTTATTGCCAGAGGTTGAATGGCAGATGGCATTATTACCATTAACTTCAATACGTTTGTCGGCAATAGCACTTAACGCTTCGTAAACTTTAGAAATATGAGGTTTAGTCCAAGTCTGATTTACCATATAGAGTTATTTTATAATAAGTTACTATGTCGAACATCAAATCAATTTCAGCAAGGGAAATATTAAGTAGTGGTGGGGCGCCGACGGTTGAGGCAAAAGTAATTTTGGATTCGGGGGTGGAGGGAAAGGCGAGTGTGGCCTTTGGGGCGTCGGCGGGAAGCAGAGAGGCGGTGACTTTGGTGGATGGCGATGAAAAAAGATTTGGAGGAAAAGGAATGCTTTTGGCTGTTAAAAATATCGAAGAAAAAATTGGGCCAGCGCTGGCCGGAATGGAAGTGACGGAACAAGTGGCAATGGATAAAAAAATGCTGGAGTTGGATGGGACGGAACAAAAATCAAATTTGGGGGGTAATGCGATTTTGGCGGTGTCGTTGGCGGTAGCCCGAGCGGGAGCTAAAGAGAATAATAATGAGCTGTATGAATACATAGGAAAAATTTTTGAGATTAAAAGGGCAGTCAAACTGCCCAAGCCAATGGTGGTGATGATTGAAGGGGGAAAGCATGCTGACAAAACCACCGATTTACAGGAATATCTAGTCAGTGCTCTGGATGGTAGAACGGTGGCCGAAATGGTGCGGATGGAGATGGAGATTTATGGGGAGTTAAAAAAGATTTTGAAGGCAGAAGGACTGTCGGTAAATGTGGGGAACGAGGGGGCGTTTGCGCCGAGTGGAATAGACGGCAACGAAAAACCAATGGAATATTTGGTGAGAGCGATTGAGGCGGCGGGGTACCGGCCGGGAATTGATTGTGGAATAAGTTTGGATGCAGCGGCGAGTGAATTCGCCGAAGCGAATTCAGAGTTATCAGTTACGAATTACGAGTTACGAGTTGAGAATAAAAAATTAACCAGTGATGAGCTGATTGAGTATTATGGGCAGTGGATAGGAAAATATCCATTTGTAAGTTGGGAGGATATGTTGGATGAAAATGATTGGGAGGGGTGGGTGAAATTGACAGAAAAAATTGGAGGTAAATTTCCTAATATTGCCGATGATTTAACGGTGACGAATACTAAATTGTGGCAAAAGGCGCTGGAGATGAAGGCGGCCAGCGCGATCTTGGTTAAATTAAATCAGGCGGGGACGTTAACGGAAACAGTTGAATGTTGCAAATTAGCCAGAGAAAAAGGTTTGTGGACTGTCCCCTCTCACCGGGGAGGCGGGGAAACTAATGATACTTTTATGGTGGATTTGGCGGTGGCAGTGGGGGCGGAATATATTAAGTGCGGACCGACGAGAGGAGAGAGAGTGGAGAAATATAATAGATTGATGGAAATAGAAGACAAATCTTCAATCTAGAATCTTCAAACTTCAATTAAATTGAAACAAGATGGAAGGAAATATTTTGAGGGATAAAAGTTATGCTTTTGCCTTGAAAGTAATCGGTGTATATCGATATTTGTCCTCAAATAAAAATGAGTTTGTCTTATCAAAGCAACTTTTACGGAGTGGAACGTCGATAGGAGCAAATATCGAAGAATCAATTGGAGGTTATAGTGAAAAGGATTTTAGTGCCAAGTTGAGCATTGCTTACAAAGAAGCGAGAGAAACGCATTATTGGATTAGATTGCTAAAAGATACTAATTTATTGACGGAAAATCAGACAACCGAACTATTGGATAATTGTGATGAATTAATAAGAATTACTGGTAAAATATTGTCGACAATGAGGAAAAAACAAAAATATCAGAAATGATGAAGATTGTAGTTTGAAGATTGAAGTTTAAATACTGTATTCAAAATAACTGTCGTACGGGATTACCCAGGCGCAGGTTTCGTCGACGGTGGCGGATTCCATGATTTTTCGGAAAAGGCGGATAGAGTTGCCGTGGGCGGAGATGGCGACGTTAGTTCCTAGATTAGAGATCCTAGATTTTAGATCGTCGATGAAATTTTGGACACGGATTTCAACATCAGCAAAGGACTCACCACCCGGAGGTTTGTCGTTCCAACCACGATGCCACTTGTCGAATTGTTCTTGGCCATATTTGGCAATAGTGTCGGCATGAGTTTGGCCAGCAAGATCGCCGTAAGAGCGTTCAATAATCCGATCATCAATAATGATTTGCTGACATTCGGGATGATAAACCAAAACTTCCTTAAGGGTGTCTTGAGCGCGAGAAAGTCTTGAAGTAATGGCTAAATTTATTTTTTTGTCTTTGAGCATTAAACCTAAGGCTTTGGCTTGGTCAATACCGAGTGGAGTTAGCTTGGCGTCAAGCCAGCCGGTAAAGGTTTTGCTAAGATTAAATTCTGATTGGCCGTGGCGGAAAAGAAAGATGGTGGACATACTCAAGTTTACCAAGTTATAAAGTTAAAAGTTACAAGTGGAGGTAGTGTTGACGCTGGGGTTCGGGGAGTTTTTCGATGGCGTAACGAAGAGCGGTGCGAGGCATAACGGGAGCGTGCTGATCAAGAAAAGTGGTTAGAGTTTTAAGGTCACGTTTGCCGACCTCGCGAAGCATCCAACCAACGGCTTTGTGGATAAGATCATGTTTATCTTTTAAAAGATTTTCGCTGATTTTGATCGTATCTTTAAGCTGATTTACGCGGATGAAGGCGAAGGTGGAAATAATGGCGATACGGCGATCCCAAACTAGTTTAGATTTGGCAAGTTTGTATAAAATATCTCTTGGTTTATCGAGCAAATAAACTCCAACTATCTTTCCGGCGGAGATATCAACTAAGTCCCAATTGTTAATGCGGGCAGTATTGGCAAGGTAAAAATCATAGATCTGTTTTTGTTTTGGGGGGTCGGCCTTAGCAAACTGGCGAACCAAAAACATGATAGCTAAAGTGCGGAATTCGTGGACGGGGTGAATAAGAAGTTTTTTGATATCAATTAAATCTACTTTTTGCCAATATTTTTGCTCAATAGAGTGGGTTTGGGGGAGGGTTAGGCCGAAAAATTCGTCCCCTTCTCCGTATTGGCCCGGCCCGGTTTTAAAAAAACGTTTAAAGCGGTCGATTTTTTCAGGGTTCTTAAGGGCCTTTAAAGCGGATTCGATTTGGGAGAAAAACATGATTTATTATAAACGTTTCAGTTTCCTTTCAGTCAAGGGGCTATAATTGGCTTATGAAAAAAGTGGCGATTTTGATGGTGGTAGCAGGAATGGTGGGTTTGGGAATTTGGAAACTGCGGGGAACTAAAACGGCGGCGGTGGAATATCAAACAGCAGTGGCGTCCAGGGGAACACTAATAGTATCGCTAACGGCTTCGGGGCAAGTGGCAGCAACTAACAGCCGGACAGTGACGACAACGGCTTCGGGAGTGGTGAAAAAAGTTTATGTAAAAGAAGGAGATAAGGTAACGACCGGGACGCCAATAATGCTAATTGATCTAGATTTGGACGGAAAACAACAACTGGAATCGGCTTATGCTCAATTACAATCGGCCCAAAATAGTTTAATGACTGCTCAAACCAAAATTTATACTCTAGAGAGTTCTTTGGTTAATGCTAAAAATATTTTTGACAATCAATGGTCAATGCAGTCGCCTGATGATCCGACCTATAAACAGAGGCATAATGATCTTTTAACGGCTCAAGCTAATTTTGATGCCCAACAAGCGGCAATACAACAGGCCCAAACATCCTTGAATTCGGCAAGACTATCATATCAACTATCAAGTGCAACTGTGTATGCGCCAATTTCAGGAACAGTATCGGCAATTTCTTTGACAACTGGGATGGTGCTTAACCCAACCAGTAGTTCAAGCAGTAGTACTAATGTGTCGAATAAAATTGCCATCGTAAAAACTAATGCTACTCCGGCAATTTCGGTAGCGTTGACGGAAATTGATGTGCCAAAAGTAAAAGTGGGCGATCAGGCGACAGTAACTCTTGATGCCCTGCCGGGAAAAACCTATACCGGAAAAGTAACAGCGGTGGATACGAGCGGAGCCATAAGTTCGGGAGTGGTGAGCTATACAACAACGATTAGACTGGATTCGGATGTGCCGGAAATTTTGTCAAATATGTCAGCCACAGCCAACATTATTACCGACGTAAGAGATAATGTAATTTTGGTGCCGGTGGCGGCAGTGCAAACAAGCAATGGAGAAACAACGGTTCGGGAATTGGTAGGTGGGGCATTGACCAATGTGCCGGTGGAAGCGGGAAGGTCGAGCGCCACTCAAACAGAAATTGTGTCGGGGGTGAAAGAGGGGGACACGGTGGTAACCGGAGTTAGTAGTAGTACTAGTACAACCACTACCACTGGAACGTCGGTGTTTGGCAATACCAGAGGCGGATTTGGGGGATTTGGAGGCCGGTAATTTAATATGAAAGCAATTATTGAGGCAAGCCATTTAATGAAAGTTTATAAAACCGGCGGGATAGAAACGCTGGCGGTGAACGATGTGTCGTTTGAAATTAAAGAGGGTGAATTTGTAGCAATTATGGGGCCGTCGGGAAGCGGAAAGTCGACTTTAATGCATATTTTGGGAGCCCTGGACAAGCCAACTTCGGGAAAATATATACTTGATGGAGAAAATGTGGAAAATTTGGACGATGATGAGTTGTCAGATATTCGCAATCGAAAAATTGGTTTTGTGTTTCAGGCATTTAATTTACTACCAAGAATTACGACTTTGAAAAATGTGATGTTACCAATGGCATATGCTGATGTGCCCTTGGAAGAAAGGGAGGAAATTGCAACTAGGTTTCTAAAGATGGTGGGGCTTTCCGACCGAATGCACCACACTAGTAACCAAATTTCGGGAGGACAACAACAAAGAGTGGCGATTGCCAGATCATTGGTAATGAATCCGGCCTTGATTTTGGCCGATGAGCCAACAGGAAATATTGCCTCGGCCCAGGCGGAAGAAATAATGGAAATATTTCAGAAACTAAATGATGATGGGCACACAATTGTGATGATTACTCATGAGCCAGATATCGCCGAACATGCCAAAAGGATTATTCATATTAAAGATGGAAGAATTGACAGCGATAAAAACATTCATCAGAAAAGATTAGTTCAATTAAAAAGGCCATGAAAATAACAGAATTATTTTGGGAAAGCTTAGGAACACTGACTTTAAATAAGACCCGGACTGGCCTGGCAATTCTGGGAATAGTGATTGGTATTGGAAGTGTGATTGCCCTAATCTCTTTGGGCCAGGCAACGCAATTATCAATTCAGTCGCAAATAGAATCATTGGGGGCTAATTTATTAACCATCAATCCAGGGTCTCAACGAAGCGGGGCAGTGCGAGGAGCGCCGGGCGGAAGCACAACGCTAACCAACGCTGACGCAACGGCGATTGCGACTTCGACCCAAATTACGACTATCAATAGTGTGTCGGCGGAATATTCGGGTAGAGCTCAAGTGATTGCGGGTGGCAATAATGCTAATTCGCAAATCACCGGAGTCCAACCAACCTATTTGTCAATTCATAAATTAGCTATGGATTCGGGAGTTTTTATATCAGAAACCGATGAGGCAAACATGAACAAAGTGGCGGTGTTGGGACCAGGAATAGTAGCCGATTTATTTACCGATGGAAGCTCCCCAATTGGTCAGACTATAAGGATTAAGGGGCAGATATTTACAATTATTGGAATAACAGTGTCGAAGGGTGGAAATGGATTTAATAATCAGGACAGTGCCATTTATGTGCCATTATCAACGGCACAAAAGCAGATATTTGGAGTGAGTTATTTAACTTCGATTGCCATGGAGGCAAAAAGCTCTGAAGTGATGACGGCGGCCCAAGACGAGGTGGGTTACTTTTTACTAGCACGGCACAAAATCACTGATCCAACCAAAGCAGATTTTTCCATATTTTCCCAACAAGACATATTAACCACAGCGACGTCGACGACAGGAACATTTACTACACTTTTGT
The DNA here is from genome assembly GCA_041665485.1 of Candidatus Shapirobacteria bacterium. Classification (GTDB taxonomy): domain Bacteria; phylum Patescibacteriota; class Microgenomatia; order UBA12405; family UBA12405; genus JBAYFX01. The sequence continues at coordinate 51,268 of JBAYIT010000001.1, forward strand.
CGGGAGTGGCGGCAATATCGCTTTTGGTGGGAGGAATTGGAATTATGAATATAATGCTGGTAACAGTGACGGAAAGAACGAGGGAAATTGGACTAAGAAAAGCATTGGGGGCGAAAAAGAAAACAATTACAACGCAGTTTTTAACGGAGTCGATTATTCTGACATTTACCGGAGGAATAGTGGGAGTAATGGTGGGAGTTTTGGCGTCGTTTATAATTTCTAAAGTGTCGAGTTCGTTGTTTGTGATATCACCATATTCAATATTGTTGGCGTTTGTAGTGTCGGCCGGGATTGGGATTTTATTTGGTTGGTATCCGGCTAAAAGAGCATCGAATTTACAGCCAATTGAGGCGTTGAGGTATGAGTAGATTGAGAATCTACGAATATACGAATTAACGAATATAGAATAAGAATTTAAAATTTAAAAATTTAAAAAAATATGAAACAAAATAATTTGATCATGATGGTGGTGTTGGTGTTAGTGGTTGGGGGCGGGGCATTTTTTGGCGGAATGACCTATAGCCAATCAAAGGCGACGGCGACTAGACGGCAATTTGCCGGGGGAATGGCGGGTCAAGCCGGGCAATTTGGAGGGAATCGGGCAGGCGGAGCCGGCGTCCGAGGAGGACAGGTAATGGGTGATATAGTGAGTGTGAGCGACACGTCAATGACAGTGAAATTGGCTGATGGTAGCTCTAAAATTGTGATTTTATCGGAAACAGGCAGTATTGTTAAATCGTCACCAGCAACGAAAACCGATCTGGTAGTCGGAGAAAAAGTGGCGGTGTTTGGAGCAACTAATAGCGACGGGTCGGTGACGGCGCAAAATATTCAGCTAAACCCAATTATGAGAGGGCCGGCTGATGCAACCAGGTCCCCCGCTCCAACTCAGGGGCAATAAATTATCGAACAACGTCGGTAAAAATTTCTTCTAGATTATTTTTTCCGAAGAATTTGCAGATATTGCCAATATCCCTTAACAAAAATTCATTGGCATTGGGGTTGTGGCGAACATCGATGGCTTGAGGAAAATCGATGATGTAGGGCGAATCTTGCCACCAGAGGATATTGAATTCGGACAGGTCGCCATGGACAATGCCGCATGTGTAAAATGTTTTGATAGAGTCAATGATTTGGTCAAAAACCTGGTTTAGCTGGTTTTGATCTAAATCAACGTCTTTAAGGAGTGGAGCGGGAAGATTAATATCGCCTAAATACTCCATTAAAATTGAGTCAGTGTTGTAGTCAAAAACTCCCGGAACATTGGCACCTAATTCATAAAATTTCTTCAACAGATAAAACTCGCGTTTGGTCCACAATCTTCTGATTAAATCCTTGCCAAATTTATTACCTTTGGCGACTGACTTTTTTTGACTTGGATTTCTAAAATATTTACCGGCCAAATAGAGACTATTGCCTTGGGTGGTGCTCAATGACCGATTTTTGTATGTTTTAAGGCAATAAAGCTGGTTTTTGATGTCAACGAGCAGACAATCGGCCTCTTTGCCAGATTTGATATTTTTAACCAAACGAATACTGGGGTATTTTTTAGACCAAATTTCAACTGATTGAGAACGAGTGGACATTGGATTAATTATAGAGGTAAGGCACAAGGTTTACCGAAATTAGACCATTTATTTGATATACTTCGAACATCAAGGAAGGGTGCGCCGAATGGTAAGGCACAGGTTTGCTAAACCTGCGTCCCGCAAGGGGCATGAGGGTTCGACTCCCTCCCCTTCCGCCAAAGGGTCAAAGTTCTATGCGACCCACTTGGTAGTCAAGTATTGCCCCAACCTGTTGCCATATATTCGTCAAATACAACATTTTTCGATTTAACGGCCTGTAATAGGTAGTTTTGTTGTTTGTTGATATAATCCATTATGTCCTATTTAATTGATATTTTAAAGATAATTTTCTCTTGGCCGTTTGTTGTTACTGTGATATTTCTTGTTTTAAAAAAAGACATCTCAAATATTTTGGGTAAGTCTAATTTAAGCGAAATTTCAATCAAAGATATGATTCGGATTATTTTTAGCGGTCAGTATCAAGCAAAAAAAGAGCCAGAAAAGAAAGATGAGTTGATGGAAAAGTTGTACGAAAAGATGACAAGAGCCCAATTAAGATTTTTATTTTTATTAAGAGAGTCTTCGTTTAAAGGTCGTGGTCTGGATTGTGGTTACGTCAGCAACTACTTCCAACAAATAATTAAGTCCAAAACAGATCGATATGACGGATGGATAACCCCGTTTATTACCCAGTATCTACAAGAGAATCAATTATTGTCAGTTTCTGATAACTATTACAAACTTGAAAAGTTAGGTGATGTATTTTTGAAATATATTGAAGATAAGGGATATTCTACTCAAGATAAACCTCTTTAACCGATTGCCAGTTGTTTGTTGTGGAGGATAAATTTAGTTTTTATTGCCGACATTATTTGAATTCTATCTTCGGCAGATCCGGCTTTTAAGACATGGAGTAAATACTCTTTGGCGGTATCCCGATCTAGCGGTATTTTTTGAGGGTAGTCGAATTGGTTAAGATTTCCAGCTAGAAATTCCTGATGGAGTACTTCGCCTCGAAGTGAATGGAATCTCTCGATTTCCTCTTTTAACTGATTGGTTAGTGCTTTTTCATCAAGTTTGATTTCATCTATGTGGCTAACTAATTGGTTTATTAATTCTTCTTCGCTGATGTATGGCTCGTCGCAGTCGTAATCAACGTGGCGACCGCAGTGGTAGTAAACATATTTTTTGAATGATCCGTATTTGTATCGCTTGTATTTTTCTTCCGCCGTTATCCATTCTCCACAACTGCCACATTTACATAATCCACGGAACGGGAAGAGCTTTTTATTCCATTCTTTTGGTGGGACATAAAGTTGTTTTTGGGCCTTATCAAATATTGCTTTAGTAATTAATGGTTCGTGATTTCCTTTGTAGATAATTCCTCCAAATTCAAATTCACCGTAGTAATAAGTATTTTTTAACGTTTTGTATACCTTGCTTAGGGCCAGCGGTTTTCCGCTTCTGGTCGTAAATCCAATTTTATCGAGCCACATTTTTATCGTTCTACCGCTTTGGCCTTTATTTGCCACCCGGTCAAATATTTGTTTAATTATCGGAGCTCGTTCTTTGTCGACCTCAACGTAACTGATTCGGTTATAGCTCATGACGTTGAGGTACCCAAGCGGGGCAATATTTGGCCTCCATCCGGCCTCACACTTAGCTTTCATGCCTCTTTTGACATTAATACCCCGATTATCGTTTTCCAGCTTGGCTTGAGAGCAGAGAATCATTAGCAAGAATTTTTCATTTGGGTTGTCGGAGAATGATTGAGAGAAGGTTCTTATTGTTTGAAGTTTTCCCTGATCCATGAGGTCAACTAGTGTTCCCAAGTCTCCGGCATTCCTGCTTAATCTGTCCGGTGCCCAGGTTAATATGGCATCAAATTCTCCGGCTCTGATATCGATCAGTAGTTGATTGAATACTGGCCTCAATCCTGATGATTTAGCAGAATGGCTTTCTTGTCGAATTTCTTTTATGAATAAATTTTCTCTTTCGGCCAGCGTCTTCATCTCATTGATTTGAGACTCGATCGACATGGCTTGTCTCTCATCCGATTCTGATGACTTTCTGGCGTAAAGGCAATATCTTGTTTGTTTTATTTCCTGTGTCTTTCCATCTTCTTTGATCTTCATGACACAACTGTACCGCAGGTTTTGTGGAAGTCTAGGAGATGAATTAGTGCTAAAATAGGGCATGAAAGCTTTTGCTTTGTCCGTACTACTGGCTATTTCAAGTTTCTTCGGTATAAAAAATAAATCGCAGGTAGTTTTGGTCGAACCGATACCCACAGTTATTCAAAATCAAACCATAGTTCCGACAGAGGTAGTTGAGATACCCACACAAATAGTTACGCCAACAATTCGTGTAATACCTACCACTATTGCGCCAAAATCATCTATTAATGAGGATATTCTTAAAAAGTTTTTTGGGGTTTCGGATATTGACTCTGTGAATCAGGTTCTAAATAATAAGTCTCAATTACAAAAATATGAGCAGGAATTTTATCAAAAGTTTTTAACTTCTCCGATTCCAAGAGTTACAATTTCAAGCAATACTCAACTTATTGCTATGCCGGGAATGAATGGAATGGTTATCTGCACTGGAAGTCAATTAAAAAAGCTTTATGAAGAAATCGGCCCTATCGAAAGTCAAATATATTTTGAAAAAATGGATTATGACTGTCATCATAACCCCAAAGTGCAAGAAACCAAGGAATGCCAAGACTGGAGAAAAATAAACGACGCTAACAGGGTCCAGCCCACCAAAGGATCAATTGATGACGAAATTTCAGCCCTACAAAAAAAGATAAACGAATATGCCAATAAAAAGAATGTTTATGATGATCTTTTAGTTAAATACTGCCCAAAGAAATGACAAAAACTAAGATAACAATTCTACTCATATCAATACTTCTAGTTGTTGGAGCAACATCCTTTATTTACCTCAATATTAATAAAATCCCTGCCGAAGATTTCAAAGCACCGGGTAAAAGTTGGCAGTCCCCTAAAAAAGTTGAGGATTATTTTATTGATAAGTTAAGATTTACTCAAAGTGATTTGGAAAGACAAAAACAAAGCGAGACGGTAGATTTTCGGCCCGGCAAAGGCTCTACACTTGACGCAATCATTAGTAATCTCAACTATTATGGATTCATCCGAAGTGAAAAAGCATTAATGTATGCTTTGGAGAATACGAAAGATATTACTCAAGGAAATCCGGGATTATTGTCGGTTGGTAAAAATGGGTCGATTGATATTGTTGCCAGTTACCGGATTTCGGAAAATATGACGGCTTGGGAAATAGCGGACACTCTACTTAATAAATCACACTATTTTGGTCCGAATGATGAGTATAACTATATGTTTATGCCTTAAAACTAATTAATATTAGCGTGCTTCTTTTATATAAATATCCATAAGTTTAGCTGCCCAATCGGAATAGGTTTGATATTGGCCTTCCGTTCCTTTAGAGGTATACATGTGCTTTACCATTTCAGATACTCCTTCATTTGAAATCTGGGCACATTCTGTCGTAGATAATGTCGGACACTCAGCCTTTAATTTGGCAACATACTTGTTGTAAATCGTCTGGTAACCACTGGTACCATTTGTAGTAGGACTATTTGTTTTTGACGTTACGGAATTTGTCTTAGTTGGTGCTACTGTTGGGCTAATTACTGAAATCGGCCAGTTGTCTTTCACACCTTCAATTCCAATTTTTGACCATTCGTCTTTAGACACATTGTATTCATTTAAAATTTCCTGTCGATATTTTTCTTCAAGCTCTTGGACCAATTCTGCATTTGGCTCAACATTTTTTTTGGCTTGTTCAGCATCTATGTGATTTAAGCTGGTAGGATATTTTTCTTCAGCTTCCTTCATTGCTCTGTCTTCTGCTTGGGCAATTTTAGTGAATATTTCCTGTTTTTCTTCTAAGCTTCTACTGCTTGTTTCAAGTGTCTTTGTGGCAGTATTCACACCATCTTGGAAGCCTTTTTGAGTATCTCTATTTTTAGCACCAATAATCATCATTAGAATGATAAAGAGAATTATCCCAGAAACTATTTTGTGGCTTAAAAACCAGTTTCGTTGCTTATCTTTTTCCATATATTTATTAATTATTAATTCAACCCAATGCTAACTGCAACTTAGCACAAAGTCAAGGCTATGTCATGCCTATTTGCTAAGTAGAGCTTAGTGGAGTACAAAGGTTTTTATTTCCATACTTCGGTATGAGAAGTAATGCCAAATTGTTGAAAGTTATCAGCAAAAGAATTAAGAATTGTCGCAATGAATTAGGTCTGACCCAGGAGGACTTGGCCGAGAAAGTTGGTGTGAGTCGGGTTTACATTGGTTACGTCGAGCAAGGACGCAACACTCCCTCGCTCGAGATCTTGGAAAAAATTGCCAAAGCCTTGAAAATTAATCTTTCCGGATTAATCACCTAATCAAATTTACCCAATTACCCCGAGGATTAATTTGATGGAGCATTTCATGGTCCTCTCTATCAGCCCAATCTTCACCACGAATACCATTATTTCCCCGATTAGAAAAATTTACCCGAACCGCTATTGGACATCGAGATGTTAACCCTTTGGGAGGAGAAACAAAGACATAGTTAACTAGCATAGAAAAGGCATCAACCAAATCATCGTACCTTTCTACTCCAAAGTTCAACAGTTGATCAATCAATTCACCCGAACCGTTCTTAGGAAAATAGACGTTTCCATTTTTAACGAAGTCACTAGCAATCCTTAGTCTGGTTGATTTATCCTGACCGTGAAGCTCAACTCCAATTGCAGGATAGCCAACCTTTTGTAAGTCTTGCAACATAAATGTCTGAGAAGCTACTTGTTCAACCAATATAGTACTTTTTCTTTTGGAGTTAACCGTGTTTGATAGTTCTTTAAGAATCACCTTTACGTCTGGGTAATCTACTCTTTTGTTAAAAATTTTTGGGAGGATATAAAGAGACAAAAGATCTTTTGTTTTATAAATTCTGCCAACCAGAATGGCTGTTTTATCAGCTTTTTCTTTTTCAGAAATAGCCGAATCAATCGAAATAATATAACCAACACAGTTGGCCTCTAGATGAGCCGGAAACACATCATAATATCTTACCCATTCTTTTTTAATTATTTGATCTTCTGGTGGGAGGATAATTAACAAATATTCCCGATACCACGACGACTCTGATCCAACCGACATCTTTAATTTATCAATTGCATCCATATCTGGAAATTTGTCTTTCCAAGATATATTTCGGTTACTGTCTAATAGTGGATAATTAAAAAACTTCCCACTAAGTGTGGTATTTTCAATCATTGCTTTTAGTCTCATCAGTAAACAATCCTCGTGTAACAAATTGCCAACAACAATAAATTTCGTGTTGGTGTCACCGATGGGGAGTATCTCGCCTGTAAACCACTGAAAAGTTTTGTCTCGACTATCTCTAGTTTTGATACTATTCAAATCTTCAACGTCGTCACACACAACCAAGTCCGGCCGGTATTGACCATGTCTAATGCCTCGAATACTCTGCTCCGTTGACGCAATGGTGATTCTGGCATTGAAATTAGACAGAACGATTGATGTTGACCCCCACTCATCATTAACTTCTTGAAATGGGCCAATATCTTTTTTCAGTAATTCATTGGTTTCTAGCTCCTTTTTGATGTTCGCCAAATGAAGTCTGGCTTGGTTCTGGGTTTGGCTAACTATCAATACAAATTTTCTTTGTTGACAACCAATAATTGCCCAAATTGGATATGAAAGACTCATTAGTGTTGATTTACTAGAACCTCTAAAAGCCACGAACACGGCCAATTTCAATCTTATATCTTCAGTAACAGAAAACATTTCGTTGTGAAATGGAGCAAATGGATGGCTTATATAGTGATTAAAGTAAATTGTAAAAAACCAAAAATGGCTGTTTCTAGCCAAAGTCTTCCGTACAGACCTATTTTTTGCAATTTGTAATTTTTCTGCTTCATTTAATACTTGTTTCATTTTTGCTCCTCCTTTTTTAAATTTTGTAAATTGTTTGGTAATACTGATGCTAGTTTTAGTGCTTTCATAACCAAAATATTTTGTTCGGGTGTTAGTTGCTCGTCTTCGTGTCCCAACTTGGCTGTTACTTCGATTTTGTTGGCATAAGCAGGGTGTCGATGATTAAGCCAATAAGCAATGGCTGAGAAATTTTTATCCTTTATGGACGAAATCAATTGCGACTCTGCCATTTCGTTAATTAAAGAGACGCCTTCACCAATAGCTATTTCTACCGTCTTAGCAAATTCCCGATCTTCATTTTTCCAACGATAGAAGGTTGCTCGGCCGATACCGATTTTTTCGCAGGCCACCTGAATGATAGGTGTTTTTTTAAGTTGCTCGATCAATAGTTGTTTATCATTATCAGTTTTCATACTTTTAATAACTTGTTATAACGGTCGACGATAATTTGGCAGTATTCTGGATCAATTTCGATTCCCAAGCATTTCCTTTTCGTCTGTTGACAAGCAATGAGTGTTGACCCAGACCCCAGAAATGGGTCATAGACATAGTCACCAATTTGAGAGCTATTTAAGATCAAGTGTCGCAGAAGCGATATTGGCTTCATGGTGGGGTGAAGTGGACTTTTGTTAGGTTTTGGAAAAGCCAAAACACTCTTATCTTTGCTTTTAAAGAACTTGTGTGTCCCAAACCACCCATAAGCAACAAGTTCGTGCATGGGTAGATAATCCATTCGTCCGATAACAGCATGGTTTTTTATCCAAATTAGAAGCTGACAAAATTTAAAACCTGAACCGTCAAGAGCATTCTTTAAAGCAAATATCATCTTGTCAGAGTTGAAGATATAGAAGCTATTTTTTGGAGCCAAATAGGGCTTCACTACCTCTAACCACAGCTGAGTAAATTGTTTATATGATTCGTCAGTTTGTAGTTGATCGTTGGCAATAATCTTTCGCTTAATATTTGATTTCGAGAAGCCATCTTTACCCTCAACCAGTGCCACGGCGTACGGCGGATCTGAGAGTATTAGTGATACTTTTTTATCAACTAATAACTTTTCAATCGATATTTTATCGGTGGCATCACTACATAAAAATAAATGATTGCCGATTGCAATTAAGTCTCCCTTTTTAATTGACATAAGTAACCTCCTTGCCCGTCAGTTTTGTAAAACGGGAAATAATTAAATCGCAAAAAATTGGCTCAATCTCCACCATCAAGCACTTTCGCTTTAACTGTTCGCAACTACACATGGTTGAGCCGGAACCGGCAAATAAATCTAGGACTGTGTCTCCAACTTTAGTACAACGTCTTATCGCTTTTTCATGGAGTGTTGGACTTTTTTCAGTAGGATGACTATATTCGCTACCTGGCAATCTTTTGACTAACCAGATATTTAGCAAATCTAAGATATCGTCTATGGTTCGATTGCCTGAGCCAATTTCTTTATTGAGAATTTCATTTAAATTTTTTGGGTTTTCAGAGATTGATGGTTTGCCTATAGTTCCATAAATACAAGCTTCATAAGATTTATTAAAAGCCACATTTGGTGTAGGAGAAAATCCGTTCTTAATCCATAAACAAACTCTCTTGTTTTCGATTCCGATTTCTTTGTATAGATCTTGGATCAAACCGATATGGCGTTCGTCATTCCATATAAATACATGGACATCAGGTTTGGAAATAGCCAGCCCATTTTCGATTACCCTTTTTAAAAACTCGCGATATCCCAAATCGGTTTTATTGTCATCAGTTTTACCTCCATACTTTCCTTTACCACCAACACCTTTGTTGTAGTCGAGTCCAATATTAAAAGGTGGATCAAAATAGGCCATTGATACCATCTTTTCTGATGTTAATCTTTGAACAACCTTAAGATCCATGCTGTTTCCACAAACCAGCAAATGTGGTCCGAGTTTGATGATATCCCCCAGTTTTGTCTTGGGAACTTTTATCTTCTCTATTTCCGCTTGAGTATCAAAATCGTCTTCATAAGTTTCCAAATTTTCGTCCCAAATTTTAGATAAGTCGTTATTGTCGAAACCAATGTCCATCAATGTTTCTATGTCGAAGTTTTTGAGAAGTTCAAAATCCCAATCACCAACTACCCGGTTCAATGTTAGATTTAGTTTTCTCTCTTTTTCGATATCAGAGATGTCAATAAAATTTACTGGAACTACCTTGTACCCCAGATCTTTAGCTATCTTTAATCGAAAATGCCCGGCAATTACAACTCCATATCGAGACTTGTTTCCATTAGCTAAAATTGGTATCACAAAGCCATTTTCTCTAATGCTCTTTTTTAAATCAGAGATAGCTTTCTCGCTCCAATATCGTGGGTTATATTCCGAAGGTTTTAAATCTGTAACTTTTACCAGGACCGTTTTGATACTTGGTGTATTGACCATAAAAAAAACTCCATAAAGTAATAATGCTCCCGGCCCTGCCTGGAGTGTATCTACTTTCGGAGTTTACAGGTTAAACACCTACGCTCTTGATTGAGTTAATATAATTTACCACATGTACCAGTTCCTTTCAATAGTGTTTCCCTTGATGTTTATTTGGTTGAAAAGTGTTAATAAATTTTATACAATATTGGTATCAACTGGTAAGTAATTATGGAAGAACTTTTGACATTAAATGAAACCGCTCAAATACTGAAAGTTCACCCAAACACTCTTCGATCGTGGGATAAAAAGGGGGTATTAATTGCAATTCGGATCGGGGTAAAGAAAGCTAGAAGATACAAAAAAGAAGATATTGAAAAATTTATTAATAAGAAGAATAAATAAACATGTCATTAATCGATAATAAAAACCAAACTTTACAAAATGCACTCAAAAATGCTTTAGTAACAGCCGACCGAATTGATATTGCGGTCGGATTTTTTTATTTCTCCGGATTTGAAGCACTGGCCGACGAGTTAAGAGATAAAAAAATACGTATTTTGGTTGGTTTGGAGGTTGATCCAAAGCTTATTTCGGAGATTTCTCAAAAAGCGAAGGATGGTGATGTTGATTTATCTAAATATCAAACCAGGGATTCAATTAATTCCAGAACAGTAAAAAAATTAAATTATGTTGATACTTTTGTGGGGTTTATGAATGATAGTGACGTATTCGATTCAGATAAAGCTAACGAACTTTACGAACTTTATATTCAAAAAATAAACGACGGTTCTCTTGAGATTAGAAAAACTGTTGATGATTACCACGGTAAATATTATGTAGTTCATAACAAAAAAGAAACATCTCAAAGTGGTGACTTCCCGGGTACTGTATTTTTTGGTTCCAGCAATCTTTCTTATCGAGGACTGAGTGGCCAGGGAGAATTAAATCGTTCCAGTCGAGAGAAAAATGAGTTTGATGAATTTACTGGTCAATTTGAAGAGATGTGGAGCGATTCAAAATCAATTTCAATAGCAGACGCAAACACTAAAGACCAATTTATCGAAGCGATTAAACCCCGTATTTGGAAGTACTGCACACCTCTCCCTTATTACCTATATATTCGAGTACTGCACGAGATATTTTATCAACAGGAAATTAATACACTCAAAACTCCCAAAGCCACCACTAATGGTCTTTACATTGATCTGGAATATCAGATTGATGCCATTAAAATGGTTATCGACAAACTCAACAAATATGATGGCGCCATTCTTGCCGATGTTGTCGGTCTTGGAAAAAGCATTATTGCTTCTGCTGTAGCTAGGAACATGGACGCAAAGACGGTGATAATTGCTCCTCCACACCTTATGTCCCAATGGGAAGAATATAAAGAACAATTTGGCATCAGGGGGTCGAAAGTATTCAGTTCGGGAAAGATTCAAGAAATTTATGATCGATATCATGAGGCTAAAGAACCCGTATTTTTCATTCTTGATGAAGCTCATCGATATCGTAATGAAGACACGAATGACTACAAGTTATTACACCAAGTTTGTCGTAGTCATCCAGAAAATAAAGTTTTATTGTTAACTGCCACCCCTTTCAATAATGATCCAAAAGATGTTTTTGCATTAATAAAGTTGTTTCAAACTCCTGGACAATCAACCATTCGCTCAGTCGACAATTTAAGTCTCCGGTATCGAGACCTTATCCAACGATATAAAAAATTACGCAGAGACATGACAAAAGGAGCTATCCAGGAAGCGGTTGATAAAGAAACGGCCGAAATTGCGGCGGAACAGAGAAGATTAATTGAAACAATTATTATCCGAAGATCGCGACTTGATCTTAACTACATCACTCGTTATCGGGAGGACTTACAACGTCAAAATATTTCCTTTGCTGAAGTACGAGGTCCAGATCCACTTGAATACGATCTGGGAGAACTTTTTGAACCTTATATGAAAACTTTGGATTTAATCATTAAACCAGATAATGAAGGATTCCTTGGTGCCCGATATAAGCCTACATCGGAGACCTATATGGATGAAGAGAATCGCAAGAAATTTATCGATAAATATAAAAGTGAGTTTGACGATATTGAGGATCTTCGGATTGCTCAGTCAAACTTGGCAAAATTTATGAGACGACTCTTGGTTATGCGTTTTGAAAGCTCAAAAGATGCTTTCCGTTCTACATTGGAAAAAATGATTGAGTCTAATAAACTTATTGAACATTGGTGGAGTGAGCTGGGAATTGTACCAATTATGAAAAAAGGGCAACTTCCCGATCCGCAGGACTATGACTTAGAAGATGGTGAATCTGATTCGCTTACTGAGGAATTGGAATTATTGCGAAATAAAAAAGGTTTCCTGGAAATAAGCAAGGACATGTTAAATCCTCAATTTATTGAAGATGTACAACACGATACAAAACTATTACAGTCAATTCATGACGATTGGTATTCAAATCCCCAATTTGCTGACCTAGATCCGAAACTAGATAACATTATTGAAAAAATTGAGGAATTATTGTCTGAAAATAAAGATAGAAAAATTGTTATCTTCTCTAGCTATAAAGACACGGTCGATTATTTGTATAAGATAATGGTCGATCGTGGATTTAGCCGCGTTACTAAATATTCAGCTTCGGAGGGAACAGACGCAAACAAAAAAATAATTCGTCAAAACTTTGATGCTTCAATTCAGGAAGCACAACAAACAAATGACTTTGATGTTTTAATAGCCACAGACGCATTGAGCGAAGGATTTAATCTTCATAGGGCTGGAATTGTTATTAACTATGACATACCCTACAACCCCACTAGAGTTATCCAAAGAGTTGGACGCATTAATCGTATAAATAAGAAGGTTTTTGAGTTCCTAAATATCTACAATTGTTTTCCAACAGCAATCGGCGAAGAAGAAACTAGAGTAAAAAGTATTTCTACTCTCAAAATGAAACTAATCAATGCGGTTGTGGGAAGTGATACAAAAACTCTAACCAAAGATGAAGAATTGGTTAGTTATTTTAAAGATGAATTTGACAAAGCCCAAAAAGAGGACGAAAGGTTGTCTTGGGATACAGTACATAGAGAAAATTTTGAAAGAGCATTAAAAGACAGTGATCTTATGAAAAAAGTCCTGGAGCTTCCTAGAAGGAGTCGTATAAAAAGGATTGGTCGTAAAAACTCCGGTACAATAGTATTTGGGAAGAAGGGGCAGAACTCCGTGTTTACTTATGGTATTACTACTGACGACATTAGAGTTACTTCAGCCGAGGAATCTTTGCCAGTTTTCGAAGCAAAACCAGATGAAAAAAGTGAATTAGTTGATAAGGAGTTTACTAATATTTTTAATTTGGCTAAAGAAAAACTTTTCGCCAAACACGAGTTGCCCCAAATAAAGGGTAGAAGGGCAACTGCTATTAATATTTTAAAAGTGATTGCTGACAAAATGCCAATTGCTAGAGATTATTGCGAAGACATTATTTCTATTATCAAGACCCTTGATGATATTAGCGATGGGTCTCTAAAAGATATTTCTCAATTGAATGCAAACAAGGTTGATGAGTCATACAAAAAATTGTTAAACATTATTCCGGAAGTGTATGTGAGAAATATTTTAAATCGATCTAAACATACTGACGAGGCACAAGAATTACTGTTGTTTGCGGAACAATTACTATGATGCAATTAAATAATGATTACCAACGTGATGATTTTCTAAAATTTCTCGAAGAAGATTTTTTAACTGACTTCAAAAGAGATATTAGATCTGTAAATACTAGTAGTCTCTCGTCTATTCAAAAAGCTAATTACTTGGGTGAAAGTAGGGATTTGGATCTTCAGGTTTTTGAGTTCTTATTTGAAGGCTCTCCAAACAAACGCATCGCTTTAACAAAAGATGCTTTTTCAGTTATGCGATCAAGCGCTATTTATAATGCATTGGCCGTCTTCCATTCTCCAAACAAGAAAGACTGGAGATTCTCCTTGATGACTGCTACCCCAGAACCGACTCAAAAAGGTAAGGTGTCACTTTCATATTCAAATCCTAGGCGCTTGTCTTTCTTTTTGGGTCCTAATGCTAAAACAAACACTCCCACAAAATTTCTCATAAACAAGGGGAAAATTATTGACCTTGAAGACTTGAAAAAAAGATTTTCTATAGAAGTTGTTAATAGGGAGTTCTATAAAGAAATATCCCAAACATTCACAAAATTAGTTAATGGATTACTTAAACTACCATCAACCCAAGATAAAAGCCAAGCTAATATTGATTTTGCAGTCCGGTTAATTGGTCGTGTTATTTTTTGTTGGTTTTTACGTGAGAAAAAAAGTAATACTGGAATTGCGCTAATGCCAAAAGACCTTTTATCACTCGAAGCGGTTAAGGAAAACGATGATTATTATCACAAAATCCTTGAGCCAATATTCTTTGAAGTTCTTAACAAACCAATCAAACTAAGAAAAGAAGATTTTTCTAAAGAACCTTTCTCTTCTGTTCCTTATCTTAATGGAGGCTTATTTTCCCCTCAAGTAGATGACTACTACAAGCGAACGAATGGAGATTTTCAGTCGCAACACCACAACACACTAATTGTCCCAGATAGTTGGATTAAAAGCTTCTATGAAATTCTTGAAACTTACAACTTTACAATTGATGAGAACACAAGTTATGACGAAGAGCTTTCCATTGACCCGGAAATGTTGGGTAGAATTTTCGAAAATCTTTTGGCGGAAATTAACCCAGAAACAGGGGAATCGGCCAGAAAAAGCACAGGGAGTTTCTATACCCCCAGAATTATCGTTAATTATATGGTTGATGAGAGTCTATTACTTTATCTTAAGGAAAATACTGGGATACATGAAGAAAAGTTGCGGACAATTATTAGTTATGACCTTGATGATGATTTGGAAAATCCCGTAACTACAGATGAAAAAGAAAAAATAATCGATGCACTAGAAAAAGTTAAAATTCTTGACCCAGCCTGTGGTTCTGGAGCTTTTCCAATCGGGGCATTACAAAAAATTGTTTTTATTCTTCAACAAACCGATCCAGACGGGCAAATGTGGTTCAAAAAGCAGATAAAAAACACTTCTCCGGAAATAAAAAGGGTTGTAGAACGTGAGTTTGCTCATAAAAATTTTGATTATATTAGAAAGCTTGGAATCATTAGAGAAAACATATACGGAATTGATATTCAACCAATTGCTACAGAAATCTCACGACTTCGTTGCTTCCTAACTCTTGTAGTCGACGAAGGCATCCAAGAAGACCTAGAAAATAGAGGTATAGAACCACTACCAAACCTGGATTTTAAATTTGTTACAGCTAACACGCTGATCGGTCTTCCTGGGTCACAAACAATTAATCAAATGGGATTGTTTGAAGATGATGCAGGAATTAAGGAGCTAAAAGAGCTTCGAGATATGTTTTTTAATGCCTCAGGTACAGAGAGAGAACAGCTTAAACTTGAATTTGTCCAATCACAAAATCACATGTTTCAACGGTTAGTAAGTGAAGGAAGAAGGGGTCATGCGGACTTAACTACAAAATTAACTACTTGGGATCCGTTTAGCCACAAGACATCCTCATGGTTTGACTCAGAATGGATGTTTGGAATTAAGGATGGTTTTAATATTGTCATTGGGAACCCTCCATATGTCCAATTACAAACAAACGGGGGATACCTTGCAAACCTGTACGAAAATCAAAGTTATAGTACGTTCTGTAGATCAGGAGATATCTATTCTCTATTTTATGAAAAAGGTATTCAGTTGATTACCAACAAAGGTTGTTTGTGTTTTATATCTTCTAATAAATGGATGAGAACATCATATGGTTCAAAATTAAGAAGCTTTCTAAGTAAGCTAAACATGCTAAATCTTATTGATTTTGCAGGATTTCAAGTGTTCGAAACAGCCGCTGTAGATACCACCATAGCCCTAGTGCAAAGATCAGAAAATCTAAATAAACTTGAAGCTGCACATTTCAAGGACAATTATGTCCAAGGTGATGATATTAGGGACTATTTTAATAAAAATAAGGTTGATTTAAAAAACTTAGATAGCGAACCATGGTTTATCGGCGGATATGAAACAATTAGTCTCAAATCCAAGATTGAACATGAAGGAGTACCTATTAAACGATGGCCGGAATTATCAATTAACTATGGAATAAAAACTGGGGCCAATGATGTTTTTATAATCAACGAAGAATTTAGGAATAAATTAATTAATTTGGAACCACAATCAGCCAGTATAATGAAACCTCTTCTTCGTGGATTACATACAAAAAACTATTACACTGAGTGGGAAAATGACTACTTACTTTACGTTCCATGGCATTTTCCATTAGAAGGTGCCATTAAAGGTTCCTCGTTAAAAGCAGAAGAAACTTTTAAAGTGCAATATCCTCGATTATATGAATATTTTCATAGTCGGAAAGAACGACTACTTAAAAGAAACAAGGCTGAGACAGGGATAAGATATGAATGGTATGCGCTACAAAGGAGTGGGTCAAGCTATAAATCTGATTTTCTCAAACCAAAAGTGGTTTGGATGAATATGAATAGAGGGTGGAAATTTGCATATTCAGAAAGAGATTTTTATGTCGATATGACTTTGAACTTTTTAGCATCTGAAAAATACGCAAAATTTATGACAGGCGTTTTGTCAAGTCCTGTACACAAATGGTACTTTTTACAAACCGGAAGAATTTTTGATAACGGCGGCTTTATGACAAAGGTAGACAGCGTGAGTAATTTCCCCGTACCAACGATTAATGAAGACAATAAATTAATTTTTACTGCAGTTGAAAAACTAATAGAAAAAATACTTGACATTAAGTCACATAATAAAGAAGCAGATACAATAAAAATTGAAAACGAATTGAACGAACAAGTATATCTACTTTATAAACTTACACCGGATGAAATTGAAATTATTAAAGAGGCAACAAAATAAAATATGGCTAGAGACACATTTGTTTTGAACATAGATCTTGAGAGTGGAGGTAGAAGCAGTGCTCAGATAAGCGAATATCCAGATAAGTGTCCAACGTGCCACGAAGGTGGACAGCCAAAGTTTGTTTTGGCTCATTCATTAGGTGCAGCTTGGGATTATGACGAAGTTATTGAAGCCATTTTTAAATGTCCTATAAATAAGTGTAAAAGATATTATATTGGCTATTATTACAAACCTAGTAGAACAGGCGATATCTTCTTTCTTAAAGAAACGCTTGCTCCGCAGTTTTGGAAACCAATATACTTTTCAGACGAAATCAAGAATATTAGTTCACGATTTGAAAGAATTTACAATCAAGCCGCTATTGCTGAAAACTTTGGTTTGGATGAAATTGCCGGTGGTGGTTACCGAAAGTCATTAGAATTTTTAGTAAAGGATTACCTTATTTACCTTAAATTAAAGACTAAAACCCAAATAGCCGAATTAAAGCTTAGTAAAGCTGTTGCCTTAATTAATGACAATCGTATCCAAGTTTGTGCTAAAAGAGCTGCCTGGTTAGGTAATGATGAAATTCATTTCAATCGTGTCTGGGAAAACAAAGATATTCAAAACCTTAAGGAATTAATAAAACTTTCTACTAATTTAATGGAAAGTGATGTAATTGCTAAAAAATACGAGAAAGAAATGCCTGAAAAAAAGAAAAATTAATTTTATGAATAAATATCAACAAAGAATCAGAAACTTATACATTTTTGACGCTAATAAACCTTTTCGTCTCTCCCGGTCAAAAATCGACATGTTTTTGGAGTGTCCCCGTTGTTTTTATCTGGATAGAAGACTGGGGCTTGGGAGACCAAGCACGCCGAGATGGTCACTAAACACAGTTGTGGATGAACTGCTTAAAATAGAATTTGACTTACTTCGAAAAAAATATGTTTATGCTTAAAACCTATTTTAAACAACTCATTTCATCGTTAGATTTACTTGGTGGTGCTTTTTCTGGATTAATTTTATTAATCACAGCACTTACCTACTTGTCTTATAATTTTTCAAAAGCCCCAGTGCTGATTAAGTTAGTTGTTCTGTTCATGGTCTTAGTTATTGTAATTTTTGTTGTTAGGCAGTTCAGGAAAATAAAAGACGTATTAGACGAGAAAGTTCTAAACAAGGAAATTCAATTTAAAGTTGATAGGGATAAAAAAATCAATAAATTTGACCCTTCAACAATCCCCACAACTTCAGACATTAAGAAGTGGGTAAAGTTATTGTCTATTAAATCAAGAAAATGGGCGAGTGACGCTAAGATATCGAGTTACACGTTCTACTACACATTAAAGTGGCATAAATCTTATGGAGTTAATCACACTTTTGGTATTAGTTTTAATTCTGATGAAAGAGGTGAGAACTTAACTCTTTATATAGAAAGTAACATGGAAATCCTCACAGAATCTATTGGTGCTAATAAACCAAAGATATCAATTGACTATGGAGAAGCCCCTTTTTATTTAAAAGTACATAATTGGAGAAAAGCTGTGATTTTCTTGTATAGAAGGATGGAAAATAAAGTTGAAGATAGTTTCGAAATAAAAGTATCCAACAGTATGGATAGAAAAATATTCCTTTATTTTAATTATTCTTATGGACCCAAAAAAATACATTCCAGTTTTCATGGAGAGTACGATGGCAAGATACTAACTCTATATAGGACAGGTGAAAAAATTAATTTAAAATAAATATGCAAGATATTGATCAAAAAATTAAAAGCGTTCTTCAAGATCTCCGAGAAGCCCACGCAGAGTCGGAAAAGCATTATGCTAAACAAATTATTCCAGGCGAACCCACAAAGCCACATGATATATACGATATGGCTTTGGCATTTGATACCGAAAAGAAAATACATTTGGAACTTAATCTTGCTAGAAGTGAAAAGTTTCCAGATCGATTCTCAGTAGAGGAGGTTGAAAGCATAAAAAGGGAAATTAACGAACTTTCTTTTAACATTAAGGCTTGGAGAAATAGAAAATTCCCCTGTCAATTTAAAGAGTAAAAGTATGACTGACAATATTAAACCAATTATTGAAGACATTAAAGCTCGTGGACTTGCTGCAATCGAAGATGTTGTTGCCAGGAAGGAATCTGAAATGTTTTTTATCGATTTTAAACTAACACAAAGAGATGATTACTCAAGACAAAGGACTTTATTCGAGTCTGATAAAAAGAATTTAGCAAAAGCAATTTCAGGCTTTGGAAATTCGGAAGGAGGTTTAATTATATGGGGAGTTGACGCTTCCGGAAGTTCTGATGACTATGCAAAATCAATTAAGTTAATTAAAAATATAGATAATTTTAAATCTCTCCTTGAGTCGTTTGTCTCTTTATTAACAGTCCCAGCTCATAAAAACGTTGAAAGTTTTGTGGTTAAAAAATCAAATAAGGATACTAATGGTATTGCTGTGACTGTTATTCCAAAAGGCAACGAACGCCCTTATCAATGTATTGGTGATTATAAATATTACATGAGAGCCGGAGACTCATTTGTACCTGTCCCTCATGGGGTCTTACAAGGTATGTTTGGTCAAACTCCTCAACCAAATGTGTTTTGGATGTTTAATATTAGTAAAATTCCTAAAATTGATGAAAGTAAGGCTATGACTTGGCAAGCGGGACTGATGGCCGTTAATGGAGGCCTTGGAATAGGTGAAGACATTTATGGTTTCGCTCGAGTATGGACTCCAGGTGATAACTCAGAAATTGGTATCGAACTAATTGATCAGGTGAATTACGATTTTTTTAAAGCATATGGTATTGAATTCAGTTTTATGTCAAAGAAGGATTTTAGGCTTGGATGTGAACAAAGGTCACAAATGATGGTTTTAAATTTTTGGCTACGTCCTCCATTTACTAAAGAACTTTATATAGATCTATTAATTGGAGGAAGAAATCAGCAAATTTATAGAAGGCTTATTAAAAGAAAACCAAAAGAGTTAACTTCTATTTACAAAAAATGCCTTACTGATCCATCAAGTGAACGCATTGAAGAAATATGGGGAGGCGAAGGAAAGATAGTCTAGTTAGTGACATTCAGTGATATGGATTATCTAAAAGACAAACGAGAATATATTGACCGCTATGACTTGTGGACCATTGAGGAATGTTTAAAGTGGTACTGGGATCTTAAAGATAATTTTCAAAAACACCGAAAGAACAAGGAATTTATTAAATATTCTGATGAGGAATTTGACGAAGAGGTGGGTAAAGTTTTATACCGCTTCTTATTGACTGTCAAAACCCAAAGATTTGAAAATAAACAAAAAACCATTGAAAAGTGGATCGATGACGACAAAAGGCTTCAAGACAAACAAGACAATACTCAGGCTCCCGAAAATATTAAGTGCCCAATATGCGGCAGGCAAATGGAATTAACCATAAAGGGCTTACACAATACTTATGGCAAAGATCCAAAAATGTGGTTTATGTTTGAATGCAAAAAATGTAATAAACGAAGATCGGTTAACGAAGATGGAAGTGAGTGGAAGTACGAAAAACCAAAATGTCCCAAATGTAAGGCTGTACTAAAAACTGAGAATAAGTACGAGGGTGAGATTGCGACATTCATCGAAGAATGTCCCAAGTGTGGTTACAAAAACGTGGATGTCAGCGATCATAAAAAATGGAAACGAGAGCAAGAGGCCAAGGAAAAAAGAAATAAGGAATTATTGGAGAAATATCGGGAGGAGTTTTGTTTATCCGAAGAAAAAGGGAAAGAAATGGTTGAGCTAATGGAAGTTTTAGCCTTTGCCCATGAGGTCAGAGAGTTTGAAGCCAGTAAATATGACGATCCGGCTTTTGAAAAAGCGGCCACAATTAACAAGATTGGTATTGCTGAGGTAGAAAAAACGTTGGGTGAGGTTTTAGAAAAGGAAAGTTACACCAAGTTCTCAACAGATAAACCCGAAATTGACCGCTATGTAATCGTCCCGTTTAGTCTTCAGGATGGTGATAGTTTGAGAAATAGAAGAGATACCCTGCGTGAATTAGAAAAGCTTATTTGTAAGACCCTTGAGGGGACTAATTGGCGATTATTAAGCGGGAGTTTAATGAACCGACTCGGATTTATTTCGGGAAGATTAAAAGGATACGAACAGGAGGAAGACTTGCAGGAAATTTGTGGTTACAAAAAAGAGAAAGAGAAGAAAAAGTTGGATCCGGAGAAACTGGCGAAATATGGGAGTAACAATATGGTCCAATTGGAAAAGATGCTTGGTGAACATGATGGGGTTGAAAACATGAGAAAGAGAAGACTTGTTAAAGAACCAAATGGATTTTTACTTGACAATACGGGTAGTTCATATACCTGTACTATTTGCCATGAACAATCACCTACGGGAGAAACATGGTGGTTACCTGATGCCTTGTGGTGTAAGGAGTGTAAAAGAAATATAGATGAGGGCGCTATCCCGAAATTATTTTATTTTGAGGATAAACACGACAAAAACTGGTTTACAGGTTCAGACATTAAATACGATTACGATCTTAAGACACCAACAATTAGAAAACTGGAAAGAAATGGCTTGCTTCATCCAAGAAATTTGAAGAATTCCGAAGGGTGGGTTTATTGTTCGGTTTATTTGGTGAAGGAAAATAAAGAGTTTTTTGAAACACACCAAAAAGTGAAGAAGATATACCCCAAAACAGTAACTACTAACTCAAAGAGTGAGGAAATTGTTTTGTAAGTCCCGTAACGTTTAACCGATATTTTAATAGTTGCTTACTAACATGATAATTAGTGCAGGCTTCATCAGCGTTGTTGCCTGATTTAGCAATTTGATATAGCGCAGTACGGGGTAGAAGAAGCGATGCCGCAAGCCAGTCAGCTTCAGCTTCTTGCATTTTGTCGAATGATCTTATTACAAAACCGGAATCATTTGTAAAATGCTGAGCAGGCTGGTGTGCCCTTATTATGTGAGCAAGTTCGTGCATAATGTCCACCGATTGCCTTGGTAGACTATGGCTCTGATTGATAACAATAATAGACACCCCAAGAAAACTAACTGTAACAGCTGACCACTCGTCACCATCAACTGAGCCAAGATAATTTACAGTGTCAGCTGAAAGTCCGGCAACTTCTGAGGGGTATAGTATTTTAATTCCGAGATAATCTGCAAGGTGCTTTGGTTCTATGGGCTCGAATTTTTGTAGACCAAGTCTCCCTCTAATGGCTTCTGAGGTGTTTTCACACCAACTTTTAAATCCTCTTTCAAAATAAATATTCTGATCGGTAGCTACTAAATCACTCATTCGACTATTGAATTTTGGACGGACTGTTGTACCTGAATAATCAGTTCGGTTAACTTTTTAGCAGTTTCAGGATCTATGGTTTGTTTCGCTTTATATTGAACCAAAACCCTAGGATCATTAGAAACTTGTTGAACTGTATTTACTCCGGCCAACCTGGCGCTACCCAAAATATCCCCCGGGTCAACTTTTAACCAAATATAAATTTTAGTGAAGGTATCTAGATCAGGTTGTTTCCCTAACTCAATACGAGACAGGGTTGCCGGGCTGATATGAATTTCTTTGGCAACTTCCCGTATTCCTCTACCACCTCGTTTGTCTTTTAAGACTAAACCTAAATTTTCAAGACTAATCTTCATTACGTGTATTCTAACCTATTTGTGCCATCATTGCAACACTGTTTCATTTGTGAGACAATGTATTATCTCGGCAGGTGGACATGAGAATTTGTAAATAGCGCTAACTTGGACACCCCCTTGAGAATATTATTTTTTACGAATAAATCAATATGCCAAAAACATATAAACCCGGTGAAATATCACCAAAATCATCCCAAGCAGAAATTATTGGTCCGCGAGGTGGGCGTAGCGGAGTCGAAAGGACAGTCACAAAAGGCGAACCATTCCCTCCCGGAAGAAAGTCAGGAGAAACTTATCTGATAGTCGACCCGACTAAACATGGGCAAAGGAGGGATAAATAATATGGCATTTGAAATTGATTATATCCCGGTGGGAAACGGAGAAAGCAGCGGTGATGCAATCGCACTTCGATATGGAAATCTTTCCGGGCCAAGGGAAGAACAGACAATCGTCGTAATTGATGGAGGTTATAAAGAGTCAGGAGAAGCTCTTGTCCAACATATTAACAAGTATTACGGCACCAATTTGGTAAATATGGCCATTTCAACACACCCAGACGCAGACCATGCGTCTGGCTTAGCTGTGGTTCTGGAAAAGTGTAAAGTTAACCAGTTGCTGATGCATAAGCCATGGAATCATGCTCAGGACATCAAAAACATGTTTTTCGACGGAAGGATAACAGCATCTGGGCCAGAGGAAAGGTTGGAAAAGTCACTTCAGGACGCAAGTGACTTGGAAAAATTGGCAAATAAAAACGGTATAGAAATATTGGAGCCATTCCAAGGTGTTGGAACAAGCGATGGCAGTATGAGGATATTAGGTCCATCCTTAGAACTATACGAATCACTTCTGTTATCTTTTAAACCATGCCCTGAATCGAAAGGATTGGATATAGCCTCACTCTTTAAGCAGGTAGCGTTAAAAGTCGACGAATGGGTAGAAGATAACTTGGGGATCGATCTGTTGGATGATGATAATGACCAAACCTCCGCCGAAAACAACACGAGTACGATTGTCTTATTTACGATTGAAGGACATAAATTACTATTTACCGGTGATGCCGGAAAAACTGGATTGCATTATGCCATTTCTTACGCTGAATCTCTAGGGATTCCATTAACTGACCTCAACTTTTTGGATGTTCCTCACCATGGGAGTAAGAATAACTTAAACAGTAAGATTTTGTTGAAAATAAGGGCACAAACAGCTTTTATTTCGGCTTCACCAAATGATCCAAAACATCCATCTAAAAAAGTGACAAATGCGTTGAAGAAACTTCGGCACGCGGTCTACGTTAATAGAAGCGGCATAATCTGCCACAACTTTAACTCACCCGTTCGAGAAGGGTGGGTTCCGGTGACTGAAGAACCGTTTCACGATAAATTCAAAGATGATTAAAAATTTGTTAGAATTAGCCTAACATGTCAGAAGATTTGAATAGTTTAAAACTAACAATTTTTGAGTTAATCAGCTATGTGTTCCCCGGCCTGTTGGTAATAATACTTGGGTTAGTATTTTTTCCGCCAGGGTTATCTATACTTAAAGACAACGTAATCTTGGTCTCATTCTTTTCCTACATAATCGGTAATTTGCTCCATCAACTAAGTGAGTCGAACCTTAATTTGAGACAGTATGGGTGGAAAATTTATCATTGGCTTAAAGAAAAAGATGAAAAAGGTCATGGAATTGAAAATCCGACAGGTCGGATAGGAAGATTAATGAAATGGTTTAGACATAAATGGTTGGAGAAAAAGAAGGACCCGATTAAAGATCTGTTGAATGTCACGGGGATCCTTAAAGAAAAGTGCAATGTAGACGAAGTCACCCCTTATGATCTGTATTTTTTAAAGGAGGCGTATCTGATAAACCAACCATCACTGGCTGGCTATTATCAATACCTTCTTTACCAAAAAATTTTTAATAAGTCATTGTCGTTGATATTTTTCTTAACCGCCGTTTTACTGATAATTTTGGATTACTTCAAAACTATTAGTGTCAATATTTATCCCGGATTATCATATTCAATTGACGGTAAGGGATTGATCATTTCAGCAGGACTTATCTTGCTTTCCTTAGTCTTTAAAGACCGTTCTCGCTTTTTCAAAGATTATCGGGACAAAATATTGGATATGAATGTTTTAATGACTTTTGGAATGAAAAAAGCATAACCCTGGAAAGAAATCGTAGGCTTTCATTGAAGTTTATTGCTAGCAAATGTACACTCAAACTCGTGGATCTGTCAGTAAAAAGACAACTATCTATTAGTTTTCAAACACTCTCGATATCTCCCCGTAAACCTTAACCGACAGAGCCTCTTCCAAAAACTCGGAATCAAACTTTTTTACCTCGATCAACCGTCTTGCCTCATTTTTTGTCATCGATTTATTTTCGGTTAATCGATAATAGATAATTAGCCCTTCCACCAGTGAATTCTTGAGCTTTTGACTGCTATGCTGATATACGTACTGACGTAAAAATAAAGCCAAATCTTTAGTGTCAATCGGATCTGATAGCTTAATTAAATCAATTAACACCGAGTTCGTTCTGGGAACGGGGTAGAATTTTTCTTTCCCCACTTCCATTAGCACTTTAACTTTAAAAAACGAACTAAAAACCCCATGTTCGTTGATAGTAGCCACCAGTTTCTTTGGTACCATTAGTACCACCCGGTCATAATTAATAAACGTCAAATGACCAAGCAATTGTTCGGCAAAAGAATATGGTAAATTAGATACGATTTTGTTAAAGTCTTTCCCTTGTTTCCATCTTCCTCTTGGCAGAACGTGACCTCTGGCACTCTCAAAGTGGATTTCAACGTTGGTTGGCAAACCACTCAATATTGGCTCAAAATGCCTGTCTACCTCATAGGTAATAACCTTGCCCGCTTTAGTCGCCAACTCCCGGGTTAAATTACCAATTCCTGCTCCAATTTCCAATACCACATCATTCGAATTAATCTCTGCCATTTCAACTGTTTTCTTTATGATTTGGCTATCAGTCAGGAAAAACTGATCCAGCAAAGCATCGGGTGTAATTTTCCATTTACTTAATAACCTCTTTGCATCCATATCTAATTTTACTCTATTTTACCCTGTTTACAAAAGCCCTATAATAATATAAAATAGACCTATTGTTATAAACACCATATGTCTAGAACAAGAAGCCCTGAAACTCGCGAACTACCCCAAGAACCCCGTAGGACTAGACACGCCAGAATTGTTCCTAGTGTGGCCCTTGAACCTAGATTTTCGGAAGCAAATGGCGACGACGCCCCAATACTTTGGCAACCCGGCACCCCCATGGATGAAACTTTCTTAAGAGCGGCAGGAGTAATACCTAGTGAGGCAATTGGCCAAAATTTTCTCGTTGACCCTGAGCTTGTTGCCCTTGTCGCTTCCCAAATTATTCCTAACGCTCAAGTTGTAGAAATAGGCGCCGGCCCTGCCAATATGACCGCCGTTATTGCCCCAATCGTCCAAGAGGTTGTCGGTTTGGAAATCGATCCCGCCAGTTACCGACCTATTCATGATGCCGTCTTGCCACAATTGGGTAATGCCCGCATCCTCTATCAAGACGCACTTAGTTTTAAATTTGAAAAATGGGTTGAATCACAGAGAGATGCCATTTATCAGGTGTTTGGCAATATTCCCTTTCACATTGCCGAGCCGCTTTTGGTTAAACTGGCTCGATTAGGGGATAGGGTTGACAGGATTACTTTGTTGGTGGGCGATAATTTTGCTCAAATTATGGCGATTCGGGATCCGCAAGATATTCGCTATGGCCGAATGTCTTTTGTGGCTAGCCTTTTCCAAGTCGATACTGTCGCCCAAATTCCTCGAGAGGGATTTTGGCCGGTTCCCCGCACCGATGCCACTCTTATTAACCTTACCCCCCTAGAACACGATTTAGACGGACGAGATTTGACTTTACAACTTCGTGGGCAAATTATAAATCAACCCGATCTAACGATAATTAAAGTATTAAATGGTTTTTCGCCCCGCCAAGCATCCGGCAAAATGTCGAAGGAACAAGCCCGTCGCCGTGACCGTCGACAAACTCGAGATGAACTTCGTGGTCTAACCCGACAACTTAAGCCCCAAGACGGTTATGCTTCAGGCGATAACCAATCCCGTGTTGGTATTAGTCTTGTTACCCGTCTAGGCCTACCCCCAGAGATACTTAGCCAGCCCTTTAGTCGCTTAAATAATCAACAAGTCAGAATTCTAGCCCAAGCTATTGAAAAGTTGTAATATACAAATTTCGTCACTTAGTTTTTTTGGCTAGAATATAGTATCGACCTAAAGAATCCGGATATGATTTACGAGCTTTAATAATAGTAAAAAAACGCCCGATGATATGATCAACATCTTCGTTAGTAATACCAAATATTTGATCAAGCCTGTCTGGAATTTTCTCACTTTTTTTAGTTAGCGGGCAAGATAATAGGGTATTTGGTGGTCGAATGAACATTTCCAAAATAATATGTCCATCATTTTTTAATAGTCTATTAAATTCTTGATAGATCTTAGGCCAAAGGCGGGGACGGCATGAGGAAGTCATCGTTAAATCCATAATCAGATCAAAAGTGTTGCCGGGAATCGGTAAACCTTTGACAATATCTGCCTTAAATATGGTTGAATTCCTGTTCTGATTTTTAGCATATTTGACAGCCACGCTTGATATGTCGACGCCAGTAGTGTTGGTGAATCCGAGTTTTTCCAGCTTAACCAATAACCGCCCTCGTCCACAACCGACATCCAGTATGGATGAATTCTTCTTCAAGACACCTTTTGATAATAGAGTTTTGACAAAACCAACAATATCTTCGGAAATTGGATAACATGACCAAGATGGTATGTCGTACGAGTAACGATATATTTTATTAAACCGTTTTTGATAGTCCAGCATGTTTTAGCAGGATCTCTTTTAGGATTAAAACCCTTTCGACCTCGAGGAAATCTGTAGCATAGAGCTGGATGATGTTTTTTTGGATGATGCTCTCGGCATTAGCAAACTCCTCTTTTACTTTAATATGATAAAAATCGGTTAGGATCTTATTTTTACTTAAAACAGTTTCATAGTTATGTTTTTGAGCATGGAAACCACTATTAATCAAATCTTCAATCAGATCCTTGGTATTTATATCCACCGACAACTCAATCACCGGCATATGAAAAACTCTATCTGCCTCCGGGTATGCAAGCTGAAAACTTATTTGATCAGTCGTCGACGACACCTCCCGCTGGAAGTTTAAAATATTAGTCTTTATCGTCAAACGTCGATTTTTGTTATTTTTCAAATCATGTAAGGCTAGCAATAAGGCAAATAGGTGTGGTCTAAACTTAATGCCAACATTATTAGGAATATGTTTATAGTGGTTGGTTATTAAATCACTTGGGACTCTATTAGAGTGAGAAAAAAGCAACGCCCTGTCGCGAAATACCGGATTATCGGTAGTTAATGCGCCAAGTTCACCTCCGCTAATCAGTTTACCTAAACCAAACGAAACACAATTAATGTCAAAAAACTCTCCTATGGGTTTACCTCTCCACCGCGATTCATGGGCATGTGACGAATCAGAAATTATAAAGATTTTATGTTTTTTCTGTAATTGAGAAATTTTATTCAAATTGGTCAAGTTTCCCCAAGGCTGTAGAACCATTATCGCCAGAGTATTGTCATTGACAAGTTTGTCACACTTATCGACATCTAAAGCATAAGTTGCCGGATCAACATCACAAAAGACTGGTTTTAATCCAAAGGCGCAAATAACACTAATACTGACATGAAATCCGTAAGTTGGAATAATCACTTCCTTTTTATCACTTTCCAGAGAAAGACAAAAAAGGGCTAGATACAGCGCCGAAGTGCCATTACATGTCGAAACACCAAACTTGTTGCCAAATAGTTTAGCCGCCTCGTTTTCAAACTCCTCCATGTAACCACCCTTAACTGTCGATAGCCAATTATCTTTAATACAGCGATCTATCTGTTCGAGATAGCTACTTGTCATGTTTTTATCGGTAACATTGATATAATTTTAAAACTACCGTCAATGTTTTAAGCGCATCTTCTGGCTCCATAAACAATGACTTCGATTTTCCACAAACGACATTGAAAAAGTCTCCCATCTGCTCACGATGTTTAGTTCCATAGTAACTTACTGGTGGCGGTTCCGTAAATTTATCCGCATATGATTCCAATAACTCGCCCAACGTTTTAGCTACTTCCGGATCCTCGTGGATAAGATGGATTACTTTAACGGGATAATCGGCCGAGAAAGTAATGGTTCCTTTGGTGCCAATTACTTCAATTTTTGAATCCCAGATATCGATAGAGGTGTTGGTTGTCGACAATATTGCCAAGCTCTCATCGGCAAATTTCATAATTGAAGCAAAAGTATCTTCTGTTTCAATAATCCCTTTAAATTTTAAATTAGAGCCAAAGGCTCCGACATCAACCGGCAAGCCTTTGATCCAAAGCAATAAATCTAAGGTATGGATAGCTTGGTTAATTAGAGTAGAACCGCCCTCTTTGTCCAGTTTCCCTTTCCAGTAACTATTGGTGTAATACTCTTTATTTTTTTGGCTGTTTAGAGTTGCATTTACCATGGTGATGGCGCCGAAGGTGCCGGAATCAATCGCCTTTTTAATTTCCATGATTACCCGGTTGTACCGGTGCTGTGAAATCACCGTCAAAACATTGTGGTGCATTTTGGCCGTGGCAATCATTCTTTCCGCATCTTGAACACTTAAGGCCATTGGCTTCTCAACAATAACATTTTTACCCGATTCCAACGCCCTGATTGCTAAATCAGCATGGCTTTTATGATCTGTACAGATCGAAACGGAATCAATTGAGCTATTAGCCAAGACTTCTTCAAATGAATTTGCTACCGATGCTATTTTGTGAGTGTCAGCAAATTTTTTGGCTTTTTCAATATCAAGATCGCAACAAGCGGCAATGGTTATGTTGTTGTGGATACATCCGTCAACATGGCTTGGAGCAATATGTCCGCAACCGATAATGGCGTGCTTAATGTTCATTTTTTTGTTTATAAATTAGTATTAGAATTAACTTCGTTAATTAAAATTTGAGCCCAAACGTCAGTTTTGTTTTGAGCCAGGTGAAGTATTTTTACCCCCGCCAAACTCTCTCTGATCTCTTGCGGACTGGGATTTGTTTTCTTCATTATTTCTTCAAGTGCATGTCCCGGCATAAAATTCCACGCCAGTGGTAATTCTCTTACTGTCAACTCGTTCTCCAATTGGTCGATGGCTAGCCATAAACAAAGTTGGTCATTGGGGATAAAACTATTTTTGTTTTTTCCGGTTAACATTTGTAAATAGAATTTTTTCCACAATCCAGCTAGGATGCGGATACCATCAGAAGAGCCGTAGATTATTCCTCCGTTCCAACATCTAATATTTAGTAACCTTTCCGCTGAGTAGTTGGTTTCAAAAGTGTTATTAACCAAATCAGCCATTTGTTGAGCCGATAATTGTGAACTGTCTTTAAAATACAGCCAACTAATGTCTGTTATGGATAATCTTCCCGGTCGACGTAATAATAAATAAACTACCGGTTTGTTGCTGTCACCAACTTCTAATTCTGTCGTTATCTTGTCCACATCTTCTAGGGCTAGAATATCGCTGTCGATGTACATTAGAGAATTAAAATTCTCGTCACTCATCGACTCTAATTTTGCGATTCTGGTGAGTGAGTGTTCGAGCTCACTGGTCGCACCAAGTGATTCTTTTAAATCTTGAGGCACTTTCACTTTCTTTATCTGGCAATATTGATCTCCCTGATCGGTTATATTTTTTATATTACTACAGCTATAAACGTGGATAGGTAAATGGCTGTTAAGTTTTCTTATACTTCGAATGGCTGTTTTAAGGTAGGTTGTATATTTCTCGTCACTTGCCATCACTAGGCCAAAGGGTTGTTTTACTTTTTTGGGAATCATGAATATGTTTTATGAATAATTAATAATTTACCTTTAATTATCTTTTGTTGTTTCAATAAAATTAGCTTCAAGCAGAAACTGCATCACTTTAATGGCAGTTTCCGAATATTTACCGTTGTTGTCAATGATGACATAGGAGCCATTTGGTAACAACCGACTTTGTCGAAGAATTTCATCCTGGATTGCAAGCAGTTTGTCGTTCGAATATCGCTTTCTTAAAGTTTGATTATCACCAAAAAGTTTCTTTTCATTTGAATTGAGTTTTGTCTCGTTGACCGTTAGTATGATTAGCTTACTATTTTTCTTTAGATATGGAGCAATAATTGTTGGGTTAAGCTGGACTCCCTCAAAAAGAACGTTTTGAGCGCCTTGAACTTCTAGTTTGGGAATAATACTATCTAACAAAGAACACACCCCTTCAGAATAACGGTTATAACCCTTGATTAGATTATTTTTGGAATACAGACCATCTCCAATTAGTTTATAACTATCACAAGATCCAAGGAAAACATAAGGGTTTCTCATCTCTTTAACTTTTAGGTTTTCTATTTCTTGAGACACGAGGCGCAGGACGTCCATCGACTGGAGGACACAACTTTCAATAGAACCCGATATTAGTGGGGCAATTGTTGACTTTCCTGATAGGGGAACCCCGGTCATAAAAAGAGCCGTATTGGGTAAGGTAAATTTATACTTTGGCTTAAGTATCGTAAAATGTGTTTTTATTGTATTATTCTTCATCTTTCCAAACATCCTTCTCTCTTTTGAGCTTTAATAAATGAACCAGTCTGTCTTTTGATTTTTTCTGCAGACCATTGTCGTTTGGTCTATTTAGGTTTTCAAGAACAATCTCGGCGACGGTTTGAGTTTCGGTTTCGGTGTAGCCCCTCGCGGTTATCCAAGATGTTCCCAGCCTGATGCCGCTGGCCACATAAGGCTTTAATGTTTCGCCCGGCACTACCTGTCTGTTGGTCAAAATTCCAATATTTTCCAAGTTAGTTTCCGCCTCTTTTCCGGTCAGATTAAAAGTCTTTAGGGTATTTAAAACCATTAAATGAGTGTCACTTCCGCCCGTAACCATAAGTTCGGGGTATTGTCCAAACACCTTTTCAAAAACTTTAATATTCGTTATCACCCTGGAAACATAGTCCTTAAACCAAGGCTTACCAGAATCTATCAAGCATTGGGCTATTTCATAAATACGCCTTAATGGCACGCTTGATTGAACGCCGGGATGGACAGCTCTGTCAATATCCTCTTTCAGAGATTCTTTGCACAAAATAATGCCGCCATGTGGCCCCAACATGGTTTTATCAAGAGTTAACGTGACCACATCACAATAAGGA
The DNA here is from genome assembly GCA_041665485.1 of Candidatus Shapirobacteria bacterium. Lineage (GTDB taxonomy): Bacteria > Patescibacteriota > Microgenomatia > UBA12405 > UBA12405 > JBAYFX01. The sequence goes on from JBAYIT010000001.1 coordinate 83,173, forward strand.
AATGGCTTTGGAAATTTTTCACCCACGATCAAACCGGCAGGGTGCGATAAATCAGCCATTAAATAAGCTCCAACCCGCCTTGAGATATCCGCCAATTTGCCAAAGTCTATTGTTCTTGGATATGAAGACGCTCCGCAGACAATTAGTTTAGGTTTAAATTCTTTTGCTTGCTTCCTGATGGCGTCATAATCTATCCACCCGTCATTTCCAACTCCATAAAAATCAAAATTAAAGAATCTTCCTGAGAAGTTTTTCTTCATTCCATGGGTTAAATGTCCTCCGGCTTCAAACTTCATCGCCAAAACCCTGTCTCCGTTCTCCAGTAGCCCTTGATACACAGCCTGATTTGCCTGGCTAACCGAATGTGGCTGCACATTGGCATGTTCTGCCCCAAATAATTCACAAGCCACCTCGGTGGCTATTCTTTCAATCCGGTTAAATCCTTCAGCTCCGGCATAAGGTCTGTGTTCAAGAAGACCTTCGGCAATACTGGCATGCCTAAGGGGAATGTCGATATATTTTCGAAGAGTCGGGCTGGCCGGAGCAATCAGATTTGTCGTTATTAGGTCATACTGATCCTGCATCTTAGCCGCTAAAACCAACTCCTTTTCTTTTTCCTGATAATATTTTTTATTATTTTTCACTCTTGGATTAAGCCTAAGATTCTGACTTATAAGCAATCGGGTCTTTCATCAGATTCAGCTCAAAGGCTTCAATTCTGGCCTTACAGTTACTACAATGGCCGCAAGCAACCTCTGTTCCGTTATGGCAGGACCAGGTAAATTCAAACGGAACCTTCATGTTGTTACCCAATTTTATTGCCCCGGTTTTATCCGTTTCGGTCAGTGGGTGAAAAATCTTAATGTCTTTCTTCAACATCGTTCCCTTTTCAACTACTTTTTGGTAAGCATCAATAAATTCAGGACTATTGTCTGGGCATATGTGGTCGCCTCCGGTTGACCCAACTACAATTATGTCCGCACCTTGGACCTCCGCCAAAGCCGTAGCTACCCCAAGGAATATCGAATTTCGAAAAGGAACATATTCCAATCGAAAGTTTCTCTCATCAAGCGGTATATTTTTATCCAGCAATGCCGAACCGCCAAAATTTTTGATCCAAGGAAGATCTACTTTGTAAACTTGTTTAACTTTCCAATGTTTGACTAATTGATCCAAGCACCACTCTTCTTTTTCTGCTGTTTTTTGTCCATATCTAAGAAATAAAAAAATCGGCTGATAACCCTGCTCGATGGCCATCGCCGTCGCCACTGTGCTGTCTAAACCACCACTAATTAAACAAACTGCCTTTTTTTGTTCAGTTGTCATTATGTCCTCCTTTTTGGACCAAACCATATTAATTGATTTCTCTCAATAATTCTCCACCCTCGGCTATTTGTGTCTTTTTGAACCAACGTCTGATGTTCGGTCACTGCCTCTTTAGTTAATCCTTCCGGCATTATTAAGACCCTTTTGGGGTTTAAGTTACAACTTTCAACTATTTCTTCGATTTCCTTCAGATCTTCAACTCGGCTGACGACAAATTTAAACCATCCAACTGGCCACCCATTAATCAGACTTAAAACCTCGGGCCTAAATCTCAATTTTTTCTCATTACCACTGTTGGCTAATTTGGGTGAACAGTTTATTTGACATTGAATCAATTCTGGACTCGGTTTGATCGTGCCATTGGTTTCAATTTCCACTTGCCAATCTTTCATTTGGTTTAACAACTTAACAATCAAGTCTTGTTGTAACAAGGGTTCACCGCCGGTTATGACCACCCTTTTTTGGATATTTTTATCCAGCCCAAATTTATCCACCCAAGCTTTTTCAATTTCTATTTTTGTTTTTTCTATACTCCAATCTTCTGGTTCCTGCCAGTATTCCGCTCTTTTGGTGTCCCACGTATATCCTGTGTCACACCTCCATCCGTTTGGAAAACCACAATGAAGGTTACAAAACTGTAATCTTAAAAACACTGCCGGGCAACCAGCGGTACCTCCTTCAGATTCCAGTAGACCTTCTCCCTGAAGGGTAGCAAACACTTTATCTCCCGACACTTTAAAAAAATCGAGCTTCCGAGCTGACTTTAACAAGTCACCCTTAGTGGGTTTATAAACAACGCTAGATTGTTTTTTCATTTGCAGGTTTTATTGGCTCACCTTCGTGAGGTCCTGCTACCGCTGTAGGTTTTAATGGTCCGCCCATTAAGAGCGGGACACCTACCACCGTAGTTGGGAGAATCTTAGCTAATTGCAATATCTTTGTCAAGATACATGTTTTTTACGAACAGAGAGATGATCGCCCTATGTTTTTATGAGATAATCCAGCGATCTAACAATGTATTTGGTGAAACTCCAGCCTTTCTGGCATTAATTGTTGTCTGATTTATTGCTCGACCGTTTGGTGTTTGAGGTGTGCCCTTTCGATAAATTTTATCTATTGTTTCTCGGCTCATTCTTTTTAAAAATATTTCGGGATTGTCTTGAAAACCGAGGGAAGTGGAGAACAAAAATTTTGTTTCTGGGGAAAAATCATAAAACGATTTTAAAACTGCCTTTTGTCTGTCTTTTGGGAGTGTAAAAAAGTGCTGATCAACTTGGAAAATGGCGTGATCATTTCATATTTTATCAAAAAAGTCCCAACTGGTTTTCACAATTAATTTTCTTTTTAGCTGGACTAAAAATTTTATTTAGTCCCAAAGTTCGGTAAGTTCGTAAACGTTTGAAATACATAATTTTAAGCATTGGTACTTGATCATCAAAATAGTCATAAATCGTAGCGTTGGTTTTTCCCTCAAAACTTCGTTGAACTCTACCCACATATTGGATTAGTTTTCCTTTCCACGAAAACGGAAAAGCTAAAAATAGATGTGACACTGCCGGCCAATCAAAACCTTCGCCGATTAATTTACCCGTAGCAATTAGTAGTTAAAATTGTTTTTGGTTAATTCGTTTAGCAATTCGTTCTCTCTGCTTTTTAGTCATCACTCCAGTAGCTATGGCAGCCTGAACACCTTTAGTTTATTGTCGAATGAGATCCAGTAGTGTGTGACAGTGGTCGAGACGTTCAGTTAATACTAAGCACTTAGCTCCGGTATTTAACGCATCGATAATATCGTCAGTAATTTGATTGTTACGATCAGGGTCGGATATAACTAATCGACAGGCTTCTTGAAAATCTTCTAATTTTACATTAGCTTTAAACTGTGTTTTTCGAGTGATTAAATCGGTTTTTACGATTTGGTTGGAGTTTTCACTGTTATCAATATTTTCCGTAGTTGCTTTGACTATTTGATAGCTAACATACAAAAACATCAGTTTTTCTAATTTATCTTTACGATAAGTGGTGGCGGTTAATCCTAAAACATGTTTAGAAGGGAATTGTCTGACGACAGTACTAAAAGTATTGGCCGGGGCATGATGGCATTCGTCAATAATAATTAACCCAAAATCATTTTTAATTTCATCAACCCCTCGTCTGGATAAAGTCATGTAGGAAGCAATGGTTACTTTTTTACCAACACTCCATTTGTTATCGCCAATAATGCCTATATCAAGTTTTGAAAGAGAAAAATAATCAGTAATTCGTTTTTGCCATTGATGGAGCAGAGTGTTAGTGTGAACAATAATTAAAGTTTTTTGACCCAGTTTTTTCATTAACGCTAGAGCGACCATAGTTTTACCAAAACCAGGTTGAGCTTCCAAAATAACTCGGTCATGAGGTAGTAACTGATGTAAAACTTGTTTTTGATCTTTACGAAGGATCAGTTTAGACGGGAAACGTACTTGTTTTGTAGTTACTCGATTATCAACAGCCTCGATTTTTATCTGTTCTTTTTGACAAAATTTATTTAGTTTTTCCAAAAATCCCAAAGGAACTCCTATTCCATCTGGCAATCTCTCGAGGGTTTTAATAAATCGAGGGGTGTTCCAAGTGGAATAACCAAATCGTTCTTTGGTGTAAAAGTCAGGGTTGGGAAAATTTAATTCTTTTTTGAGGTATTTATACAGTTTGTCGGGTAAATGAGTGCTAGGAATAAATATGTTTGACCCTAAAATCAATTTAGTTTCTTGATTTTGAGTTGTGGTAACAGGTAGCTCTTCAACATTTTCATCGGGCTGGTTAGGCAGATCGTCGATTGTTTTATTGCTGGATAGTTGAAGATATTGATTGATTTCTTGTAAAGATGTTCTTCGAATTGACTGTAGATATTGCCATTGATCAGGAATCTCTTGACCATCTGAGTTAATAAAAACGGTTGTGTTGTTTGTGACAAATTTCCCATTAAGTGGCAAACAAATTAAATTTCCATAACCTTTACCGGTATGTTCATCTTGGCTGGGAAACATTCGATCAAATGTTTTTCGATCTTGGACTCCTGCCTGGTTTAATAGTAATTTACCCATTTGTCGGGCTAGATGAGCCGGAATTTGCCCGTTAAAGAAAAACCAGACATGACCACCATTGCCCGATTTTGACCGTTCTATGGCACAAAATAGATCATTGTTAAAAGCTTTAATGGTTACTTTTTGAGCCAAAATCAACCAATCTGGTCCGTCAAAATCGATGGCTAAAAAAGTAGTGGTGTTGTCTGGAAATAATGGATAAACGCCAATTACCTGTTTTCCGTCTAAGTGTGATTGAATAACCGAATCTGTCAATGCTAAGGGGCTTTGATTTAGTCGAAAAACTGGAGCGTAACCAGACTTCTTCTTCGGTAAATCTTCCCAATAACGGGCAAAGACATCGTCTCGGGTGTCAAAGAGAGAACGATAAAGTTTAATATTTTCAGCCGAAATGCTCATAAATCTCTAGTATTTTACCTCTTAAAGAGCAATAATCCAACAATCTCCCTACAGATTGGCAGTTTCGTGCTTCTATATATCAAACAGTATCACTGTTTTAAGACACTCCTTTTTTATGGTGTCTCATTTGTCTCGTTTAGCTTCAAAACTTTAATAGAATGAGACAGTGGGGAAGAGGGTGTTATAAGGACAGAAAGGTTCCAGACCCTAATGCTCCGCCAGATGAATAAAAAAAATCAAGCCATAATTCGTATGAAAGAATTAGATGGCGATACTCCTGAAAGAATTAACGAACTAAAGACTCTTCTTGAAGACTCAGAAAAAGGTGAGAGGATAGATTCTATTAAGTCTTGGCTTACTATTGGAATTTCTATTGTCGCTTTGATAATTAGTGTTTTAGTTGCTGTTTTTAAGTAGTTAATTCATACGTATAAATAGCTTCCAAACCCGCCTGTTTCGAGCCTGCTGAGAGAAGTGCAATGGGGTGGTGATAAAATTGTCGCATGGAAGACTGTATTTTTTGTAAAATTATTGCTGGTCAAGCAAGATCTTGGAAAGTTTTTGAGAACAATTTCGTATATGCATTTTTAGATATTCATCCAGCAAATAAATACCACGCCCTAGTTGTCCCCAAAAAACATTATAAAAATATTTTTGATATTCCTGAAGAAGAATTCCTGGAAGTAATGAAAGTAGTGAAAAAATTAACAACTTTATATAACACCAAATTAGGAATAGAAAATGTTCAAATAATTAATAGTTCTGGGTCGGAAGCTCAACAGGATGTATTCCACTGTCATTTTCATATCGTTCCAAGAAGGCTGGGGGATGGACAAGATGTCAAATGGATCACCCACCCAGAATGGGTTGAAGAATATGACCGAATGTTGTTAGATATTCGATAGGAGTTAATAAGGGTGGAACGAAAAACAAAGAATTTATGCTAAGATGGAGATATGAAGGAGAAAACAGGAAGGGTGGAAGTGACTAATTTGGAGGACTTAAACGAAGAGAAGGTTTTAGTGGAATGGGAGGCGGTGGAGCGGTCGTATCAGGAGAGGGATCGGGATTTTTGGGTGACGGCAATTGCCCTCCTTGTTTTAGTATCGGTAATTTTGTTTTTCATTAAGGAATTCTTTTTAATTATCGCTTTGGGGTCGGTATTATTTTTGTATTATGTCCTGTCGACAGTACCCCCTGGAAAAGTAAAGAATAAGTTGACTAACCGAGGGGTTTATTTTGGCGAATCAAGATATGAGTGGGGGTGGCTGGAGCGGTTCTGGTTTGGAAAAAGTTTGAGTAGCAAAATGGTCCATTTTGAGACAAAACTACGTTTTCCCAGGCAAATTTCGTTGGTTATAAATCCGGAGGATGAGGAGGAAATTAAGGCTGTGGTGGTAAAAAGGATTCCCCTTTTGGAGGCTTCGCCAACATTTGTGGATAAAGTAACGAAGTGGTTTGGAGAAAGATTGCCTTTGGAGAATCGGAATAAGTAAAACAGGCTTGACTTTGGTATAATTTCGCTGTTGCGCCCATAGTTCAATGGATAGAATGGTTGTTTGCGGAACAATTGATCCAGGTCCGATTCCTGGTGGGCGTACATGGAAAACAATACTTTGACGTCGTTGGCTGGAGTATTAGTTGGACAGACTGAGGACTTAAAAAGTTTAACTGGGTGTACGGTGGTGGCATTTGAAAGACCGATTAATGTGGCTTGTGTCTCCTTGGGAGGAGCGGCAACAACGTACAACACCGAAAGTTTAAAACTCGATAAAAACTATTACCAGAAACACGCGATTTTTATGACTGACGGGGCGATGTCTGGCCTAGAAGCTAGCTACTGGATTGCAAAAGGTTTAAGAGAAAAGAATGTGGGATGGAAAATGGGAAAGACTATAAACCCATCAATGACTGGTGTTTGTATAATGGGATTCGAAAATAGTAGATTTGATCCAGAATTGGGATACAGGGCGGTAATTAGTTTGTCAAAAAACACGGTGGAAAGTGGAAATGTCGGAGTAGGAATAGGGGCGGGGGTAGGAAAATTTTCATGGACTGATTCGGGAAAGTGTTTGGGGATGAAGGGTGGAATTGGGTCGGCGAAAATTGATTTGGGTAAGGGGGCAGTGGTGTGTGCCTTAACAGTAGTTAATGCTCTGGGAAATGTGGTTGATAAAAACGGGGAAATAATGGCTGGAAATAGGAACGACAATAAAGACGGTGGATTTAAATTTAGGACTTTTGAAGGATTGTCAAAATGGGCAATAGAAAATCAAAATACGACGATATCGGTAGTCGGGACAAATATTAAGTTGCCACTGTTGCAACAAGATTTAACAAAAGTGGCTCAAATTGCCACTCATGGCCAGATTCGAGCAATTAAACCAGTTAATACTTCGCTTGATGGCGATACTGTGTTTGCTTTTTCGACCCAAGAAATTGATATCGAGGGAATAAACTTTGGAGATGAATGGTGGAAGTTGTCGGCAGATATTGTTGGTCAGGCGGCGGCAGATGCAGTCCAGGAAAGTATATATGATGCCTGTAAGTCGGCGAAAACAGTTAAGTGGGGAAAGGGGTATCAAGGAATTATTCCGGCAATTGGCGATTATTGAGAATGAAAATAAAAGACAAAACCAAAGAACTATTGACCGAGGCGAAGAGATTGGAAGAAAAGATCAAGAAACTTGATGAAAAGTATCAGGAGTTAGAAATGGATAATGAGGATACCTGGGGCGGACACGATGGGCCAATGGCTTTGGGTTATGAAAATGAAAGAAAGCTTTGGGAGGCGCAATTGAAGGAAATAGCTCTGGAATTGGAAAAAATGGGATATCAGGATAAAATAGGATAGTTTCTAGAAATGGAGGGTTGGCCGAGTGGTTCATGGCGCACGCCTCGAAAGCGTGTGGGTGAAAGCCCGCAGAGGTTCAAATCCTCTACCCTCCGCCTTCGTCCCGACAAAGTCGGGACTTCGGCGGACAATGTCCGCATAACAAGATGATTACCAGACAAAAATACCCTATACCCGACTTTGTTCGGCAGACGTTAGAAAAAGAAGTTTTGTGGACAAAATATCAGGAAAGGCCGGAATATCAAAGAAACGACTATGTTGGTTGGATTGCTAGAGCAAAACGAGAAGAAACAAAACAAAAGAGATTAGACCAAATGATTGAGGAGTTAAGAGGCGGGGACAGATATATGAAAATGAAATGGAAAGTGAGAAAATTAAAATATGAATAACCAAACAATAAAACCAACTGGGTGTTGTCCAGTGTTTGATCCAAAGCTTTGGGATGGCAAAGAAGTTGTCTGGAAAGACAAAAAATTTATAAAAGATCAGGTTTTAACGGTGTTTTATATACCAGTGAATTTTGGGGCAGTGATGACCCGAGCAACTAAAAAAGTCGAAGAGGCGGGAGGTAACTTTGTTGATGGATTAGTTTTGTCGGAGTCGGTTTCAAAATGGAAAATGGATGTATGTTTGGCGGTGGATAAGGAAATCGCCGGGGCGGAAAATGTTAAAATTTCGGGAAAATTTATAAGTAAAGTTTATGAGGGTGACTTTAAAGATATGGGCAAATGGATGGCCCAACAACCAAAAAGCCGGTATGTGTGGTACACAACTTGCCCGAAGTGCGCCAAAGTGTATGGTAAAAATTATGTGGTGATTTTTCGAGAAGTGTGAAAAAGTTAACTGATTTACCAAATATTGGGAAAGTAACGGCGGAGAAGCTTGAGAAAATCGGAATAAAAACTCCTGACGATTTTTTAGCCCACGACCCATATCGGATTTTTGACGAACTTTTAGAAAAAGTTGATCCAACTTTGTGCCGATGTGCCTTGGCGGGAATTATTGGCGCCCATAAGGGGAAAAAATGGAACTTGGTGATGAAGGAGGCGGTGGCTAAATTTGAAAAAGATCATCCCGGCCATAAATGGATTAGTTGCTAATAAATATTTATGGACATAAAAACAATATTGGATAAATATGGGATTAAGCCGGATCCGCAGAAGGACCAGTTCTTTTTGACTGATGAGGAAATAATTGAAAAGACGGTGAAGGTGGCTGATATTAATGAAGATGACACAGTGCTAGAAATTGGTGCAGGACTGGGAAACTTAACGACCGAATTGGCAAAAAAGGCTAAAAGAGTAATAAGTTTTGAAATTGACAGAGCGTTTGAGCCAATATTGAGCCAACTACCCAAAAACGTAGAAACACATTTCGAAAATGCCTGGGAATATGTGCAACTTCATGGTAAATGGAGGAAAACTAAAGAATACAACAAGGTGGTGGCTAATATCCCCTATTCTTTTGCCGAACAATTGTTACATAATTTCACCTTTTTGATGTATGACAAAATAGTTTTGTTGGTGCCAAAAAAATTTTTGGGGAGTGTTAAAAGACATGGTATTTTTAGCTCGTTTTTTGAACCAAAACTGATACTGGAGGTGGATAGAACAAAATTTTTCCCGGTGCCACGAACCGATTCGGTTTTGATTGATTTGGTTAAATTGCCCGACCCTTTGAAAAACAGGGATTTGGCCTTATTTTTAAGGCAGTATGTATATCAACACGAAGATCAAAAAGTTAGAAATTCATTAATGGAGGGAATAATTACTTACAAATGGTTAGCGTTGGAAGAAACAATGACGAAAAACGAGGCGAGAAAAATGGTTAAAGATAGTGGAATTGATTTAAATTTATTAGAAACTCAACCCGGTGATAAAATTTATGAAGAAATTAGTAGGGTTAAGTGGATGGTAGACTAAATTATGAAGAAATTTTTGAAAGGATTTGAATATGCAGGGAAAGGAGTAATGGAGGGATTTGGAGGGAGAAATATGAAGATTCACGGAATAATCGGAGTATCGGTGATATTGGTTGGATTAGCGATGGGGCTGGAGAGGTGGGAGTGGGTGGCAGTATTTTTGGCGATTGGATTGGTGATGGGGGCAGAGCTCTTTAACAGCAGTATTGAGGAATTAGCCAACGTGGTGAGAGACGAAAACAAATTGGCTTACGAGGCAACCAGAAAAGTCCGAGATTTGGCGGCGGGGGCAGTGCTGGTGGCGGCAATTATGGCGGGTATTGTGGGTATAGTAGTCCTTCTTTAAACAACTTGTTGACAACTAAAGGCGCGTGTTTATAATTAATCTATTACAGCTGTAGTAGATATATGACACTATCAATCTGGAAAATAAAAGAAGAAAAATTTCCTCAAAAAGGAAAGTTGGAGGCCAAGATAAAATTTTTGTTAAATTACGCTATTTTGGCACCGTCGGGGCATAATTCCCAACCATGGAAATTCAAAATTGAGGATAATACCCTATCGGTTTACGCCGATTTAACCAGAGAAAGGAAAGGAGTTGACCCGAATAATCGCGAACTTTATATAAGTGTGGGGTGCGCTATTGCCAATATTGAGGTGGCAGCTAAGCATTTTGGGCTAATATGGGAAGAAGAGTGGTGGCCAAAAGCGGTGGAACCAACACTAGTGGTTGTTTATAAATTTGTTGAGGGAAAAAAAGTTTGGGGCCAGAAAAAAGAACTTTTAAAAGCCATAAGTCAGCGGTCAACTTTTAGAGAAAAATTTGAGCCAAAAAAGTTAAAAGTTTCAGACAAGCAAAAATTAATGAAATCTGGCCGTGGCGATGGAGCGGAAATAGTTTGGACGAACAATAGTAATAAAGAAAAATTGGCGGATTTGATTGAACGAGCCCAAAAAATATGGTTCAGAAGCCGAAAACTAACAGAGGAATTAGAACTTTGGATCAGAAAAGATTTACACGGATTAGGAGCGGATAAAAAGAAACGAGATATTATAAACCTAAGTAATTTTTCCAATGGATTGAAAGATTTTTTAAGTCATGATTTTGCTGATATAGACAGGAGGGCGGGGAGAGATAAACAGTGGGCACTGGAAGCCCCAGTATTGGGAGTATTGGTGACAACTAAAGATCACAGAAGGGCGTGGGTGGAGGCGGGAGTGCTGTACCAAAAAGTAGCATTAGAGGCTGTTGGGCTGGGAATTCAAATTGGGTTTTTCAACTCGGTGGCCGAATTGCCAAAAAAGAGGGCGGAATTGGCACTACTTCTGAAGAAAAACTGGTGGCCGCAGTTGGTGCTCCGCGCCGGTTATGCAAAGTCGGCTCCCCATAGTCCGAGGAGGGTGGTGGAGGAGGTGTTGGTGTAGTAGACTAATGTAATGTTGTATGTATTGCTTCTTGTTGTTTGTGGGTGGTTCATCTGGAGAAATAGAAGGACGAAATTTACAAGGCTTGTCTTACTTATCTGGTTATTACTTTGGATATTATTCTTCAGCTTTTTGTTTTTATTTAAAAAAAATATCTTAATGAGGTGGCAACCTGACCGTAAGTGTGAGCCTACACCAGTACCCGGGGCGTTGATAATTGAGTTTTATGACAATACTAGTTACGAAGAAGTGAAAAGTTTATTGCAATCATTCGAAATTTCTACAAAAGATATTGAAAGGGAAACATTTATGAATGTGACAGTTAAGGCAAATTTTGTCAGCGAAACTAATATAGGAACAGATTTTGAAAGGGTAGTGAGTGAAATAGAAAGAGACGAAAGGGTGGAGAGAACAATCGGGAATGCTTCTATTTCAAATGAACTAACAGTAGTTTTTAAACCTCAGGCTAAGGTAACCAGACGTGAGACTGATTTGTTTTTGGAAAGCTTGGGTTTTAAGGTGATTGATTTTATGCGTGATAATTTTGCAGGAATCAATGTTCCCATCGGGAAAGAGGAGCAGTTTACGAACACTTTTAGAGCTAATAGCATGGTCAAGTCAGTCTCGAATGATATGTATTTATGTTTAGATTTTAATTAGCAGTCGTTGACAGAGAGTGCTAAGTTGGTTAAAATAGTGGCATGAACCAGCCACAATTTAGCCAACTAACACAGGAGACATTAGTAAGGGCGATGGAAAAAGCCCGAGAGTTAAAAAACTCGAATGTTGAGGAAATTCATCTAGTATGGGCACTAAAAAATGCCGAAGGAGTGGGGCAGGAATTGTTGAAAGAAATTGATGGAGAGAAGGTTGAAGAAAAATTAAAATCTCTGCCAGTGGTTGAGAACCAAGTTGAACCACAGATGTCCCCTGCCCTACAAAAAATAATCGGAGTGGCGGTGAGAAAATCTCAAGAACTGGGTGATAATTATGTGCCACAGGAAATGCTGGTGTGGGGACTAGTGGAAAGCGGAGGCGAGAGTCTTGACAAAGAAAAAGTCAAGAATGCAATAATGGATATGAGAGGAGGCAAAAAAATGGAAAGCGAAAATGGCGAGTCAAGCTATAAAGCACTGGAAAAATATACGACTGATTTAACGGCCTTGGCCAAAAGTGGCAAAGTGGACCCGGTAGTGGGAAGAGAAGAGGAGATTAGAAGGGTAACCCAAGTTTTATCGAGGCGAACAAAAAACAACCCGGTGTTGGTGGGCGAGCCGGGGGTGGGAAAAACAGCGATTGTAGAAGGACTAGCTTACCGAATAATTAATGGCGACGTGCCGGAATCGCTAAAAAATAAAAAGATAGTGGCGCTGGAAATGTCGTCCTTGCTAGCCGGGGCCAAATACCGGGGGGAGTTTGAAGAAAGATTGAAAAATGTAATCAATGAAGTGGTTAAAGCCGAGGGTAAAGTGATTTTGTTTATCGATGAATTGCACACTCTAGTGGGGGCAGGGGGAGCAGAGGGGGCGGTGGATGCGGCCAACATGCTAAAGCCGGGCCTGGCCCGGGGAACATTGCGAGTGATTGGAGCAACAACATTAAATGAATATCGGAAATATATTGAAAAAGATGCGGCGTTGGAGAGAAGATTTCAACCGGTGTTAGTAGGCGAGCCGACAGTGGAGGACACGATTTCAATTTTACGAGGGATTAAGGAAAAATACGAAGTTCATCATGGAATAAAAATTACCGATAGTGCCCTGGTGGCGGCAGCTAAATTGTCGGAGAGATACATTCGGGATAGATTTTTACCAGATAAAGCAATTGATTTGGTAGATGAGGCGGCCTCGGGATTAAGGATTCAAATGGAGAGTAGCCCGACAGAAATTGATGGCCTAGAAAGGCTGGCCAGACAGCTGGAAATTGAGGAAAAGGCGATAAGCAAGGAAAAGAGTGACGAATCAAAAAAAAGATTAGAGGAAATTAGAAAAGAACTAGGAGAAAAACGAGAAGAGCTAAATAAATTAATGACAAGATGGAAAGAGCAAAAAGAAAAATTAACACTAGTGAAGGAAAGCCGGGAAAAACTTGATCAACTAAGGGGAAAATTAGAAGAGGCGGAGAGAAATTTAGAGCTTGATAAGGCAGCGGAAATTAAATATGGGGAAATTCCGGCGGTAGAAAAAAAATTAAAGGAGGCGGAGGAAGGGTGGAAACAGATCAAAGAAAGTGAGCGGTTAATTAAACAGGAGGTGGGGGAGGAAGAAATAGCCAAAGTGGTGGGAAGATGGACAGGAATTCCAGCATCGAGAATGATGGAGACAGAAAATCAAAAACTTAGAAACCTAGAAACAGAGATGGAAAAACGGGTGGTGGGGCAAGAAGAGGCAGTTAAGGCGGTGGCCAACGCAGTGCGAAGGTCGAGATTACATCTTGGGGAAAGCAATAAGCCGGCGACTTTTTTGTTTTTAGGGCCAACCGGAGTGGGAAAGACGGAAACTGCCAAAGCGCTGGCAGAAGAGTTGTTTAACGACGAAAAAGCCTTAATTAGGGTGGATATGAGTGAATATGGCGAGCAACACAGCCTAGCAAGAATGATCGGGTCGCCCCCGGGGTATGTTGGTTATGATGAGGGCGGGCAATTAACCGAGGCAGTAAGGCGAAAACCATATAGTGTAATACTGCTTGATGAAATTGAAAAAGCGCATCCGCTGGTTTTTAATATATTTTTACAGGTATTTGATGACGGACGATTAACCGATGGTAAGGGAAAAACGGTCGATTTTTCCAACTGTGTCATTATAATGACCTCAAACTTAGCCGAAGACGAGGTGGATAAGGTGTTGCGACCGGAATTTATTAACCGGATTGACAGAATAATTGTCTTTAACAGTTTGAGTGAAAAAGATTTGGTGAAAATTGTGGAGATTCAAATAAAAAGACTAATGGAAAGACTAAAGGAGCAGGGAGTGGTGCTAACAATAACTGATGAAGTAAAAAAATATTTAGCAAAAAATGGATTTGACAAGGTGTTTGGAGCCAGACCATTAAAACGATTGATTGAAATGGAAATTACCGATAAAGTGGCAATGCTATTGTTGGACAAGGAAGAGAGTGAAATTAGTGGCATGGTGGCGGAGATTAAAAACGGGAAAATTGTGGTGGAGTTGGGGGATTGATTCAGTTAACAGTTACGAGTTATCGGTTACGAGTTGATCTAGTTTGCGATAAAATAGCGAGTAGTTTAGTCTCCGTAGTTCAATGGACCCGCCTACGTTGAAACTTCGGCGGGCAAGTAGAATAGACTACAGAGGCAGAAGCTAACTTGGACAAGTTGTCCCCGTAGTTCAATTGGATAGAATAGTGGCCTCCGAAGCCATTGATTCGGGTTCAACTCCCGACGGGGATACTGATGAAAAAATTATTGTTGATGTGGTTTCCGGGGGCAGAAAGAGAACAGGTGAGGTGGTATTATCTGACCTCAATTTTGTTGGATGTTTGGTTTGTAGAGGCAATTTGGTATTTTTATTGGGGAAAATTTGGCAGTTATCAGAGTGTGGGCTTGGTTTTTTCGGTATTGACGGCAATTTGGGTGATATTAGAAATTCCAACTGGATTATTTGCTGACAGATTTGGAAGGAGAAAGTCGACAGTTCTGGGGGCGGGTATTATGGCAGTCGGAGCGGTGGTGGTGGCTGGTGCTCAGAATATGGCTTGGTTGGCGGTTGGTGGCCTAATGGAAAACGTGGGTAGAGCCTTTATCTCTGGGGCGATTGACGCCTTGGTCTACGAAGATATAAAGGCGGGGGGCGGAGATTATGACAAACTCTATGGCAAAGTTGCAGCAGCAAAGGTAAGGGGACAAATAGCAATATATAGCTTATCGGTAGTGACTGGTGGATTTTTGTTTTCGGTTTATTTTAGATTGGCTCATATCTTGCAGGCAATTGTAATTGCGGCAGCCTTCTTGGCCAGCCGGCAACTGAAAGAAGTGGAAACCAAATTAAGCTCGGGAGAGAGGATAGATTATGTAGCTGGGTTTAAACAATTGGCAACTAAAAAAATGAGGGGGTATCTCTTACCATTATTGGGGACAGCGATTTTGGTGTATTTCTACGATTGGGGGTTATCAAAACCGAATATTGCCCTGAAGTTTGGGTATGGTTACGAGGCCCAGGGTGTAATTTTTGGAATGATGGCAGTAATTAATGTGATCTTGCTAGGGCAGTTTGGTCGATGGCGAGAAAAGGTTGGTGATTATTGGAACACATACATGACAAATTTTCTTGTTGCCGGTTGTCTGGTGATGGTGGGGGTAGTAACTGGATATATCGGAATAATTCTGGTTTTATTAATGGAGTTGGCGACTGCTTGGGGAGCAACTATCCAAACAACTGTTATTAATAGGCACATTGATTCTAAATATCGGGCAACAACTCTTTCGACATTAGAGTTTGTAACAAAAATTCCTTTTATCTTAACAACGACGATGGTGGGGAGGCTTATCGATACGGGGAAAATTGACTATTTTCATTTAGCAATTGGTGGAATGGGGTTGGCGGTGGGGTTAATATCACTTATTATTTACAAATCAAATGAGCCGAACAAAATTTGATGAGGTACTAAAAAATTTGGGGGTAAAATCGGAAATTGTGAGATTTGAGAAGTTGACGCGGACGGCGGTGGAGGCGGCGGAGGCTTTGGGATGCGAAGTGGCCCAAATTGCTAAATCATTGATTTTTAAGACAAAGGGAAGTGATACTCCCCTGCTTATCATTACCTCTGGGGTAAATAGGGTGGACGAAAAGGTAATTGCCGGCTTGGGATATGAAATTGAGAAAGCAGATGCCGATTTTGTGTACGAAAAAACGGGGTATGTAATTGGCGGAGTGCCGCCATTTGGATTCAAAAGCCCCATAAAAACATTATTTGATAAGGACTTGCTGAAATTTGATGAAGTCTGGGCGGCGGCGGGAGAAAATAACGCGGTGTTTAAAATTGGGACAGAAGAACTTATAAAAGTAACCCAAGCAGAGGTGAGTGCGATACAATAAGCAATGGATTATGATGAGAGATCTGCCGGCGGGATCGTTTTTAAAAAGAGTGATGGACAAATAAAATGGCTTTTAATTAAGACGGCAAATTTTAGACGTGGCAACGACCGAAACTATCAGCCACAGAAAAAGGCGGTGTTTAAGTTTCCCAAGGGCCACCTACAAAAAGATGAGTTTTTAAAAGAAGCAGCACTAAGAGAGGTGGAGGAAGAGGGGCGAGTGAAAACTAGAATTGTGGCCAAAATCGGGTCTAATAATTACTTTATTTCCGACAAGCTGACCAAAAAGAAAATAGTTAAAAAAGTGACGTTCTTTTTGATGGAATATGTGGGAGACAGTGAACTTCGCCATTTCGATAAGGAAATGGTGATTGACCGGCAATGGCTTGACTATGAAACGGCCTTGGAATTATTGGCATATGATTCGGAAAAAACACTTCTTCGCAAAACCAGGCAAAAGCTGGAATCCTTATGAAAATAATAAAAAATAAGGCAAGATCCCCGAGAGAGGGTGTTTTGTCTTTAGCAGGTAGGTTCAAGGTTAAGAATCCGCTACGAGCCGAAGAAATCAGAAGTCAAGTTGATTGTCTTTGGTTTGAAAAATACAAGACTAATTAGCCTAAAGATTTGATAAAATAGGCTACATCTTTGGAGAAGTCGCACCCGCCTTCGCCAATGGCTTCGGCCGGGCGCAGTAGTGATTCATTGCAAGATGGTTTAACAATTTGGAGAAGTCGCATAGTGGTTCATTGCACAGACCTGGAAAGTCTGCGTCCCACAAGGACTCGCGAGTTCGAATCTCGCCTTCTCCGCCAAATTATGTCAAATTCTCAAGGAATTGATTTTTGTTTATCTCTAAAATTCGGTATGTCATTGAGCATTGTTGCTCGTAAACTTGATCATTTACATGCTGATATAGAATCCTCCTTGATGATGCATAACTTATACGAGTCATTTAATCCAGAAAACAACAAAACCTACTTTGATGGAAACAAAGAAAGATTAACACAGAGACTACACGATCAGATAACAGACATAAATAGTTTGATTCGTTTTAATAACAAGTTTATTGCGTTCATTCCGCTAAAACAAAGAATCGTCGTATTGAGTTGGAAGACATTTAGAGAAGTAATAAATGAAAGATTCGAGAACAAACTAAGAGATCAAAAGTCTCAAGAATTAGCAAATGAAAATTTAAGATTAAAACTTCAACAACTAGTACAGTTTACACAGAAATCTGTCACAGATTTTATATCGCATTTAGATGAAGAGAAAAGATTCGAAAAAATTAAATCAATAGGCAAGAAATATGTTAACGGAGTTGATGAATCAATTGATCTATTTTCTTGTGGATTTTACAATATTTCAATTTTTATAATGGGAAAGACAATTGAATCTGTGATAAATGATCTGCTAAAAAAACTAATAAAAACAAGGAAGATTGAAAATCTCAATTTAGACGAAGTGAAATATAAAGACAAAATAGGAATATTAAAAGGTTCTAAGTTAATAAATGAAAAGCTATTTCTTGACCTGAATGTAGTCAGGATTGACCGCAATTATATTGGTCATCCGTCTCGTAAAAACTTCTCGAGGAATGAGAATAAAATAGCAATAAGCAAAGGATTGTTATTGATAAATGAATTGCAAAAGAAATTATAAGGACAGAAAAGTTCCAGACTCATCTGTTCCGCTAAATAAATATTCAACTTAATTTTACGTATTTTTTTATTATTATAATTGTTTATGGACAATAAAGTTTCTGAATATATTGCAAAACAAAAATCGCCGCAGAGAGAAATCTTGATGAAAATAAGAGAATTAATTGCGAGATTGATTCCAGATGCGGAGGAAAAAATGAGTTATGGAGCCCCGGCTTTTAAATTAAGCGGAAAAACTATTTTATATGCGGCATTTAAAGAACATGTGGGAATTTATCCTGAACCGGAAATAATTGAATACTTTAAGAAAGACTTGAAAAATTATAAAACTGCAAAAGGAACCATTAAATTTGATTTAGACAATCCAATTCCTTATGCTTTAATAGAAAAAATTATTAGTTATAAATACAAAAATGAAATATTGTAATGCTTGTGGAATGCCCCTTAATAAAAAGGAAGATTTTGCTAATGGTGATGAAAATTCTGATTTTTGTCTTTATTGTGTAAATGAGGATGGAAGTGTTAAACCCGTTGGAGAAATTTTTGAAGGCGGAGTTCAATTTTTTATGAGCCAATTTGGTGACGATAGAAATATGGCTGAAAAAATTACTCGAAAAAATATGAATCAACAACCATATTGGCAAGGAAAGGATTGTGGGTGTTTGAAAGGTGAAACGGCAACAGATGAAGAATTCGCAGAAATGATGAAAAAAGTGGCTTAAGAAAGAACAAAATAAGTTCTAACTGCGATAATGGTTCTATATCCAAGTATTTTGGGTTTTGAAAAACATAAGTTTGCCAACAAAGAGGGGGTATAATTGGCTATGAAAAATGCTGTGATATTGCACGCGATGGATGACTCCCCTAACAACCATTGGTATCCGTGGTTAAAGACAGAATTAGAGAAAAAAGGATACGAAGTTTGGTTGCCACAATTACCGAATGATAAAGATCCACAATTAAACGTATGGGTGCCATTTATTTTGGATGGGGGTAAGTTTACTGAAGAAACAGTGATTATTGGCCACTCGGCCGGAGCGGCGGTAATTTTTTCGGTCTTAGAAGAATTGAAAATTAAAATCAAACAAGCGATTCTGGTAGCTGGATTTTCATTTTACCCGGGTGGTGATGGAATTTTGAAACCAGCCTATGATTGGCGAAAAATAAAAAATAATGTTGGCGAGATTATTTTTATTAACTCTGACAATGATCCGTATGGCCACAATGATGTTCGAGCCAGAATAATGCTGGAAATGCTGGATATGCCGGGAAGTGTTCAAATTACGGTAAAGGGACAAGGTCATTTTTGCGAAAATGAACTTCCATTATTGGCGAGACTGGTTGTATAGAAGTGAAAAAAAATATAAAAATTGCCTATTTTTTGTCTTTTCTTAGTGAATTATACTTTCCAATATCGGTATGGTTGTTTTACTACCTTAGGTTTTTAGATTTTAAACAAATTGGTGTTTTGACGGCGGTAAAACTAATTTCATCAAATTTGTTTGAAGTGCCAACCGGGGTGTTTGCCGATGTGTTTGGGAGGAAAAAGGCAATAGTGATATCTTTTTTTCTATACGGATTGGTAATGCTTGGCTTTGCTAATGTGTCGGTATTTTGGATGTTTATAGTGCTTGATGTGCTAAAAGCGCTTAGTAACGCTTTCTTTTCGGGAAGTTTGGAGGCCTTAATTTACGACTCATTAAAAAATGAAGGGAAAGAGAGTCAATACGACAAAGTGGTGGCAAACATGGAATCAATGGCGTGGGTGGGATTATTTATTTCAGCGATTGGTGGCGGATATTTATATTATTATTGGTTTAGGTCCCCATATATTGTTCAGGGTGGATTATATTTGGTAGCGGCGGTGATAGCCTTGAGGTTAGTGGAACCAAAAATTGATTCGCAAAAATTTAAGTTATCGGAGGCAATTAAATTTAATCTTGTTGGTTTTAAGGAACTTTTTGCCAATTCGAAGGTTTCACAGCTATCAACGATCTTTATTACTTTGGGCGCCGGGTATTTTATTGCTTCGGAAATGCTAGGGATCTCGCAAGCCAAGGAATATGGAATGGATTCAAGAGGGGTTGGATTTTTGTTTGGAACCGGTTATATTGTTTCGGCGATTGCCTCACAGTTTTACCCGAGATTAAAAAGGTGGTTAGGGGTAGAGAGATTACTATTGATTGCGGCTGGGATTTTATTAGGATCATTTTTGCTGGCCAAATGGGTTGGGGTGGTCGTTGGTTCATTATTAATAATTGGGAGAATTTCAAGTTCAACGACCTTTAGAAATACAAGATCAAGCGTGATAAACGGACTAGTTAATTCAAAAAGTCGAGCAACAACAATTTCAACATTAGTTTTGTTGTCACAATTACCCATGGCTCTGATGGCCTATTTTATGGGTGATTATATTGATAAAAATTCTCCTAATTCTTTGGCTTGGGTATTGGGATTAGTAATGATCGGCCTTTTGGTCGGTCAATTAATAGTTTTTAGGAGAAAAGGGGGTTTGCAATATCCACCTTGCATTATTGGGTAATGTGTTTTTAGATTAGAGTGTGTTTCATGAAAAATGCGCAGTGTTTGGAATCTATGGAACTGATCCGTCAATTGAGGCGGCCAGGTTGGTCCACACTGGTTTGTGGGCACTGCAACACCGAGGCCAAGAAAGTTCGGGAATTGTTAGTTCAGATGGAAGTAGTTTGTCGGTCCATAAAGGGATGGGATTAGTGGCTCATGTTTATGATGAAAAATGTTTTGACTCACTGGCCGGGGAGTTGGCAATTGGCCATAATCGTTATGCAACCTCCGGACCGTCGGAAATAAGCCATGTTCAACCGGTGATTTCCCAAGATCGCAATTTGGCAATGGCCCACAATGGAAACTTGCCAACCACAACTCGATTAAGCAGATTTTTAATCAGCAAAGGAATTAGCCCCCGCTTTAATAATGATTCGGAATTGATGTACAAAGCAGTGGCGTATTATTTTGTAAAGGGGCTGGGATTACCAGAGGCGGTGGCCAAGGCTTTTCCACTGTTTACGGGAGTATTCTCGACACTTTTTATGTCAGTAGACACGATGGTAGCGGTGCGAGACAGGAGAGGAATCAGGCCATTATCACTTGGGAAGATAGATGGAATCGGGCATGTAATTTCATCAGAAACATGTGCGATTAATACGGTTGGCGGGGAATATGTGCGGGATATTAAACCAGCAGAAATGGTGGTTATAAACAAATCGGGGATTTCCTCCCAACTGCTGACAAAAGGGAAAGAGATGTTGGATGCATTTGAATTTGTCTACTTTTCCCGGCCAGATAGTTACCTGGCGGGAAAAAGCGTAAATGAAGTGCGGAAGGAATCGGGCCGGCAGTTGGCAAAAGAGAATCCAAACATAAAGGCTGACCTGGTGATTCCTGTCCCTGATTCCGGCATTCCGGCGGCGATTGGTTTTTCCCAGGCCTCGGGCATTCCTTTTGACATGGGATTGATAAAAAATCGCTATATTCACCGAACATTCATTCGACCAGCCCAAAGTTTAAGAAAAAATGACGTCAGGTTAAAATTAAATCCATTGCCTTCGGTGCTAAAGGATAAACGAGTGATACTGATTGACGATTCAATAGTTCGAGGAACTACCAGTGAAGAAATAGTTAGCCTGTTAAGGCAGGCGGGGGCCAAAGAAGTCCATTTTCTGATCAGTTCACCGCCAGTTAAATACCCTGATTTTTACGGCATTAATACCCCGAATCAAAACGAATTAATCGCGGCAACGAAAACAATTCCGGAAATTAAAAAATTTATTAAGGCTGATAGCCTGGCGTATTTGTCTTTGAAAGGCCTAGTAAAAGCAATTGGCCTACCACAAAGGGATATTTGCACATCTTGCTTTACCGGTAAATACCCAGTTAGTATCGGCTTAAATAAAAAGACGATCAAGTTCTTGGGTACTTAAACCGTGGCAGTCGATAGTTTTTTGTAAAAATGTGACTTTATCTCCAAACCTATCTCCAAAGGCTTTAGTTACTCTTTCTGAATTGACCAAGCCATCGTTGGGGGCAGTGATAATGGTAAACGAAATACCCTTTTTGATGAAAAGGTAGTAAGCGTCAAGAGATTGAGAAGTAGTGGGGTAGTTAACCAGCCCACCCAAACGATTGATGCTTGGAGAAATGACGTCGAGGCTAATGGCCGGGCAAACGAGGGTTACTGTTTTAACCCGATTAAGCCATTCCAGTTGGCAACCGGAAGCAGCAAGGGACAAAGAAGCAGCACCGACTGAATGAGCGATGATATTAATGTCCCCTTTTGTATAAGACAATGGTTTTCCTAAATTCCAGGAATAAGGGAGGGTTGGTCCAAGATATGAATGAATAAAAGCCGTGTTGGGATGATTTTGATGAAATCGAACAATTGTTTTTTCGAGACGGGAGCCAATGCTTTGTGATAATTCCAATAGTTTTTCCGGCCAACCAGTAGCAAGAACAGAATTACTTGTTGCCTTTCCAATATTGTCGGTGCCAGCCCAGTGATTTTCACGATCATGAATCATGTTAATATCGCCGACAGTTAATATTTCAGTGTAGTGAGGTGGTTGAGCAAGGACGGCGCCGGCGGTGGCAAGTGCAGTAGCTCTCAAAAAACCTCTACGGTCAATACTCATATACTGATAATACCTCACCAGTTTTGGCTTTGGTAAAGAAAAATTTTCTTAATTAAAATGCTAGACTAATTTAAGATGGGCGAAGCTTTATCTATTAGAGGTTGTATCCTTTTATAAAATGTGGCTAGAGAAGAAAAGTTTGAAGGATAAAGTATTTCTTTTGGCAATATTGGGGCTGTGTTATTTGACATTTTTTCATCATTTAGATGAGTTTACGATCAGGCTGTGGGATGAGGGGCGAAATGCAGTCAGTGCTCTAGAAATGATTAAAAATGGAAATCCGATAGTTACCTACTTTAACGGCATTCCCGATACCTGGAACACTAAACCGCCATTGCAAATATGGATAGTGGCGATAATGTATAAAATTTTTGGGGTTAATGAATTGGCACTAAGGTTGCCTTCGGCAATAGCGGCATCTCTGGTGGTGATATTAATATTTGGATTCGGACTGAAAATATTAAAAAATAGATGGATAGGTTTGTTGGGAGCACTGATTATTTTATCGAGTATGGGTTTCCCAGATATTCATATTGGCCGAACGGGTGATTATGATGCTTTATTGGTGTTGTTTATATCTCTGGGTAGTTTGTCTTTTTTTGGCTATTTGGAAAACAAGGCAAATAAATGGATGTACTTTAGTGGCTTGTTTTTTGTATTGGCGGTTTTGACGAAAGGAGTGGCGGGGTTATTAATATGCCCGGGAATAGTATTGTATGTATTGTTTTCGGGCAATTTGATTTGGTTGGCAAAGAAGAAAGGCTTTTGGGAAACGGTATTATTAGCTTTATTAGTTATTGGTAGTTACTATTTGGGGCGGGAGGCATTAAATCAGGGATATTTGGCGGAGGTGTGGCGGGAGGAGGTTTGGAACAGGTCACAAAATAATCTGGGGGCGAATAGTAGTGATTTTTGGTATTACTGGAAACTGTTGGCGAGTTTCAGATTTCAGAAATGGATATATTTCGTGCCCTTGTCAATTGTTGCCGTGCTTCTGACTAAAAATAAGGTAATTAAAAGATTTGTTGTGTTTGCGTTTTTAATTACTGTTTCTTATTTTTTAATAATTTCGAAGACCGAGACTAAACAGATGTGGTATGACGCTCAACTATATCCATTTATGTCGCTATTGGTGGCAATTTTTATTATTGAGATGATTAATAGAGTTCCGCTTTTACTAAGACTCGCACCAATTTTAATAGTTTGTTTTTACATGCAAAGGTATATTCGGACGAATATTGCCTACATAAATCGGCCGGATTTGGAAAAGTCGGAGGCGTGCTTGAAATATGGTTATTTGTTTCGGGATAAATCAATTAATAAGAGTGGATTTGTTGGCGTTCATAAGGCCAGCTGGTGTAATCCAATATATTTTTATTTGGAAAGAGAAGGGCTCAAAAGAAAGGAAATCTCACAATTAACTGTTGGCGACAAAGCCTTAACTTGCGACAGTATTACTTTTAATGAAATTAAGGAGAGGTACGAAATTGGAATGATTTTTGATAATCGGGATGGATGTTTGGGGTTTGAGATTAGGGGGATAAAATAATGGTTTTGGACCTCCTTTCTTTATTAAGTTAGGTGTTAAGTTTCTTCTAATAGCAAAGTTGTGTCGGCGTCTAAGCCGTTTTTCTTATAGACAATTACTCCCATGCTTTTGGCAACTTCGACAATAACTTCTGGCTCGTTGGCCCCTTGAGAAATTTGTTTTAAAACCTGTTTGGCTAATCTAAACCTGGCTGAAATTGTAGGCGGTTTGATTTCGTTTGGACCAGGTTTCACTAAAGCATAGATGCCGTCGGTGGAGCGAACAACGGATAAAAATATAAACGGGTCTGATAAAAAGTTAAAGAGATCGGCAAGACCGTGCCCGCAAAAATCGGCCACTTGATGGGTGTGGATTAGCCCGACCCGTTCTTTTATCGGCTGGGAATAAACCCGAGGCAGAGAGCAAAAGGCGGATCCGGCCCTAGCACCAACGACATAGGCTGTTGGAATATTGGTTTTACCTGGAAAGATCATAATATTGGCCGCCCACTCCTGACCAGAGTCTTGAGCGACTTGATTGAGATGGTCTGCGTGGGGTTGAATTTCACTTAGATCCAAAAACCGACCACCAGTGGCAGTGTTAACGACACAATGAGGGGCTGACCATTCATCAAATATTTGCCGAGAGGTTGCCAGATTTTCTGGGTCGGGTTCGCTTTGGATTCTTTGAAAGGACCTAATTAAATCGCGAACAAAGGCGAGACTGTTTTGGCCTTGATGCAGAAGTTTCCTTAAGCGAGTGGGTAGATTAATTTTTGCTTGTTGTTCTTCAAGACCAATTAATTCATCCTTGCTTAGTTTAATGTCACCAAAGAGCTCTTCATATTGGGCCATTTCTGCAACCTTGGTGGGGTCTAAGGGTTGATAATTAAATTTATCTAACTCATTCTTTAAATAAGCGGTAACAACTGTTTTTTCGGCAACCTCAAAAGCCATTCCCTGAGAGTGGAGCCACAGAACCGTCCAGGCGTTTTCAGGATTGTTGGTGAAATAGCCAACAGCAAAGGCTCTGTTGGCGCGAGCAGAACCAACATTGGCCATGGTTTGATATGGATTAGGGTCGCCCAGAAACTCGCCAATATTTAATTCTCCGCGTTGAGCAAACATGGCATTAAAGTCCGATTCGTGCTGAAGGTAGGTTGCAAACCGCCTCAAAAGTGGATCGTTTGTCTCTTCTGGGCCTAAAATCCAGGGGGCAATTAGATAATCTGCGGCTCTGCCAGAGAGAACGGCCTCAAGATATGCTTCTGGGGTGACAGCGGCGGTTAGGATTCGGTCGCCATTGTCATGATCTACAAATGGGCGAGATCCAGATTCAATTTCAAGTAAACGGTTAACAGTGTATGTTAAGGCGTTGTTTAGTGGCAAAATTCCGGTTTCTTGAAGGTAATGAGTGTCTTCGTGGGCCAAAACTGGTTCATCAAAACCACCACGAGGAATATCAATATCGTTCGGGAAAAGACCTAAGGAGTCTTTAACGATACTTCCAGCACTGGCGTCGCGACCGTCTTCCCAAGAAAGCCGATAGATGGTGTGTCGAGCGATTTGCTGAACTAGGTGGGCTCTTTGGGTTAGGGGACGATCTCGTAATAGCCGGTCAGTCAAACGAGCGCCAACAGCCGTGACAGTGTCCCTATCGGCTGGTTCAAGTTCGGTGACGAAAGCTCTTCTTAAAGCATCTCTGGTTCCCGGTTTGGTGTTTTGATCAACGGTGTGTGGCATATTTTAGTGCCTGGCGCTTAGGATTAGTCTCGGTAAGTTTAACAGTTTGTTAGAATAGATTTATGAATGAAACATATAATTGGTATCAGCAGTTAATTAAACCAAGTTGGGCACCGCCAAGCTGGCTGTTTGGGCCGGTGTGGTCGGTGCTTTATTTAATTATTGCCATTTCTTTTGGCTATGTTTTTTATTTGGCAATTAAGGGAAGAATTTCGTGGGTAATGGCCTTACCTTTTATTTTGAATCTGGTTTTTAATTTGATTTTTACCCCAATTCAATTTGGGTTGAGAAATAATTTATTAGCGGCAGTTGATATCTTGGCGGTGTTAGTGACAATGATTTGGAGTTTTGTAGCGATTTTGCCGGTGGCGAGGTGGGTAGTAATAGCCAACGTCCCCTATCTTATTTGGGTGTCGTTTGCGACAGTGTTGCAATTTACGATTACATATTTAAACAAATAAAATGTTTTTAAAGGCTTATCTTGTTTCCCTGGTTACTTTTTTAATGATTGACGGAGTGTGGCTGACAGTGGTGGCGAAAGATTTTTATGCCAAACATTTGGGATTTTTGATGACCAAAACGCCAAATTTGGCGGTGGCGGGGATATTTTACTTAATTTATATTTTGGGAATGGCGGTATTGGTGTTAATGCCGGCGATAGAAAAAGGGTCTTTGGCTAGAGCAATTTTAACTGGGGCACTGTTTGGGCTTTGCGGATACGCCACCTATGACTTAACTAACTTGGCGACCATAAAAGATTGGCCAATTTTAGTGACGATAGTTGATTTGATCTGGGGGACAGTCTTGTCGGCAACAGTGGCAGGGGTGAGTTATCTGGTACTGACACGATGGTTGAAATAAATAGCTTTGTTGTTGGCGGGTTTTTGATTTGGATTTACATGACAGGGTGGTTTGTAATTTCGAAAGTGGCCAAAAGAAATGATGTGGCTGATATTGCTTGGGGATTGGGGTTTATTTTGGTAACGCTGGCTAACTTGACTATTTATCCGAACAGCAAATTGCTGGTATCACTCTTGTTAATTTCTACTTGGGGAATAAGGTTGGCTTACCATATTTACAATCGTAACAAAAAGAAAAAGGAGGACTATAGATATGAACAGTGGAAAAGTGGGACATATTTTAAGGTGTTTATAACACAGGGGGTTTTATGTGGCTTATTTGTTGGCCAATTTTTTGGTCGGTTGGGGAAATAGAACAATTAAATTTAGTGGGGGTTTTAGTTTGGCTGGTTGGTTTTTACTTTGAGGCAGTGGGGGATTGGCAACTGAAAAAGTTTATTAAAAATCCGGAAAACAAGGGAAAGATTATGCAGTCTGGTTTATGGGCCTATAGCCGGCACCCTAATTATTTTGGCGAGGTAACAATGTGGTGGGGAATATGGCTACTTAATTTTAGCCAAAATTGGTGGACTGTGGTTGGGCCAATGACGATAACTTTTTTGATTTTAAAGGTGTCGGGAGTTCCTCTATTGGAAAAAAAATATGAGGGAAATAAGGAATTTGAAGACTACAAAAAGAGAACTAGTATTTTCTTACCATTGCCACAAAGAAAAAAATGATGAGACGAGTAAAAGTAATCGATTTGATGCAAAAGGGTTATGGCTACTACCTGACAGAATTGCAGGGTAAAAATTTTGATCCGGTTTTTAAACCGGATCTAACACCAAAAGAAATGCTTGAAATGGGAGTGTTTGGAGGGAAATACATGACTGATTGCCGAAAAGAGTTTCCAAAGGACTGGTTTGAGAAGGCCAAACTGTGCCACGAGTTTCATGATCCAAGTATAAATTTTTTTGGAGTTAATGCTAGTCAGCCGTTATTTGTTTGGCGCAAAAATGGCTGGATTCATCCTGACGACCCACGAGGTTGGTTTCAATGGTATTGCCGATATTTTATGGGGCGAAGACATGAGGATGATCAAAGACAGATTCGCCGGTGGAGAGCAATGAAACGCCACATTACTCAAATCAGACTTAACTGCCAAGCGGGTGATTTAAACTGCCGAAAGAGGCAAAGACAGGCGGTGTTGCACTGGGGGTATGATAGTAGGAGGATTTAAGAGATTGGCAGTGTGACGGTGACGGTGGTGCCGTGATGAAGACGGCTGTAAACAACAATGGAACCATGGTGAGAGTCAACAATGTTTTTGGCGATAGAAAGCCCGAGTCCGTAACCAGGGGTGTCAGTGTGAGAACGGGCGGAATCGGCGCGATAAAAACGATCAAAGATGTGGGGTAGGTCTTTTTTACTAATACCGATACCGTGATCCTTAAAGAGGATTGACACGGATTTTGGGGACGGATTAACACGGATATTAATAGTCTTACCCGAGTGGCTGTACTTAATGGCATTATCGAGAAGGATAGTGAAGAGGTCGGTTAATTTATCGGTATCACCAGTGATTTTAACCGAAGAAATTTTGGTGACGATTTTTATTTTTTTGGCTTCGGCTTGAGGTTTAAGGCGAATGATAGAGCGGGAGATCATAGTTTTGAGAGGAAGCGAATTTTTAGGAATGTTTTTGGGATTTTGATAGCGAGAAAGGTCGAGAAGATAATTAGAAAGCTGTTGAAGTTGGTCAACTTGGGATAAGCTACCAGCAATTAGACTTTTGGCTTCGGAAAGGGTTAGTTTGGGATCGCGAAGACTAACTTCAAGGGAAGTTTTAAGAGAGGTTAGAGGGGTGCGGAGTTCGTGGGAGGCATCAGAAACAAAACGATTTTGATCATCAAGCATGGTTTGAATAGGTTTGAGGGTGCGGCCGGCAAGAAAATAACCAAAACCGCCGGAAATTAGCAGGATACCGCCATTAATACTGATTAAGATCACCAGGAGACGATGGCGGATATCTTCAACTAATTCAATGTCGAGAGTGGAGAGTGGGGGTGGAGGTTCTTGTCGCCAATTAAATGGACGCTCAAGTCTAATGCGTTGAATACGGGTGACCCGCTCAAGTTCGACTGACAGAAGCCTGTAGATGAAAGTGCTAAAAAATAAACAAACCAACATAATGATAAACAAGTACCAAGCGGTAAGTTTGAGACGGGCGATTTCAAACATGGTGATTATTTCTCCCCTATTTTATAACCAAAACCACGGACAGTGTGAATTAAATTGGGAATCTTATGACGAAGATTTTTAATATAAACTTCGACAGTGTTGGGGAGAACATTGGCATCATAATTCCAGACTTGTTGAATAATTTGGTCTTTAGTAAGAATTCGATTTTGATGGCGCATTAAACATTCAAGTAGGGCAAATTCTTTACTGGATAGACGAACGGATTTGTTGCCATGTTTAACTTCGAAAGAGACAGTATTAAGAGAAAGATTGCCAAGAATTAGAACGGGGTCACTGGTTTGGTGAGGACGGCGAGTGAGAGCACGAAGGCGGGCTAAAAGCTCTTCAAAAGCAAAAGGTTTGGTTAAGTAGTCGTCAGCACCTTGGTTTAAAAGAGTGACTTTGTCTTGGGTCTGGCTTTTAGCGGTGAGAATTAGAATCGGAGTATGAATATTCTGCCGACGTAATTTTTGGCAAATTTGGAGGCCATCTAACCCGGGAAGCATTAGGTCGAGAATGAGACAGTCAAAATCCCCGGTTGAGGCGAGATCGTAGCCGTCAGAGCCAGTATGGGCGACGTCGACAGCATAATGCTCAAGTTCGAGGCCTTTTTTAATGGAATTAGCAATTAAACGCTCATCTTCAACAATCAAGATTCTCATGATACTTGTATTTTACGCTTGAAGCTGAATTCTGGCTGAAAAAATCCGTTCTTTAGTCTCTTTCGACTTTGATGGTGCACTCGGTAAGGATGGCGGCCAGAGCACCAACAACAATTAGGGGCGGAGAAAGAATGGCGCCGATGATACCTAGATTTAGGGGAATATTGAGAAGGTTCTTGCCATTTTTGTTGATAATGGAAATTTTGCGGACGTTGCCCTCGGCAATGAGCTCTTTGACTTTTTTAACTAACTCTCTGCCCTCAACTTTAAAGGTTTCGGTTTTGGGAGCGGATTTTGGGGTACTGGTTTTAGCTTTAGTTTTAGTTGGCATAATTTAGTGTAACATACGATGGATGATAAGAGTTAGCAATCTAAAATTTAGATATGGAGGTGAGCCGGTATTTGACGGAGTTAGTTTTTTTGTAAATAAAGGAGAAAAAGTAGGTTTGGTGGGGCAAAATGGGAGCGGAAAATCGACCTTGTTTCGAATACTGGCGGGAATTGAAGCCCAGGACGAGGGGCGAATTGAAATGGGAGGAAAAATTTGGTTGGTGCCCCAAGAGATCAGACAAGATATGTTGATTGACGGAGCGGAAAGTATTAGCGACTATCTTGATTTGGAAAAACAACATCCGGAATTTGAGTTGAAGCAAATGCTTGCCGGCATGGAAATGAAAAGGGTGAAACTAACAGATTTGCCAATCAATTTAAGTGGCGGACAAAAAACGAAGTTAGCCATAATTAAAGCATTGTTGGCCCAGCCGGAGATATTGTTGCTTGATGAACCGACGAATTTTTTGGATGTAAATGGTAAAAGGTGGATGTTTGAAACACTGGCAAAATACCCCAAAACACTGTTGGTCGTTTCCCACGATCTGCCTCTACTCAATAAAACAATTACTAAGGTGCTATATATAAACCCCCAGTTTAGAAAGATTGACGAATATGTTGGCAACTATGATAAATTTCTAAAACAAAAGGCGGAAAAAGAAGCGCTTATAAAGAGGCAAATTGAAACAGAGAAAAAACATATCGCTCAAATGAAGGAGAGTTTGGTGAAATCGGCCGGAGTGAAATCAAGCAAGGGGGTAAGACAAAGAATGAATGTAAAAAGGAGATTAGAAAAAATGGAGGAGATGTTACCGCCGATGCCGGCTGAAGCCAAAAAAATAAAAGTGGTGTTGCCGGAACCAATTTGGGTGGGCGAATTACCGATATTTTGTGAAAATATAAGTAAAAGTTTTGGTGAAAATAAGGTGCTGTCGGGAGTTAACTTAACCATTAGGCGGGGCGAAAGAGTGGTGTTTCTAGGACCAAACGGGGCGGGAAAAAGCACGTTAATTAAAATACTTTTAGGAGTATATGAAGCGGACAGTGGCCGGGTGGTGAGGGACGCAAAATTGAAAACTGGCTATTACACCCAAGAACTGGAAAATTTTGATTATGGAATGAAGGTTTTAGAAACGGTAAGAATAAAAACTAGTAAATCAGAGGCGATGATTCGGCCGATTTTAGCAAAATTTTTATTTCCCTTTGACAAACTCGAACAAAAAGTGGGGACGCTATCGGGAGGAGAAAAGACGAGACTGTCGATTGCTTGTCTGCTGTTATCTGATTTTAATTTGTTGGTATTGGATGAACCAACAACTTACCTTGATGTGCTGTCGCAAAGACTAATCCTTGAAGGCTTAAAAGAATACAAAGGGGCGATGATTTTGGTGTCGCACAACCCGGAATTTGTTGACGAAATCGCCCCACGGCAAAGACTGTATCTGCCGGAAAATAGGATTGAGGTAACTACCACTTGACACACCCTAGGGGGGTGTGTAGAATGGAGGAGTGAAGACGATAAGTCAGAGGCTAAATAATATTGCCGGACAAATTGAAGGGGTAAAAAAACTGATTGACAAAAAAGAAGATTGTCTGTCGGTTTTAACCCAATTAAAGGCAGTTAAGTCGGCAGTTTCTAGCGTAATTGGCCAAGTGGTTGAAGAACAGTTTGACAACTGCTTAAATGATTTGTCGCCAAAACAAAAAAAATTATTGATTGAAATTAAAAAATATGCAACTAATTAATGTTGATAACCAAAATTTTGAGGCGGAAGTGCTAAAGTCCCCTATCCCGGTGTTAGTAGATTTCTGGGCGCCGTGGTGTGGGCCGTGCATGATGATGGGGCCGGTTTTAGAAGAAATTGCTAAGGAAATGGATGGCAAATTAAAAATTGCCAAATTAAATACTGATTTGGCAGAGAACCAACAGCTGGCAATTCAATACCAAATTCAAAGTATTCCCAACATGAAACTGTTTAAGGGCGGAGTGGTGGTAAAAGAAGTCATCGGCTTTAAACCAAAAGAGGCCCTGATGGCAGAAGTTAAAGAATTTATTTAATAAAAAATTGAGTGAATACCTTGGGCTGACTGATGGAGTATTATTCGAAATAGATAATAGTGCCTATAGGCCACTTCGTGTGATTGGAGGTGAAAAATTTGATTTTTCCCCAAAAACACCACCTGAAAAATCAAGGGGGATGGCTTTGGTGGTCGGATTAGAGGAATTACCACCACCAAGCGACAGCGAAGGAGATAGGGTTGATTTGAGACTATCAGCCCCAACAAGTTGGTATAATGTTTTTTTGGAAGAGTTTGAAAAACGATTGAGAACCTATGTGCCAAGATCGGCAAAGATTAATGGGGTGTGGATTTTGAGATCAAGCCAACAAATTAGCGAAGGTGGTTATTGGCCGATTTGGTTTGATCATAGACTAACTGGACCCGGGGAAATGATAACCTTGGGAATTCCCAAGGGCAGGAATATATTTCCAACAACCGAAGACCTAATTAGATCTTCATTATTTGCGGTGGCAAGGGCCTCAGTAAACGCAGTACAATGAAGATTATTACTAAGTAAGTAAAAAATCATGGATTACAACCAAGCGTCGCTTGATAAGCATAAGCAATTTAGGGGGAAGATTGAAATTAGGTCGAAGTTTGGGGAAGTTAAAACGAGGGATGATTTGAGCACGGCCTATACTCCGGGGGTGGCGGCGGTGTCAAAACTTCTGGCAGAGAAACCGGAAGAGGCAAAAAACTATTCGATTAAGGGTAATACTATCGCTGTGGTATCGGACGGATCAGCAGTGCTGGGGTTGGGAAACATTGGGCCACTGGGAGCATTGCCAGTAATGGAAGGAAAAGCATTGCTGTTTAAGGAATTTGGCGGGGTGGATGCTTACCCGATTGTGTTGTCGACCCAAGAAACGGAAGAAATCATTAAAACGGTGGTGGCGATTGCCCCAACATTTGGAGGAATAAACCTGGAAGATATAAGTGCGCCGAGGTGTTTTGAAATTGAAAAAAGATTACAGGAACAACTTGATATCCCGGTATTCCACGATGATCAACATGGGACGGCGATAGTAGTGCTGGCAGGGCTAATAAACAGTTTTAAATTAACGGATAGATCTAAAGAAGCAGTAAAAGTGGTAGTAAGTGGGGCTGGAGCGGCCGGAGTGGCAGTAACAAAATTACTGCTGGCTTTTGGAATTAAAAATGTAATCATGATTGATTCCGTAGGGATAATTTCTAAAGACAGGGCGGATTTAAATTGGATTAAAAAAGAAATGGTGGAAGTGACTAACCCGGAAAACAAGCACGGGGGATTGGCGGAGGCAATAATTGGTGCTGATGTGTTTGTTGGAGTAAGTGCCCCGGGAATATTGACCGGTGAGATGGTGAAAAGTATGGCGGAAAGGTCGATTGTGATGGCCATGGCTAATCCGGTGCCGGAAATTATGCCTGAGGTAGCGTTGACGGCCGGAGCTTATATAGTAGGAACCGGTAGAAGCGATTACCCTAATCAAATAAATAATGTGTTGGCATTTCCGGGAATTTTTAGAGGGTTGCTGGATTCGGGGGTGAAAAGGGTGAACGATGAAATAAAATTGGCGGCAGCAGAGGCGATTGCAACATGTGTTAATGAAGCGGACTTGGGGCCAGAAATGATTATCCCCTCACCTTTTAATAAAGAGGTGGCCCTAAAAGTGGCTCAAAGTGTGAGAAAATTGGGATAATGAAAAGATGGATAATTGTTGTTGGCTTGAGTGTTTTGTATTTGGGGGTAAGGCTGTGGCATTTTGAAGAAGCGATGACGTTTCACTTGGACCAAGGATTGCACTTGCTAGAGGCAAAGGATATGGTCGACTCGGGGAAAATTAGATTAATTGGGCCAATGGTGTCTTCAAAAACGTTTTTGGATCGTGGATTTTTTATCGGACCGCAATATTATTATGTCTTGGCAGTTTTGGGAATATTAACCAGTTGGAACGCATTGGCGATAACAATAATTTTACTGGTAGTTGAATTTGGAGCAGTGTTGTTATTGATTAGGTGGATAAAGAGGAAATTTTCATTTGAAATAGCAATGATAGTAATGGCGTTAGTTACCCTGTCGCCTTATTTAATAATTCATAGCCGTTTTATTTGGAACCCGCATTTTTTGTGGCCACTGGGAACAGTTGGATTAATAACAGCAGAAAAGGCAATTAAAAATAAAAAATGGTGGGTGGTTTTGGGAATTTTGTGGGGAGTGGCGTTCGGTTTTCATTACAGTGCCGTATTGTGGATGTTTTGGGTGGCGATATTTTGGTGGAAGCAAAAAAACAGAAAGTTAACCGATTGGTTAATAATGGGAGTGGGGGTGGGGTTAGGCAATCTCCCCTATTGGCTATTTGAATTGCGACATAGTCTTTATAATTTAAAAACTTTGGGGTGGGTAATCAGTAACAGTAATGGCGGTTTTAGACTTGAGCCGCATTATGTTATTTACCCTCTTTTACCCCTTTTTGTTTATTTATTAATTGAATGGCTTAAAATAAAACCCAACAAAGTATTAATAATAGTGGTGGGACTAATGTTAGTAATTGGACAGAGTTTAATTTTTAGGGACAGATTGCCACTTGGGCACCCACCGGGGTGGAATCTTCTAATAGAAAGATTGGTGGTGAATAAAATTTTGGACAAGGGGTGTCCAAAAAACTACAATGTGGCTAGCACGGTTTCGGGGGATACCAGGGCTTATGATTTGAGGTTTTTATTGACGGCCAGGGGTTGCCCACCAATGGGAGTAACCGAATACCCTAGAGCAGAAAAATTATTTTTAGTGGCGCCGCCGACTAGGCCGCCAGAAAACGAGGAGGTGTGGGAGGTGAACAGCTTGGGTAAAATTAAAGTTGTAGAAAGGTTAGTAATTAATGATAAAGTGGTGTTTTATGAACTGGAAAAAAATTAACCCGTATTTTTGGATAATTACACTGGCCTTGGTGTTAAGAGTGTGGGGATATGATAAAAATCCAGTGGGGCTGGTGCATGACGAAATTCATCAATTGGTTAATGCCAAATCGTTATTGTTAACCGGAAAAGAGGCAGCAGGGACCGGAGCTGGAGTATTTAACAATAATCCATACTGTGAGGGAAATTGTGTTTTTGGTGAATTGCCAAGTTATTTGTTGGTGCCCTTCGCTTTATTGCCAACAAATTTTCCCTGGCTTAAATTACCGTTTATTATCCTGTCGTTGGCGATGGTTTATCTGGGAGGAAAGTTTTTTGAAAATTTGACTGGGAACAAAAAAATTGGAATGTTGGTTGGTTTAGTAACGGCAATTAACCCGTGGTCGGTAAATTTTGGAAGGACGGCTTATGAAAATCTTTTTTCGTTTATGTTTTATTTCTGGAGTCTGTATTTATGGACAAAAAAACCAGTAAAACTAACGAACAAAATTGGGGCGATAGTGACTGGTTTGGCGGCATCGTTGTGTTATTTCGGAGCCAAACCTATTTTTGTGCCAATAATGTTACTAGGGTTGGGGTATAGCTGGTTTGAGGAAAAGAAAAACATAAGGAAATATTTAATTTTGGGAATGGTGGTAGTGATTCTGATGGCAGGATACGGATTGATTTTGAAAAATTCTTATGCCGGAGTACGGCTTAAAGAAACTAATTTAATAAATCGAGAGGTGGTGGAACAGGTGAATGAGGAGAGAAGAATGTCGCTTGAGATACCGATTTTTAGGGATGTTTTTATCAATAAATACACAGTGTTGGCCAAAATCTTAATAAAAAAGTATTTTGCGGTTTTAGCGCCTAACTATCTATTTAATGAGGGTGAATTGGGCTATGACCACTTTATGATTGCCAACCATCCATTTTTATATTTGATTGATTTACCACTAATACTTTTAGGGTTATATTTTTTGGCGGTTAACAACGCCAGAGCGTTGGTTTTAATTGGAGGATTATTGTTTGTTTTACCGATAACGCCGACACTAAGTAACTTTGCTTCGACTTATGCATTAAGGGCAGGTTTAGTCTTTCCGATTTTAGCGGGAGTTTCGGGGGTGGGAATTTATGAACTTAATAAATTGTTAGGAAATAAAAAAAGGTGGATGGTGGGGCTAGTGTTTTTAGGATACTTGGTATCGATAATCAATTTTTTGGTAATGTATTGGTTTAGAACACCCTTTGAAAAGAGTGCTGGGTGGGTATTTTTTGAGAGAGAAACGGCGAGGTATATAAGTTTGGTTCAGGATATTAACAAAACAACTAAGATTGAATTGACTACTAAAGACCCGGTGGATGTGATTTATGAATATGCTTTATTCACAGGAAAAATTAATAATAAGATTTTTGTTGAAGAAATGAATCGGGCAATAACCAGCAGGACTTATATGGTGAATGGAATTAAATTTTCTAAATTGTGTCCAACAGAGATTGATGACAAAACGGTGTATTTATGGGAGAGAGAGCAGGGTTGCGTTAAAGAACCGAATAGACTGGCCCGAATATCGGAACCAAGGGATGGAGGGGCAAGATATTTCATCCCCAACGAACAGTTGTGCGAAGGCGTAACTTTGGGCGCTTACCCGTTCCCAAGAAAAGTTGAAGATTTTATGATTGAGAAGATGGATAGAAATGAATTTTGCCAAAAATGGATTAGTAAACCGTAGGGCAGATAAGATGGTAAAATAGGAAATGTTGTATAAAAAGCGACTGGAAAGAAATATCTTTCTGTCTTATGTCTCGACTTTTTTAGTGTCGTGGTTGTTCTTCATTCCCATATGGTTCTCCTTTGAAACACAATTTGCCAACCCCGGGTTACTTTCAGTAATTTACGCTTTGACTTATGTGATAACAATTATTTTAGAGATTCCAACAGGGGCTTTGGCTGATCTTATTGGTAGAAAAAGTACAGTAATAACTGGGTCAATTATTCAAGGATTGGGGTGGATTTTAATTTCACAGTCAAAAGGAGTTGAATGGTTGTGGTGTGGTTATGGAATAGGAGCGATAGGAGGAGCTTTGATTTCTGGCGCCAATACAGCATTGGTATATGACTCATTAAAGGAATTGGGGAGAGAACGATATTTTGCCAGATTTTCGAGTCTTAGCGGTCTACTTTTTAGAGTAGGAATGATATTTTCGTCTTTTTTAGGTGGATACATTTATTTGATCAATAAGGGATTGCCTTATATCTTAGTAGGAGTCAATTATATTTTAGCTGGAATAGTGACTTTTCTAATAATTGAACCAAAAATTGATTCGGAGAAGTTTAGTTTCCAAAATTATTTACGACAGACAGGTCTGGGGGTAAAGCATCTTTTGGCCAATGAAAAAATTAAATGGTACTCGGTTTATTACATGATTATTGGAGGAACAACTTGGTATTTTCAATATTTCTTAAATCAAAGTTACGCCACACTGATGGGATTTGACGAAATTCAAAGGAGCTGGCTGTTTTCTAGTGTTTTTTTAATAATCGGAGTTTTGGGGTTGTTTATCGCTAAACATGTAAGTAAGTACAAATTTTTTATCGTGATGTTGCCGGTGTTGACAATTGTCGGTTATTTTTCCGGAGCGGTGGCAAATAGTTTGGTGGCAATAGTTGCCATATTTTTGGTTCAATTTACGGGAACGTTGCGTTTTTCCATTTTAGATCAATATGCTAATGATCAAATTGAGTCAAGATATAGAGCAACGGCGTTATCGGTTTTGAATATGTCAGTTAGCTTGGTATTTGTGGTTTTATCTCTCGGATTAAGCTCGGTTATAGATTCTCACGGCGCTAAAATAGTTATGGGAATAATGGGGATGATTACATTAATAGCGGGAGTGCCGGCAACAATTAAAGTATTGGTTAATGAAAGAAATGGAAAATAGACAGGAGAAGATTGAGAGGGTGATTGGGAATAGGAGAGAGGGGGTGGTGGTGCTGGAAGATATTCATGACCCACATAATGCGGCGGCGGTATGGAGAAGTTGTGATGCTTTTGGCTGGCAAAAAGTCTATTTGATTTTTGATAAAGAAATCCCTTTTAATCCAAAAAAGGTTGGTAAAGCCAGTTCGTCATCGGCCAATAAATGGCTAACTTTTAAGATTTTTAAGTCGACAAAAGAATGTTTTGAAGAACTAAAAAAGGATGGCTTTGAAATTTACGCCACAGTACTTGATGAGGGATCGAAGGGCTTGTGGGAAACAAAATTTAGAAACAAGAAAACAGCCATAGCTTTGGGAAACGAGCATAGAGGATTGTCGGAAACGGCAGTGAAATTGGCTGACCGAAAAATTTATATTCCAATGAGAGGAATGGTGCAGAGTTTGAATTTGTCGGTGACGGCGGGGATAGTGTTGGCAGAGGCCGAAAGACAGAGAAATTCAGATCCTAGATCTTGGATGTTAGATCTTAGGGAAAAAGAAGAGTTGTTGAAGAGGTGGAGATAGGAAGGGAACTGTATAATAGGGCTTATGGTTAGCAAAAAACAAATAAGCTGGAACCTGGATGGTTTGTATAAAGCGGAGGAGTTTGAAAAGAAATTGAAAGAGACGGAAGAAGAATTAAAAAAGTTTGATGAGTGGTGGGAGAAAATAAGCCCGGAAATGGCGGAGGAGGAATTTAAAAAATTGTTGGTATTTTTGGAAGAATTTTCAGATAAGCTGGCTATTTTGGGAGGGAGGCCGGGGTTGGCCGAATCGGTTGATCAAAAAGATAGAGAAGCAAAACTACAAAGGGCAAAAATAGAAGAATTGGGATTAAGAATTGCCGATAAAACTAGAAAATTTGATCATTGGATAAAAGGGCTACCACTAGAAAGCAGAAAAACACTTGATGACAAAAATGCCAAAAGACTGTTTGGAGTAATTGCCGATTTAAAATATGGATTGGAAAAAGGGAGAGAAGCGGCCAAACATACTTTGAGCCAAAAAGAGGAAAGAATAATTGATTATAAAGATACTTTTGGAATTGGGCCATTAAATGATCTTCGAGAAATGGTGGTGACAGAGTGGGATTTTGACTTAAAAATTGGCAAAAAGATTAAAAAGATTAAAACACAGTCGGATTTGATGGCGCTTGTCCATAGCCCAAAAAGAGAAATAAGAAAGGCGGCATATAAAGCTTTATGGCAAAAATATGGAAAAAATATTGATAAGCTATTTTTGGTTTATAGCAATGTGGTCAAAGATTGGGGTTTTGAGGCTAAGGCGAGGAATTACAAAAGCCCAATTGGTGTGAGAAATTTTGGTAATAATATACCCGATGAAGCCGTAGAAACATTGATGGAAGTGTGCCGAGAAAAAAAGCCGATATTTGAGAGATATTTTAAAACCAAGGCAAAGATATTGGGACTAAAAAAACTGTCGCGATGGGACGTTTATGCCCCAACGGGGGTGGAGGTGGATAAAAAAATTGATTATACCCACGCCAAAGAAATAGTTCTGGAAAACTTTAATAAATTCGGGCCGAAATTTTTTGAATATGCAAAAGAGATTCTTGATAAAAAGCACGTCGACGTGTTTCCAAGACCAAGTAAAAGAAGCGGGGCGTTTTGCGCCACTATTAGCCCAAGAATTGCCCCATATGTGATGCTTAATCACACCAATAAATTACGAGATGTGATGACACTGGCCCATGAACTGGGGCACGGAGTTCATTCGTTATTTGGGCAAAACCATTATCCTTCGGCTCAACATGCCGGGTTGCCACTGGCGGAAACAGCCTCGACTTTGGGAGAAATGATGGTGTTTGAAGAAATTTACAAAAACAGCGATAAAAAAACGAAAAAGGCCTTGTTGGTGGAAAAAATGGCTGACAGCTATGCCACTATTTTGAGGCAAAATTATTTTGTGATGTTTGAGAAAGAAGCCCACGAAAAAATTCCCGGAGGAATAAGGGTGGAAGAGTTAAATAAAATGTATCTAGATAATTTGAAAGATCAGTTTGGGGGGAGTGTGGTAGTTTCTGACGACTTTAAATACGAATGGGCGTATGTGTCGCATATTTTTGAAACGCCGTTTTATTGTTATGCCTACAACTTTGGTCAATTGGTGTCGTATTACTTGTATTCAAGGTATAAAAATGAAGGAAAAGGGTTTGTAAAAGTAATCGAAAAGATACTGGAGGCAGGTGGATCAAGAGATCCGGATCTGGTTTTAAAGGAAGTTGGGATTGATATGAGGGATAGAAATTTTTGGGTAAACGCTTTTGGGGTAGTAGAAAGTTGGCAAAAAGAATTAGAGGGGCTTTGAAAGTAGTTATTCGCGGCAACAGTCAAGAACTTTACCGATAACACCACTTATTTTGCCCATAAAGTCGGATTTTTTGTAAGTGATGGGTGTTTCTTTGGGATCCAATCCCTCTAAATCTCCCTTTGACCCGTCGGGTGCCCGGGCAAGCGAGGGAGACTTAATCATGCCCAAATTAATACCCCAAAAGAGATTGTAGAGGTCGTAGGACTTTTTGAAGTAATCATAGGCCTTGGCGTTATCCCCTTTTGTTTGATGTTTAGTACCAACTTCCATTAAGCGCATCGAGGCGGCCAGGAGGTGTTTACTAATGCACCATTCTTCACCACCATAGTCTTTGATAATTTCCTTAAGAAGGTCGACTCGCATGCGACGAATGTCATTGATTAGGTCGTAATATTTGTTGTCACCAGTTTTGCCACCGGAAAAAAATAAGTGTTCTTCAATAGAAATCAAATTCATAATACCAATGGAGAGGTCCTCCCCGGAAGATAGGTCAAGTTTTTGGCCGGCTTCGGCACTTTTAACTTTATCCATGAATTGCTGAAGGTCGAGGGTTTTTGGTTTCATGGGAGAATTATATCAGCCGGGATTATAATTAAGGTAGTGAAGACAAACAGACAGATAACAGAGTTGATGGTGGATGATGTTGGTCAGTCAGTTGATTTTTATAGTAAATTTTTGGGGTTTAAACTAAAAAATAGGGTAGAGGAAACTTGGGCGGAGGTAGAAAACGAAAGTGTTGTTATTCAGTTTTTAGCAAGAAAGGCATTTGAAAAAGAAGTAAATGAGTTTGGAGGAAGAGAGAAAGGAGGAACTTTTTTGTTGCTATTTGAAATTGAAGAGGTGGAGGAAATATACAAGAAAATAATGAATCTGGTGGAAATTGTTGACAGGTTAAAAAAGACTGATTATGGAACGAAGGAGTTTAAATTTAAAGATAACAGTGGTTATATAATTCAATTAACAGAGAGAGTTAGAGATTAATAGCTATGAAACAAATGGTGGTGAGAACAAAGATGGGTTTGGAGGAGATCGGGAAGACGAAGAATGATTTTGAGTATTGGTCGGCGAGGGAGTTGATGACAGTGCTGGGGTATATTGAATGGAGGAAATTTTGGGGTGTAGTGAAAAAAGCGAAGGTGGCTTGTAAAAATAGCGGATATGAGCCGAAAAACCATTTTGTCGGAGCCGCCAAAATGGTAGCAATTGGATCTGATACCATGAGGCGGTTAAGTGACTATTGGTTAACCCGTTATGCCTGTTATTTAATAGCCCAGAATGGGGATAGCCGGAAACCAGAGATTGCTTTTGCCCAAACTTATTTTGCGGTACAAACAAGAAAACAGGAAATCAGGGAGGCGGATGAGAAACTGGTAAAAAGAATTGAAGCTAGAGAGAGGTTAAAAGAAACAGAAAGAAAAATTGAGGGAACGGTATATAAAAGAGGAATTCGAAGTTCGGCTGATTTTGCTAGCTTTAAAGATAAACATATTCGAGGTCTGTATGGAGGGATAGGGATTGCTAGTTTAAAAAAGAAAAGAAAGATTCCTAAAAATCGGGCCCTGGCAGACTTCGACAGCTTTTTGGAGTTAAGGGCGAAAGATTTTGCCCTAGCGATGACTGATCACAATATTAAAGACAAAAATTTGACTGGGAAGCCAAAACTAGAAAAAGAGGTTTATGAGAACAGCGTGGCAACTAGAAGAACAATGCTAAAACGTGGAATAATGCCGGAAAACTTAAAGCCGGAAAAAGATATCAAGGAGATTAAAAGCAGACTAGAGATTAAAGGCGAACTTGAAGGCTAGGGTTAGCAAAAGAACAAGACTGACGGGGAAAACGACTTTGGCATAGGGAAAAGGAGCGTAGCCTAGCTTCTTTTTAGTGTTGAGATAGGTGATGTTGCCAATAAGCATGCCTAGGAAACCCAGGACTTGGCCGAAAATAATTTTGTCAATGCCAAGCAGTTTATTAGCGGAGTGGCCAGTTTGGCCGGTGGTAATAAAATAAGCAAGGGTGGTTAGAAGTAAGATTAGAGAAAGAAATATGGGTTTGGAAAAAATTTCCAATTTCCAATTTCCAATTTCTAATTTATTCAGTTTGGGAGCCAGCCAGAAGGCGAGGGCGGTGTTGAGGGCGGAGATCCAGATACTAACTAGAAGATCGTCAATGCCGAGTTTTTTGGCAATTAACATTCCCCCACCGACAGTAACGATACATACGGGGCACTGCGCCCCTACGGGGGGCGCAAGAAATAAGAAATAAGAAATAAGAAATAAGAATGAAAACAAAAATATCATAGAGTTATTGTAATACATGTTCCCGAAGGCGCCTTCGGGAACATCTGGCTACTTACCGCATTTACATGCTTTACCTTTTTGGCAGTCGCAGGAACAACTGGAGTCACAGGAACAATTTTTGCTGTCGTCCATGGTTTGTTTAACTGATAACTACTACGAGTGTAGTACTTTATTTAAGATGATGCAAGAGGCAAACCAAAGGGAACCGAGAAGGTAACCACCAAGAATGTCGGTGGGGTAATGAACTCCGAGGTAGATACGGCTAAAACCAATAAGAAGAACAACAATCACAGCAAACATAAAAGAAATTAAACTTAAACGTCTGTTTTTGGTGAGACGGTAAATTAAAAAAACTAGGGTGAAATAAAAAACTAGAGAATTCATGGCGTGGCCGGAGGGGAAGCTGGTAGTGGATTCAAAAATTAGCGGAGAAATATTGGGCCGAGGCCGGGCAATAAGTGATTTAAGCAGTAAGTTAATAGGGAGACTTAGGGAAGCAAATAAACCAAAGGAGAGAAGATGTTTGGCCCGTTTAAGCCGGACAACAAGGGCGAGAACTAAAAAGAGAGCAGAAAAAACATACTCGGAACCGAGATTGGTGACGAATAACATAAATTCTGTTAAAGCCGGGGTGCGAAAAGTGTAGATGAATTGGGAAATAACAAGATCAAAAGGAAGAATAAGATTAATAATATTGTTGACCACAAACGATTATAAGTTATCTTTAATCCATTTTTCGATTGGAATGGAAGGATTGATGGTTAAAAAAACTTCAGGAAAAATGGGTGGCTCTAACTCTTTTATGGTGGCTTTAAATAATTCATTACTAACATCAAAACGAATTTGGTGTTGACGATTGTGAAGCAATCTTTGGCGGGCGAGCGAGGGTGGAGTGTCGACAAAAATAGTAATGGCTTCTAAACCGAGATTGTCGACAATGGCCCTGACTAATCCCCTTTCATAACGAGTAAAGTTACCAGCATCTTGAACGACTGACTGCCCGGAAAGTAGGGCATTTTTGACTTTCTGATACATAGATTGATAAATTTGGTCCCATTCCGGCTCTGTGACTTTTTCGTCGGGTAAATCTGGCCCGACAATTTCGACCTTAACTTCATCAAGATCAACACGAACAAAACCTTTTATTTGGGAAATGAGTTTTGAAATAGTGGTTTTACCAGAAAAAGAGATACCACACATTATGTAGAGTTTAGGAAGCATAGTTTATT
The DNA here is from genome assembly GCA_041665485.1 of Candidatus Shapirobacteria bacterium. Taxonomy (GTDB): domain Bacteria; phylum Patescibacteriota; class Microgenomatia; order UBA12405; family UBA12405; genus JBAYFX01. Next base: position 126,679 of record JBAYIT010000001.1, read on the forward strand.
ATACTTGACAACAGTGTTAGAAGGGTCTAACATATGAGTGTTAGAAGAATCTAACTTATGAAAACGAAAATTAAAGAGATGAGGACCAAACTTGGGCTGACCCAGGAGCAATTGGCCGACAAGACGGGAGTGAGGCGGGAAACGATAGTGTTTCTGGAGCAGGGAAAATATATCCCCTCTTTAAAGTTGGCACATGATGTAGCGAAAATATTAAAGACAAAAATTGATTATTTATTTATTTTTGAGGATTAAAAATGCTAGCAAAAACAGAATGGTTTAATAGTAGAAAGTTTGGCGGATGGGGATTAACACCCAGAACTTGGCAGGGGTGGGTGTATGTGTTGGTTTTGACGGCACCGTTGGCCCTGATCCCCTATTTGCCCATTGAACAAAAATGGCAGACACCGTTAATGTTGGGGTGGGGAGCAGTAGTAGTGATTGATGTTATGGGAATAATGTATCGAATTAAAAAAGATGAGCGGGAAGTGGCTCATGAGGCGCTGGCGGAGCGAAATGCGATGTGGTTTATGGTGACGGCACTGGGAATTGGAGTGGCCTATCAGGCAATGATGAGCGCTACGGCCGGGACAAACCAGGTGGACCCAGTAATAATTATTGCCCTAGCGGGATCAACGATAGTCAAGGCCACTAGCCATTGGTGGTTGAGGGATAAATAAAAAATGACAGATTGGAAGAAAAACGTACTGGTCTATAAGATTGATTCGTTCTTAAATTGGTTCTATGTGCCGATTGGAGTCTGGGTGCTGATTTGGAATCATTTTTTTAGCTTTAGCCAAATATCGTTATCGATGGGAATAAGTTTGTTGGCGGGGGTGGCTTGCGAACTACCATCGGGGGCATTGGCAGACATGATTGGACGGAAAAGGACGGTAATGCTAGGGAGATTAATTTTGTTTCTGGGGTATGTATGGTTATTTTTCAGGCACGATTTTGTTGGTTTTTTAGTCTGGCAAATTGCTTACCAAATTGATGGAGCCTTTACATCTGGGGCTAATTCGGCTCTACTTTACGACTCACTTAAGGAAAACGGACAAGTGGAGAAACATTACAAAAAAGTTGAGGCGGACACTTTTATGTACAACACTATCGGCATGGCAGTGGGAGGAATCTTTGGGGGATTATTGTACGAAATTACCCCAATGGGGCCATATAATTTTATGATTTTAGTAACAGGGCTGGGGTTGTTGGCCTCGTGTTTTTACCAAGAGCCAGCAATGGAAAAAATTGGGTGGAGCGTTAAATCTTATTTAAAGCAAAATTATGATGGTTTTATGCACATTTTTAGCAATGAAAAGATTAAAGCAGTGTCGCTGTTTTCAATTGCAGTGAGTGTGGTGACATATACCGGACTTTGGTATCTGTATGAACCGAGGCTGACGGCGGGAGGGTTTGACCCAAAAATTTTGGCAATACTAATTTCTGGAACGTACGCCATCAGAGCGGTGGGGACAAGATTTAACCCAACTCCTTTAGTAATGGCGATTTCTCAAACCGTGGGAACAGCATTATCGTTTGCTGGGGGGAAATTTGGAGCAGTGAGTTCGGTTTATCTCAGAAAATTTGTAGATGGTTGCCGACAACCGAGTTTAATTGCCTGGCAAAATGATCAAATAGAATCGAAATACCGAGCGACGTCATTGTCGGCGATATCTTTGCTAACAAATTTAATAGTCGGAGGGGTGGGGCCATTATTAGGAGTGGGAATTGATAGGTTCGGAGCGGAAACTACTTTGGGGATATGGACTATTTTTGGGGTAGTAGTGGTAATACCGTTGGGGTGGAGGTTGGGAGTTATAATGAAAAATAAGACATGAAAAGTAAAAAGATTAGACCAACTAAAAAGTACTCCTTTCGAGATTTGGGAACAAAATGGGTGATAAAAAATGGCCCAACTGAAGGATCAATTAATCATGATAGAGACATGTACGAATTTGAGGAAAATAAAATAAAGAAGCAATTAAAAAAGTCTTGACTTTTGATAGCGATTTTGAGAAGGCGGGATTTGAGATAATTAATGGCTAAATAGCCTCGAGGGTGCCGGAGACCATGCCCATCCAACAGGAGAAGTTGTAGACGCCTGGTTTGGTGACAGAGAACTCGCGAACAGAAGTGGTGCCGGGGACTAAATTGACGGGGCCGTCGAACAGTTGGCGGGCAATAACGGCGTTGGTGCAACCGCCGGTGCCAGTGTCAGTAATTTCCCAACGAACGGGAACATTGGCGCGGACTTTAAGACGAGAGGGAGAGTAGCCACGGGAAGAGGCGGACATTTTGAGGACTTGGACGCCGTTGACGATGGGGGGTAAACCTTTGTTAGATCCTAGATTTTGGATGTTAGATCCTAGATTAATTTGTGGAGAAAAACCGAGGACTTTTAGTTGAGAAGAGAGATTAAAAAAGGCAAAGGCAATGACCAAAAGCCCGACAACTTGGGAGACAGAAGGCTTGGAGCTAAACTTTGAGCCTGAATAGCCGATGAGAAAAAGCGGAATAGCCGTGCCTAGGGCAAAAAAGCCCATAATTAGGGCGCCGGTAACAAAAGAGCCGGAGGCGAGGGCGAGAGATTGAGAAGTGAGAGTAAAACCGCAAGGAAGAAAAAATGTTAGAGCGCCGATAAGAAAACTATTTTTGGTTAGTGATTGAGGAGAAAAAGACAAGCGGATAACTCTTAGACCAAGAATTTGGAGACCAAAAAGAATCATGGCAAGAGATACGATAATAGTTAGGATTGAACCAAGAGTAAAAGAAAGTCGGATAGACTGGCCAAGAAAACCCAGAAGACCGCCAAGAAGAAAAAAAGAAGTGAGCCTTCCGGTGTTAAATGAAAAACGATGGTGAGAAAGAGAAAGGGCAATGCCGCCAATTAGTCCGGCGCAAGTGGAAAAGCCAGCTAAGAGACCAAAGGGAAAGAAGGCTAGGGGGAGAGAATCTGGGGTGACACTAAAAAGAGAAAACAAGCTTGTTTGACTTAAAAAATAAACGGTAGTTAGAATTATTCCAACAATAATAAAAGAATTTATTAGATTGGCTGGTTTGGAGGGAGTATTTGAATGACAACAATCGCCTTGTGAAGACATACTACAAGTGTAGTACTTAAGAAGGATTTGTCAAGTGAAGTTTATTTCCAATTTGGTATTAGTAGCCTTGGCGATACGTTCCAACATAGAAAAGTTAGGTTTTGAATTGCCCGATTCCAGCCGTGAGATGGCTGGCTGTTGAGAACCGATTTTTTTAGCCAATTGAAGTTGACTTAGTTGATGTTTTAGCCTCAATTCAATAAGTTTTTGGGTGAGTTGAAATTGAAGATCGAGACAACTAGAGGCCCGTTTAAAAGCCTTGTCTTGGGATAATTTTTTGTCAAGTTGGGTGAGAGTGGTTAATTTATTGATATTTCTAGCCATGGGTAAATATAACATTTTTGGTATATTATGTAAACTCCTTGGTGCGCTTGATGGCTAAATCCAACTCAGATCGGGGAGTTTTTTGACTTTTTTTGACAAAAACATTGGTAATCAAATAACGAGACTTGATAATTGAGAAAAATAATCTGAAATTAAACTTACCAACAATACGTAGTTCGTAAATGGCTGGGTTAGCATAAATTTTTTTAACCCATTTGGTTTGCAGTAGTTGTAATTCATAAATATTTAGCAATTTAAGGCCGTTTCGAACTTTAACCTGATCTTGAGTGCCTAATTTCTCTATTTGATTAACGATAATTTCTTTACCGGAAACTGATTTATAAAAGACGATTTTGTCGTAGGACATAATTTAATATACCGAATAAAAGGCGAAGTGGCAATAATGATAAAATTGGATTATGAAGAAAATGGAGAAAGTGAAAAAGATTTTGGAGAAGACGGGAAAATATTGGATTGGATTTGTGGGAGATTCGATAACCAGTTGCGAATGGGTGCATCCAAACTGGCGAGAGATTGTGGAGTATGTGCTGAAAGAAGAATTACAACCGAAGTTTGCTGATTGGCGGGTTCCCTCCTGGGGAATTAGATGTTTTAATTATGGGTTTGACGGAGCAACAACTGGAGATATATTAAAACTAATTTCCAATTACCAATTACCAATTTCCAACCTCAACCTAGTGATTAGTTTAATGGGAGGAAATGACAGATTGTTTGGAATAAAACCGGAAGAATCAAAAAAAATATTGAGAAAATAATTAAAAAACTTGATGAGAGTGGTGTTGAAGTGGTGTGGTGTACTTCAATTCCGGCTTATTATCGGGCAGACAAAAACAAAGAATACGAGCCTTATGCTAAGGCAACTATGGCAATTGAAAAATCAATGGGTGTTCAGATAATTAATATGTTTGAAAAATACAAACAATTTGACCTAGATCGTTTTTTTACGTTTAAATCGGAGGAAAACCCAGAAGAGAGAGTAAAGGAGGGAGATTTAGATTTTTGGCATCCGAATCAGCTGGGAAATGCTTATATTGCCAAAATAATTTTGGGAGAAGTGTTTGGGGTGGAATTTGACCCGGAAAAATATATTAAAGAAAATTTGGCAGGAGAAAAATATCCGGGGTATTAAAGCTTGATGCCGGCTTGAGCGGCAGATTTTTTGAAAGAAGTGATGGCAAGTTCGCCATAGGCACAAAAAATACGTTCGAAAAGATCATCAAGAGCGGAAGCGGCGAAGTCTTCTTTGGAAAAAGACGGGCTGTAGGTGTAGGTGTTGCCCTGCATTATCCGTTTGACTATTTTTTTATCGGCCATACGTTTAAGGACAGTCATGATGGTGGTGTAGGCGTGTTTGCCTTCAATTTTTTTTAAAACTTCGGCGGGTTTAAGGGCGGTTTTACTTTCCCAAAGAACTTCCATTATTTTTTGTTCAAGACCGCCTAAAAGCTGGCATTTACCGTTGCAGTGACATTCGCAGTTCATAAGTACTACTATTGTAGCATTAATAGACTTCTTCGTGTTTGCCGAAATTTAAGAGCAAAATTCCGTCGGGAACATAAGTGAAAGTTAAGCGGAGACTACGGTTGAGGCTAATGCTCCAAACGTCACCGTTTTTACCAGACAACTTATGGAGACGAAGAGAATTGGTGTTGGGATTGTCTGTAAGATCATCGAGAGACTGGCGGATTTTGGCGGCTAATTTAGGTTGAGAACGACGAGATTTGTGAAGCTTTTTTAGGAAAATAGGAGTGAAGTAAAGTTTCATAGGTCAAACAACTCATCGACGGAATCAACCGAAGACAGTTTACCCTGTTGATATTGAGCGAGAGAGTCGCCCAAAAGCCGGTCGGCTTTAGTGCTTAAATGGGTAGATCTTTGGCTAACAACGCTGTCAACGGACTTGGAAATGAGGTATTTAACATAGCGGGTAATATCGTAACCAAAACGACTGGCAAGAAAAGAGAGGGAGGTGGCTTCGGCGGGAGTAAGAGTGATTTGTAGTTTAGTCATGAATGAATTATAAATGTTTACTCAATGACTTGTCAAGTTTTGAAGATGGTGTTAGGATTAATCTATGAAACAAACACAACAGAATCTTCTTAAGGCCTTTGCCGGTGAGTCACAGGCAAGGAATAAATATACAACTTTTGCCAAGATTGCCAGAAAGGAGAATTTGGAATGGGTGGCGAGGATTTTTGAGGAGACAGCTGATAACGAAAGAGTTCATGCGGAGGAATTGTTTGAAATGATCAATGAGCCGGTAGTAGTGCCGGGAGACTTGGCGATTGCCCCGTTTAGCAAAACAAGCGATAACCTAAAAATGGCGGCGGAGGGGGAAAAATATGAATGGACGCAAATGTATCCTGACTTTGAGGCAATTGCCAAGGAAGAAGGCGAGACCGAGCCAACAAGACTGTTTGGAGAATTAAAAGAAGTTGAGGAGAAACACGAGGAAAGATATATTATAATTGCTCGGAAACTTGATAGTAATACCCTTTACAATTCGGAGGCGGAGTTGGAATGGAAATGTTTAAATTGTGGCTATATTCACAAGGGGACAACTCCCCCACCGACTTGTCCAGTCTGTAAAAAACCGTTGACATGGTATGCGGGGTTGGGATTGATAAGGTAATCGTAGATCCTAGATGCTAGATCTTAGATCCTAGATACTTTTTTAAGTCGGAAAGGAGGCGGGGGTAGTTTTGATAAAGAATAGTGTTGAGGCCGAGGGGTTGGGCGGCGAGAATATTTTCTAAACCGTCGTCAATATATAAAACTTCCTTGAAGTTATAACCAGTGTGTTTGGGGATCTGCTGATAAAACTCTGGTTCGGGTTTACGAACACCAACTTGCCAAGAAATAATTGAGCGGTGAAACAGTGAGGTGAGAGGTTGATTAATGTAGGGAAAAAGGAAGTTTTCAGCATTGGAAACCATAATTAGAGTAAATTTTGGTTTTAGTTGTTTTAGAAGTCTGATTAATCGGTGATTGAGATGTTTTTCAAACCGAGTTTGGCTAAGTGAATTTTTGAGGCAATTATCGATTTGCTGAGGGGTAATTTGAGGATTAATGGAGCGAGACCATTGGTAAATGTCGAGGTGATTGGTTTCAAAGTCACGATAAACCTCTTGATATTTTTGCCAATACGGGGCAAATTTGATACCAAGCAAGGAAGCGTGGCGATGACGAAAATAGGTTAGGGGTTTTTTAAAATACCAAATGACATTGCCAACATCAAAGGCAAGACAACGGATCATGGCCAATGATAGTGGAAATTATTTTAGAGGTCTACAGGGCGGGAACAAATGTAAGTGATTAGTTTAGGTTTAGAGGTCAATTTGGCAAGTAATTGCCGAATGCTTGATTCTCGGAACCGCTGAGATAGCTTTAGATATTCTTCGGGCTTAATCCACCGGCCGTCATTGAGGAGGTAGCCGGATAAGCTACTAGCAATTTTGTCGGGAGAATCGTAGACATTGTTGATTTGAAGGTTAAGATAATTGATGGCGCGGGAGAACTCGGCCTCCGGAATGGGGGTGGAGACAAATTTGGCAATTTCGGCATTAATCAGATCGCGGATTTGGAGATACTTAGTGGGATCGGCGGAAAAAAATAAACCAAAGTAGCCGGCCAACGGATACATACCAGTAACGGTTTCGAGGCGATAAACCAAACCGTTGGCGGTGCGGAGGAGTTTGAATAAGCGAGAGCTTTGACTGTCACCAAGAAGGGTGCGAAGTAATGAGTATTCCATTTGTTGAAAAATAGTGAGTTTGGCATCACCATGGTTTGGCCAAAACCAATGGAAAACACTACTGTCACTGTGGGCTTCGGAAAAATAGAGGGTGGAGGGGTCGAAATGGGTAGGAGGAATGGTCTCTTGGACAGCTGATCCAAGATGATTGGACAAAATTTGGTCGATGTGTTTAAGTACTGTTTCGGTGGGTACATTGCCTGAAGCTCCAATAAAAATGTTTGGTTTAACAAAATAGTGGCGGTGGAGGTTTTGGAGGTCGGCGGAGGTTAAAGTTTTAACGTAGTCAGGTTGGCCCAGGCCATCGCGAATGTACGGGTGTTCGGGGCCGTAAAGTTTTTGGTCAATTTGCCGATGGTATTTAACGTAAGGGGAAGACCACTTGTCTTGATATTCTTGATCAATAACTTTAATTTCGTTGGCTAAGTCCGGCGAATCAAGAAGGGGATGGAAAAGAAGTTCGTCGATTAGTTCGAGGACCTGGCTAAGAGATTGGTCTGGAGCCTTAAGGTGAATGTTGATTTCGGAGTTAGAGGTGCTAAGGCCGACGTTGATGCCATGGTCTTCAAGGTGCTGACGAAACAGCTCTGAAGATGGGTATTTAGCAGTACCAAAAGCAGAAATGGCGTGCTCCAAGAGATGAAAAGCCCCCCAAGAAGGACCGGGTTCATAGCGGGAGCCGGCTTTAACTCGAATACTAACGGCGATAGTTTTAACTCCGGACAAAGGATAAACAACTAGGTGGCGATTGGCTGACATGACTTATTTTAACGCATTTTTTGGCAACTAGGGCAAAAGAAGGTGCCACGGCCGCCAAGAGTAAAACGCTCGATCTTGGCATTACAAACCAAACAAGACTCCCCTGCTCGTTGGTAAACACGAAATTGAAATTGATTTTCCCCAGGAGAACCGTCGGGACGAACATATTTATTGTCTTTGGCGGTGGAGCCGCCGGCGAGGATTGATTGGTTGATAACAAGTAGAACAGACTTATGGAGCGCTAGTGCTCTAGTTCGCTGGATTTGATTTGCTGGATTCTTTGGGTGGATTTTGGCTAAAAAGAGGGCGTCGTTGGCATAAATGTTGCCTATACCAGCAAAGACTGATTGGTCAAGAAGAACTGATTTGATTGGTGCCCTAGTTCGCTGGAGCGCTAGGTAAAAATAGTTAAAAATGAACTTAGGATCGAGGACGTCAATGCCAAGATGGTGTTGGAATTGTGTGAGCGAATCCTTGGTAAAAATTTTTATCCAACCAAATTTGCGCTGATCGTTAAAGAAAAGAATGGATTTGTCGGAAAAATGAAAAATGACGCGAGTAGATTTATTAGGGAGGTTTTGGGAAAGAGAATCTTTAGTTGGATGGCCTAAAACGGTACGCGACTGGCTTTGATAAATAAGTTGGCCGGTCATTTTGAGGTGGAATAATAGAATTAAATTATTGGAAAGATGGACGGATAATTGCTTACCATGGCGAGTGAATTTAGTAATTTTTTGGCCTTCGACGAACTTAGGGTCGCCATCAAAAGATTTGGGGGTGAGAATGTCAAGAGAAATAATTTTTTGATTGAGAACAGCGACTTCTAAAAAGCGTTTGACGGTTTCGACTTCGGGTAACTCGGGCATAAATTAGTATAAAGTTATAAAATAAAAAGTTGAAAGCAAAGGTAGATTATAGACTGTATTGCGAAGTTTTATGTTAAATCGTCGAGGGAGAGGACGGAAATGAATTTGTTGCGAGCTAGATGACCCAGAGCGACAGACATATCGTCGAGACCGTAGACAATATCAGTAAAAGAGTTAAGAAAGGCTTGAGTTTGGGTGACATAACCAATAATAAGGATTAGGTCGGAAACATGGATGGTTCCGGAAAATACCTGAGATACTTGAAAAAATAGAAAAATGAAATAAAAGACGACGGCGGTGTTTTGAAGAAAAAACCACTCAATAAAGGTCCAATTAGTAAGGCGATGAAAATGGCGGGTGTAGGTGGACTGTTCGAGATCGATGTCGTTGCTTTCTTGAAGTTTGGCATAATAGTCTTCGGTCTTGGTGTTTTGATAATCGCGAAGTTCTTTATAACGCTGACTAGTGTAGTAATTAACAAAAGAGTAAATAGTAATATAGCTAATAATTAGGATAAAAGAACGAAAGTCAACAAAAAAAAGAGCAACAGGAATAAAGAGGACGGAAACAATACTGTCAACTCCGGGTTGTTTGAAAGAAGTGAGAGCTTTGATAGTGGCATCGGCAAAATTACGAATAGCCTGAATGCTGGCGTGGCGATCTTCTTTGGTTTCGGGCTTAAAGTCAACTAAAAAGAAATTATGGATATCAAAAGAGAGATTGCTGATGAGGTAGTCGATCTGGGTGGTGGAGCGAAGACGGAGAAAATTGTCGAGAAGACGAACTGCCAGTATAGAGACCAAATAGACGAACAAGGAATGAAAATCGGTTTTGTTTTCAATGAGCTTGATGAGATGGGAAAATTGGTAAATGGTTACCAGAGGTAAGGTGGCGGAAACGAAGCGAACGAAAAGCCAGAAAAATAACTCCCCTTTTTGCTTTGAGGTATTAAGGATGAAGATAACTGATTTAATGGTTTTGGATGTCAATGATTTAGTATATAAGAAACAAGGAACTTGGTACTAGGAGCTAGGGACAAGAAGTAAGAAATAAGATAAAATACAGCCTATGCAGGATAATGTTTACGATACGATCATTGTCGGATCAGGACCGGCGGGATTAACGGCGGCGATATATAATGTCCGATCGGCACTGAAAACAATTGTGGTTGCCGGAAACCAGCCAGGGGGACAATTGACACTAACAACAACGGTGGATAATTTTCCAGGATTTCCAGAAGGGGTTGGCGGGGTTAAGTTGATGATGGATACCCAGCAACAGGTGAGGAATTTAGGAGTGACTATTCGTAACAACTCTGTTACGAAAATAACCAATAACCAAAAAACAATTTCCAAACAAGTTCCAATAACCAATTTTCCAAGTTCCAAACTATTTGAAGTTGAATTGGATAATGGGGAAAAATTGCAGGCAAGGGCGGTGATTGTGGCAACGGGAGCGAGGGCAAAGTGGCTCCAGATTCCAAAAGAAAGAGAGTTAGTTGGGAAAGGAGTATCGGGATGCGCTACTTGTGATGGGATGTTTTTTAGGGACAAAACGGTAGTGGTGGTGGGCGGTGGAGAAACAGCGGTAGAGGACGCGGAGTTTTTAGCTAGAATGGCAAAAAAAGTTTATATAATTCACCGAAGAGATGAATTAAGAACCAGCGCCTCGGCACAAAAAAGAGTGTTTGCAAATCCAAAAATTGAAATGGTGTGGAATAGTGAAGTGGTGGAAATCAATTGTCAGTTATCAGTTACGAGTTACGAGTTAGAAAAGTTACAAAATATAAAAATAAAGAACAACAAAACTGGGGAAGAAAAGATAATGGAAATTGAGGGATTGTTTGTGGCGATTGGGAGGCAACCGGAGACGGAGTTTGTTAAGGATTTAGTGGAATTAAGAGATGAGGGTTATGTAGTGACTGGGAAAAATCCAGAATATCCGATGATGACAACACTGGAAGGAGTTTTTGCCGCCGGTGACTGCATGGATTCTATATACAGACAGGCGATTGTGGCGGCAGGAGCGGGGGCAAGGGCGGCACTGGATGCGGAGAGATGGCTGAAGAATGGAAGTTAGGTATGTGGTACGTGGAACGAGGAACTAGAAGTAGGTGTTTAGACAAGGGTGATTTGGAGTTTTTTGCCGAGGGCGGTGGCGACCTTGGTTAGAAGGGCTAGTGAGGGGTTGAAGGACATGGCTTCGAGGCGGGAAACGACCGCTTGAGTGGTGTTAGCTTTTTTGGCCAGTTGGCTTTGAGAGAGTTTTTGGGCGAGGCGAGTTTCAATAAGCTGACAAGTAAGACAATATTCAGGCTCCCCTTCTTCCCAAATATGTTTGAATTCGGGATTTTTGAGGGATTCTTTAAGGTGTTGGCGGAAAGAATATGTTTTCATGTAAATGAAATTATATCGTATAAGATATATTATTCAATGACTTAAATCGTTCTAGGGCAATGTCGAGCTCTTTTTGAGGAGTTTTATTGGTCTTTTTATTAAATCCGTGTAAAACTACGATTGAGTCTTTGGTTTTAGTTAGGTAAATAAAACGGATATTGTCTTGGCCTAAAATACGGATTTCCCACAAAGGAGTCCCGGTGAGTTTGCGAATGTGGGGCAAAATGGAAATTAGGCCATAATTTTCAATAGTGGCAAACAGCCGAAAAATTTTGGATTTTTGACGGAATTCGAATTGATCAATAAAGTCTTTGACGGGATTGTTGCCTGAAGGTGAAATATAATAAATAATGCTAGTTTTAGGCATATTTGCCAGTAAGTTTTTTGATTTTTGAGATAAATTTTTGCCTAGAGAAGTTTTGGGCTTGGGAAATGCAGATTTGAGGGTCAATTTTGAGTTTTTGGAGACGAGTAATAGCTTGGGCGCAAGAGTCGGTGGTTAAGCCTTTAAACAAGACACCAGTTTTGCCATCAATAACAGTTTCGGTGGCACCACCAACACCGTAGGCAACAACCGGACACCCTTGACTCATGGCTTCAACCGGCATGATGCCAAAATCTTCTTGGTCGGAAGTAAAGAGAAAAGCCTTGGCTCCGGCGTAAAGTTCAAATTTTTGGGCGTCGTTAACTTCGCCAACAAATTCAATGGTTGGGCCTGCTATGGATCGAAGTTGAGCCTCAACACCAGAAAAATCACGACCAAAGATTTTAAGAGGGAGTTTGAGTTTGTTGCAAGCCTGGATGGCGATGTCAAAGCGTTTGGCATAGGTAAAGCGGCCACCAGTTAAATAGTAACCTTGCTCGTTTGGTATTTTGCAATACTCGCTACCTTCGGGCTCGCAAGCTCGCGTTCGCTGCGTGTTTAAAATACCAAACTTCGCATTTTTTTCTATTTCAACCGGAGGGTTAATGACGACCGAGTCACGGCGGTAGAATTTTTTAATACGAGAGGCAGTGGTGGCAGAATTGGCAATATATTGATCGACATTTTGGGAGTATTTAAAGTCTAAGAGACGGAAAATGTGGAAAATAAACTGGAGAACAAAATTAATAACTTTATATTTTTTAACGTCGCGGCCAGTGGGCAAACCGTAAAGATAACGAGGAGGGGTGTGACAATAACAAATTAATTTGGCGGATTGTTTATTTAAAGAATTGGGAAAAAAGGCACCGGTAGCAGAAGTGATAATCAAGTCGAAAGTTCTAAAGTTAAAAAGTTTGAAAGCGAGAGGAGAGAAAAAACGGAAAGGGCTGATGATTTTATGAGCAAAAGGAAGATGGCCAAAAAAACTTTGATGAACACGACCGGCCAATTTTTTTTCCAAACGCTCCCGATGAGGGCCAAAAAAGCTGGGGCGATAAAGAGTGGTGTAGATTGGAGCATTGGGAAAAAGGTCGGTTAGTTCCTCAAAAACCTTTTCGGCTCCGCCGATTTCTTTAAGATAATCATGAACCAACGCCACTTTCAGTGGCGAATTTTTAATTTTCAATTTGAAATTTTTAACCGTGCCTGTCGGCAGGCAGGTCAATTTTTAATTTTTAAAGTTTTTCAACGGTTGGTTAATTATACCCTTTGGGATGGTTTTTACTGACTTCGACGTAAGGAATACTCTTTATATTTCAAAATCGGAAATTATGGCCTGGTGTTCGGAGAAATCGACGACTATTTCTTTGGTATCAAGGTGCCGAATGTTTTTGGAAAAAACGTGGTCGACAGCTAGACCTTCAGGAAAAATGTTGTTTTGTTTGACTTTGTGACTAGGCGAAAGAGTATCAGTAAAATCGGCGGTATGACAAGTTAAAACTTCGGAGATTTTGGTGACAGAATAGGACTGGGGGCGGATGTTTAGATCGGCAGAAAAAATAGTTGGAATGGGGGTGGAATTTTTGACAATTGAATTGATCATTAGCGACATTTGATACATTTGGGATGTTTCGACACAAAGATCGGAGACGGTAAAATGGGTGGTAAGAAAGCGAACTAGACCGGATGGAGTTTGAACCAAAGCGGAAAGAATACAGCGAGATTTTATTTCATTTATCAAACCACGTGAGGCGGGAAAATTAGGAAAATTGTTATTAATCAAGTCGGGAAATAGTTGGTCGCTAGCAGTAATGTCTTTGGGAGAGAAGCTGGGAGAATTGAAATACCAAGTATGGGAGTCAAGAATGGGGAAGCGGGAAACAATGGCAGTGGCAATGGTTTGATTGTTGGGATGATAGTGGAAATGAACTCCTTCGACGTAAAAATATTTTTTGGATTCAACTAAAGCCTTTAGGGGGCTTACTTTACCAATGGGGTAGCAAATTTCTTGGAAAGAAGCTACATCTATTTGATTATCAACCAAAAAATCGGTAATTTTTTCTGGGGATCTAAGAAGAGAAGAGTTGAGTTGGAGATGTTTGAGGTTCATGGTTCTTTGGTAAGTTTATCAGAGTGTCAAAAAAGCGAGGATTGGTTGGGGTTTTTGACTAACTTGATGGGCTTTTGGGAGTGGGTTTTGTGAAGGCGGGAGAGGAGGGATTTGAAATTGTAGTCTTTAAAAATGGCTTCAAGGCCGGTAATTTTGTCTTCATTCCAACGGGCGGATTTAAGGCGGAATTTAATGGGAATATTGGAAATTAAAGTGGCCAGTTTTTGGGAAAGATAGGCATCTTCCCGACTGGTTTCGAGTTTTGATTTAATGGTAGGGCTAATATCGGCGAGGTGGAAATAAATAGTGTCTAAATTTTGATATTTGGTTAAGAGGTCAGTGGCGGTTTTGGGGCCGATGCCGGCAACACCGGGATAATTATCAGACATATCCCCCATCAGAGCTTTAAGATCGATAACTTGGGTGGGGAGAACGCCAAGTTTTTCTTTAACCTCGTTGATGCCATAAATTTTAGTTTCGGAAAGGCCGCGAATAGGGACAAAAAGGTTAACCCGGCGGTCGACCAACTGCATAAGATCCTTGTCGCCGGTAATAATAGTTATTTTTCTGACAAAGCGCTTTTTTTTGTAAACAATGGTAGCGATTAAATCGTCGGCCTCGAAACCACCAACAGCGTAAAAAGGGATTTGGGAAGTTTCCAGAGTTTGAGGAAGAACGGGAAGCTGACTAATAAGATCATGATCGGGAACTTGGCGTTTGGCGCGGTAGCCAACAAATTCAGACGAGCGAAAAGTTGGGCCGGGAGAATCGACACAAACAACGAGGTGACTGGGTTTTAGGGTGTCGATGGCCGATAAAAGCATGGAATAAAAGCCATAAATAGCGTTGACTGGCTCGCCGTTGTGAGTTAGGGGTGGAATGGAGTGGTAGGCGCGATGAAGAATGGCATGGGCATCGATGATGACGAGATGAGACATAAGTAATTAACGATAGAGCTGGCTGTGAGTGCCAATTAACTGAAAAATAATAAGGTCTTCGTTGATGGAATATAAAGCCCGACAGTCTCCTGAAACATTAATACTGTAAAGGTGGGACAATTTACCCTTAAGACGATGTAAGTTTAAAATAGGATTGTTTCTATCGTCAATAAATTGGCCGAGTCGTTTATCAAAAGCTGTTTGAAGATTTCTTGGCAGTTTACGGTATAGTTTTTTAAAATTTTTCGTAAATTTAATCTTGGTCACTCTTCAACCATTTTAGCGCATCTTTCGACTTAGTGAAGGCGGGAGAGGTTTGCCCGGCTTCCAAATCAGAAACGGACTTTGCCAGATTATTGGAAAACCATTGGGAAGGCTTGGTTTCATCTGGTTCAAGAGAGAGATGGAGCGACTTGTTGCGGATGAATTGTTTTAACAAAACATTGATTAACGAGCTTAGACTAAGCCCAAGTTCTTCGGCTAGATAGGCAGCCTGCCGTTTAATATTTAAATCAGTTTTGATGTTGATGACAGAGGTGTTCATTAGGAAGTAGTATATACGATGTATGGATATTGTAAATAGTGAAATTACCGTTAATTTGGAGTGTGTGGTAGGTTGGATAATAAATGATAAAATGGGCATATGAAACAACCAATTACTGATAGTTATCAGCGAATATTTGCCGATAAAAAAAGGGTGTTAGTGGTTTTTGCCCATCCTGATGACCTTGAACTCTACTGTGGTGGTACGGTTGCCCGCCTAATCTCGGATGGAAAAATAGTACGATCTGTCAAAATGACCAGTGGCGAGATGGGTTCGCGCCAGGAAAAGATTACTCAAGAGGAATTGCTATCCATTAGAGAAAAAGAGGACTCGGCCTCAATGACCGAATTGGGAATTGCCAGGGAAGATAATGTTTATCTTCGTCGCGGGGATGGCAAAATCGAAAATAATCTTGAAATTATTGGCGATGTGGCTAAGCAAATTCGATTATTTCAACCTGATTTAATTATTACCCATAATCCACAGGACTTAGTTATTCGTTTTGATAAAGACATAAACTGGTTTAATCACAGGGATCACCGCAATACCGGCCAGATCGTTATTGATGCTTCTTACCCATACGCGCGCGATATTCTCTTTTATCCAGACCACTTTCAAGATCCGGTGGCAAAATCTTGGACGTGTACTGAGTTTCTTTTGGTTGACTCATACGGCCATGAGGATAGTGTTTTCGTTGATATCACCAAATTTATTAGCAAAAGAGTAGCAGCTCACGCAAGACACAAATCTCAATACTCAACAAAAGACGCCAAAGATTCGGCTGATTTTTTTACCAAAAGTTGGGACTCACAAGGAAAAAACAAATATGAAACATTCCGCCATGTTATCGTCGACTGATCTACGTCTTTTTTCTGACAATGTGATAAGTTTTTTTCATCGTTCCGCTAAATATAAGTAATTGATTTGCGGATGCGGCTGTTGGACCTAGGACAGTAATTTCTCATCTGGTAGTAATAAGTAGGGAGCCATTTCTTGAGCTGTTTTTAAGATTCTTTGCCATTCTTCGTCTATTAGACGAAATTGTTGGCCAACATATTCTCTATAACCCTGATCATTTTCATCCAAAGGTTCTCTTTCAGTTCTGTTAATTTCATCCAACCAGCTTTGTCTTGAAATACGAACCAATTCAACATCTCTTGCAATAGATCTGATAGCCAGTATCTCTACAGGAGGGTGCATTTGGCCATCAAACCATAGAGGATTATTCCCCTTTACTATTTCAATCTCCTCAGCGCTTAAAGGAGTACCATCATCTCTGTAAATTCCAATTAATCTAGTGCCTATTCCACCTTTTTCGTTTGTAATTATTTCGGCCTCTGTCAAGTCAGGCATCTTTTGTATAACTGGATGAACAGCACTGTAAAAGAGAACATTTTCCACTGGCATCTCCACAACTGAGTAATATCCTCTTCCTTGTATTCCTCCCAATCCACATGCTTCACCAGCCCATGCTTGAGCAATGTCTTCAGTCATAGTATATGAGTCATAAGGAAAAAGTCTTAGTCTTTCTATTGGTAAACCTCTACCGAAACCACGCCATGCAGTAAATCTTTTCCCTAATTTCTGTTCAGCCTGTCGTTGAGAGATTGATTGGATTTCAGCCGCTTCAGCTGGATTATCAATAATAGCTTTGACCACGTCTTCTTTACCTTGGGCTCCAGGACTTCCTACCCATCCAATTAATGCTCTATGAACCGGCATGTTTTCGGTTGCAGTAAACCACTTGTAAGTATCCTTAAAAATCTCTCTCCATTTTCGTGTAATGTCATCATCGAGAACAAGGGGGTCTTGTTGGTTTGTAGGAACAGGGATTTTTTCATCTAATATCATAAAATGATTGGGTTCTGACTAGATAACACTAACTTTGTTGCCTCCTAATGTTTTCTTGCCCACAAATAACACTCGGGGCCGAGGAATAATCAAATATTCGCATACAGTTAAGTATAACGCAGGGTGGGACGTTAGCTGTTAGAATTAATAAATGGAACAGCATTCGATCCCGCAACAGATAAGCTCGTATGAGTTTAAGCTGGTGGGGGAAATGACTTTGAAACAGTTTTTGAAGGCGGCAGTGGGGATAGTACTGGCCCTAATGATTAATGCCACTGGACTGGTGTTTTTTATAAAATACCCCTTAGTTTTGGCGCTTGGAGGCGGAGGTTTGGCTTTGGCGTTTGTGCCTTTTGAAGACAGACCGCTGGAAACTTGGATTTTGTCTTTTTTGAAGTCAATTTATACTCCGACGATTTTGATTTACAAAAAAAGGGCTGATAAAAACTGGCTTAATATTGACTACACTAGGGCCAAGTTTATTGAGGAAGAAAAAGAAGAGGAGGAAAAAGCGATTCCGATGAAGAATAAAAGCAAAGTGGCAGAATTTATCGATTCGTTGCCATCGGTAAAAAGAGCGGATGAGGAGGGTGAGAATCTAGAATCTGGAATCAAGAATCTAGATTTGAAAACCAAAAACCAAGAAATGGGAGAACAGAAATTAGTAACTAGTAACAAGATACAAGAAGGAGCCGAGCAAAAGACAACTGACTGGAGGGGGGCAGCGGCAAATTTGGGATTGAAATCGGAAAAATTAGAAGCAACGGCAAAAGCAACTTTTGGATCGATACCAATGCCAGATATTCCCGACCTACCAAACCTGTTGGTTGGAATGGTGACTAGCAAAGAAGGAAAAATAGTTGACGGAGCAATCGTTGAAATTTTGGACAACTTGGGCAACCCAGTAAGAGTATTAAAGACTAACCCCTTGGGACAATTTAGAACCTCGACACAATTAAGTGACGGAAAATATCTGGTAGTGACTGAAAAAGAAGGGTTTGGCTTTGATAGAGTAGAAATAAACCTATCAGGAGGGATAGTTGAGCCGATTAAAATCCAGGCATTGGCCTAAAGACGAGAGATTGGTTATTATTATGTAGCAATATGGCAACTGACCCGTTAAAAGTCGCAATTAGAGGAACAACACAAGACCACCTACCAATGGAGGATGTGATTGATGATGTGGTGTTAATGAAAAACGGCGAATGTGCAGCGATAATGCAAGTTTCGTCGGTAAACTTCGACCTTTTGTCGGAAAGAGAGCAACAAGCAATGGTCTATGCCTATGGAGGGATTTTAAATTCCCTTAATTTTCCAATCCAAATTGTAATTTATTCAAATACCAAGGATGTTGGTTTTTATCTTTCGAACCTTAAGATAGCAGAAGAAAAACAGACTAACGGATTATTAAAAACGAGGATTCAGTCGTACCGCAAATTTATCGAGGAAACGGTTAGGAAAAATGATGTTTTGTCAAAGTCGTTTTACGTGATAGTCCCCTTCTCAATTTTAGAGTTAGGAATTAAAAGTGCCCAAAGCTCAATTACCGGAAGCTTTAAACTACCATTTGGTAATCACAACAAACAAACAGAGTTGCCATTTGAAAAAAACTATATTATAGAAAAGGCTAAAGCTAGTTTAAAACCAAAAAAAGACCATATTATTAGGTTGTTTGCAAGGTTGGGGTTAGAGATTAAAGCTTTAAATACCAAAGAAATAATTGAATTACTTTATAAAATTTACAATGAAGACACGGCGGCTAATCAAAAATTACAAACATTAAATTACGATGCGCCAGTGGTTACCGCTAAAATTTAGATCCTAGATGATAGATCTTAGATCTTAGATAAAAACAAAAAATGGGACTTAATATATTTGCAAAAAAGAAAGCAGACACAACAGCCGTGGCATCGGTTGCGCCACCTGTCGAGAAAACTAAACCTACCGGGGAAAAAGCGTTTGTGGAGGGATTAGTGTCGACCAAAGACATTATTGCTCCGGGAGCACTGGAGGTTGATTTTAATGAAATTAGAATAAATAACAAGTACTATCGGACCTGTTTTATTGCCGGATACCCCCGGTTTGTGGGAATGAACTGGCTCTCTCCATTAATCAATTTTGACGCATCGCTTTCGGTGTCGATGTACATCTACCCAACCGACGGCAAACAAATTTTGGACGATCTTAGGAGAAAAATTGCAGAAATGGAGGCGGAGATAAGTACTGATATTCAAAGAGGAAGGGTGGTTAATCCAACAACACAGGCAAAGTTGGAAGATGCACTTAATTTACAGGCAGATTTGGCCAAAGGAGAGGAGAGATTTTTTCAATTTGGGTTATATGTGACAATGGCAGCGGAAACAAAAGACGACTTAAATCGGATTACAAAAAACCTTGAGGCAGCGTTGGGGGCCTTAATGATTAGTAGTAAGAAATCAACCTTGCAGATGGAGGAAGGGTTTATAACAACATTGCCTCTGGGAGCCGATAAATTGCAAATAACGAGAAACATGGACACGACGTCGTTGGCGACAACTTTCCCGTTTGTTAGCTCTGATCTTTCCGACGATAAGGGGATAATGTATGGAATTAACGAACACAACGGCAGTTTGGTGATTTTTGACCGGTTTTCAATGCCAAACTACAACTCAGTCGTTTTTGCCACTGCCGGAGCGGGAAAATCATATTTAATTAAATTGGAAGTAATGAGGTCGTTAATGCTGGGAACAGAGATCATCGTTATTGACCCAGAAAACGAATATAAGGACTTGTGCGAATCGGTTGGTGGGCAGTATGTGGCTTTTGGTTATAGTGAACCCTCAAAAATAAATCCTTTTGATTTGTCCTTGGTAACAGATGAAGGGGAAAACGCCCTTAATTCAAAGATTTTGGATTTGCACAAGTTGCTTAAGATAATGATTGGAGAGATGGACCCGATTGAGGAGTCGATTCTAGATAGGGCGGTAATGGACGCCTATAAAATGAAGGGAATTACACCGGATCCAGAGACACAAAATAAAGAACCACCTCTAATTGAGGATTTGTATAAATCATTGATTGGAATGGAGGAGGAAAAAGCGAGAGGTTTGTCGGCCAGAATTGAAAAATATATTAAAGGGTCGTTTGCCGGTATTTTTAATCAAAAAACAACGGTTAGTTTAAACAACAAGTTTGTGGTTTTTGGGATTAGAAATTTGGAAGATGCTCTGCGGCCGGTGGCAATGCAAATAATTCTTGACTATATTTGGACGACAGTAAAGAAAAATTTAAAAAAGAGAATATTGGTGGTTGATGAGGCGTGGTACTTGATGCAATATGATGATTCAGCGGCGTTTTTGAGAGGAATTGTGAAGAGAGGGAGAAAATATTACTTGGGGGTAACAACAATAACCCAAGATGTGGACGACTTTTTACAAACGCCATATGGCAAAGAAATTGTGACCAATAGCTCGATTCAAATATTGCTAAAACAGCATAGCGCGGCAATAGATATGATTGGTGATGTTTTTTACCTGTCTGAAGGGGAAAAACAGCTATTAATGTCAGCGGCGAAGGGCGAGGGGATATTTTTTGCCGGGCAAAATCATGTAGCGATTAGAGTGATTGCCTCGGAAGAAGAGCATCTTCTGATTACATCAAACCCAGAGGAAGTAATGAAGATTAAGAATCAACGAATCAAAGAATCTGCGAATTTAGATTTAAGCAATACAAATATTACAAAACCAGAACCTGCTGAACCGGCTCCCGTGATACAACCTAATGATCCCGTGGTGCCAGTCGATCCAACTCCTACATCGATCCCAACCCCAGTGGTTGAGCCGTCTATCAGCCCGGTTCCAGTAGTTCCGGCTCCTGTAGCTCAAACCCCCGTAGTACCAGTAGTAAGTGAACCAAGTAAACCCAGATTTGTAACGGAGGTAGTGGGTGTACCTCAAGAAACTAGCCATGAGGAATTGCTATCAAAAAAGATTAATGAAATGGAGGAACTGGAAAAGGCCGAATTGGCAAAATTCGAGGAACAGAAAAAGATAGATGACGAGAAAAAGAAGAAAGAGGAAGAAGAAAAGGCAAAAATGGGTGGATTTGGAGGAAGTAGTTTTGGGGGGTTACCCAAATACGGCGATTTATTTAAATCAGCCGGAAAGTTACCACCACTACCTCCCCTACCACCTTTACCTAAATATCAAGCACCAACAGTAAATAACCAAACAATTTCTCCGTCTGAGACGGATTCCGCTTCGCTTCACAATAACCAAATTCCAAGTTCCAAACAGGAAGATAAAAAAACTAAACCAATATTCGTGGATATGACGGAGAAACAAATACCCCAACCACTGCAATTGCAGAAAAAAGCAAAACCCATTTTTGAAGAATCTACGAATCTAGAATCTGGAATTAAGAAAGACAACAAAAATGAGGAAATAGGAACAAAAAAAGACGACAAAGTAAACAAATCCTATGATGAGTTGTTTGGAAACGGGATTGTTTAGGAAATTTTGGGTATAATTTCGGTGTGGCAACAGACATAAAACAAAGACGACAACCTATTGAAGTGGTGGGGGCCGGCGGATGGGATAGAAACGAACCAGAAACAGTGGGAGAAGTTTTGAGGTTACTTGAAGCTAGAGGCGGAAGAATAATAGACATAGAGGAAGAAGGTGGAGTTTGGCGGAAAATTGTTCAAATTTGTCAATACTTTGGAGTTACTGGTAAATTAAGCGTTGATCCGGTAGAGATCTTGAAGACACTTAAGATTGAGGCAAAAGATGAAAATTTGACTTTGGATGAGGTGGCTGAAGAACTTAATAAAAGAATAGAAGAGGCGATTGAAAGGCCGGAGTTGGAGACTAAGACGTTGAATTCGGAACAACTAAAGATATTGCTTAGGAAACTTGACGACCATTTGATGGAGCAAGGAAAAACAACAGAGGCAGTTGAGAGAGTGGCAAAAACATACGGCCTCGACAAGGACGGAGAGGCTTTATTGGCCCAGGCGGTGGCGAGAAAAAAAGAAATTGAGATAAAACTGGCGAAACATGGAGCTGATGTCATCAGTGACAGCCAGGTAGTAGCTGAAGCAATGTTGGTTGAGGAAGGGTTGTCCAAAAAAGAAGCCAAAGAATCGGCAGAAAAGATGGTTGAAGTAGTGGTGGAAGATAGAACTAATAGACCGAAAGTTAGAGAAGAGCTTGCTGGTGAGAGTGAATCAGTAAGACAGGTGGCGGAAGAGTTGACAGTAGCCTTGGAAATCGAAGAAAAGCTTCAAGATGCAACGAGGGAAACAGTGGAACTAACTAGAGAGACAGAGGCAAAATTGAGACCAGTGCTGGGTGATAGGGCACTGGAAGTGGCAGTGGCGGTGGCAAATGGAACCGAACCAGAGAAGGCAGTGCCAACGGAATTAAAAATAGAAAGAAGAGAGAGGGAGGTAGTGATAGTAGAACTAGGACATGAAAGAGAAACGATAATGGTCGAACAACAAATCAGAGAAAAGGTAAATATTGTTTCGACTAGATTGGCAGAAGTGTTGGGAATAGAAAGGGATGGTGTGGCAGTTGAAGAGATAAGACGAGAAGTGGAAGAAAGAATGAGGATGACAATGAGAGATGGAGGTGATTTGAACCGACCAGTGGCGACTGTAGTGTCAGGGACAGAAGGTGTAGTAGTACGAACGACAATGATAGGTAAAGTTGAGGAGGTGGTAGGGGCTGAAGTACCAACAGAAAAACTGAAGCAGGTAAATTCAATATTGGATGGCGCGAGTCAGGAGCTGAATAAATACCAAGATCAGTTTGGTGATGTTTTAGCTTGGCGCAAAAGACATACTCGGGAAGAAGTAATTGATGCGATGGTGGCTAGAAGCGGAGTAAGCAACCAGTCTATTGTCGATTATGCTTCGAGATTGGCTGATATAGCCGAGAAAGAGAGTCCAATTGAAAAATGGAAAAATGTAGCTTTAAGTAATCTTGAAGCACAACAAATGAATTTGGCCGAAAACGAAAGATTAAGCCCGACTCAAAGAGAAAATGCTTGGGATAAAATAGTGGGGATTTCAAAAATCCTAAGAATGTCGCCTGACGTTTTTGATGCTACAGTAGCAGCTAGGAATAAAGTGGTTGAAGCGATTGGTGAAACAGCCGTTGATGGAGTAAAACTAGGTAGAGTCGGTATTTATGATCAGATATTTAAGTTGGCGGGGGAAAATGAGGGGCTGAAATCGATGTTGAATTTTGTTCAAAAGAAAGTGGCCTTTTTTGAACAATTTAACAACCTTGGCTTTCAAATATTTAGCCGATTGGGCGGAGAAGAAATGGCGCTTAATTTTGCCGGCAGAATTGCCGGACAAGCAGGGGTGGAGTTTGCCAAAGAAGGTTTAATGATAATGGCGGAACAAGGAGCTGGGGCAGGAATAAGATTTGGATTGGAGAAAATTGCTGGGCAATTAGCGGTAAGATTTGGGATAAACTCGGCGACTACAGTTGCAACTAGCGGGGCAACAACTGGATCAATTGCGGTGGCGGGAGCGGCGACAGGCCCACCAGGATGGGTGATAGCAGCAATAGTAATTGGTGTTCAATTGGTAGGAAAGGCGGTGGGGTGGGTGGTGGGGAAAATTAAGGGATTTTTTGGAGGAATGCTGGGGGCACTGGGAATAGATGCCAAGATGTTTGATGCGGTTGGGGGAATTAAAAACTTTTTGAAAGAGAATGGTATGGGACTGTTGAACAAGCCGATGGAATTGATTGAGGGTTTACTGAATATAATCGGGATGGGGTGGATAGCAAAGGATTTGGGGAACTTAATAATTTGGGTGGTTAGTGGAGTTTTTGTGGGGTTTTTACTGATTTCTTCAATGCTGACGGCTCCGATTGCCTCACTTTTTCTGCCACCGGGGAGAGGGGTGGGAGGGGCGGTGGTGGACCAGACGACGCTAAACGGCGGTTATTTGGCGGCGGCGCCATGGAGCGGTGACATAAACGAACTGCCAGACTCCTGCCCACCAGATAGCTTGCCAATTGGGGGAACGGTGACACAGGGACCTTTAGCAAAAGACTGCTCTCATGCTCTTTACAAAAACGTCATTGATGTGGCCGGACCGAAAGATAATATCTTATCAACTCATGATGGAGTAGTAGAAGCAGTAATAAATATGGGTGATGGGTATGGGCAATATGTTGATATTAGGGGAAGGTGTGGCACGACTACTTTTGTAACCCGTTATGCGCACATGGTTGTTGGTTCACCTAAAGTGAAGGTGGGAGAAAAAGTGGAAAAAGAGAAAACAATACTTGGGACGCGAAATAGTTCGGGAAATTCAAGCGGAAATCACTTACACTATGAAATTAGAGGACTAACAACAGAATATTTTCATGACTGGGAGGGATGTTGTAATGAAAATAATGGTACTTTTTGTAAAAATTAATTATGAAAATAAAAATAATTGGCTTAATTTTGGTAATAATGGCAATAGTGGGGTTAACGGTGCTAAGTTTGGTTAACAAAAACAAAACCGACCAAGACCAAACGATAAAAATGGGGAAGATTCCAGAGATTGCTGATAAACCAGTTTACAGAAAGGAGTATTTGGAAAACTATGAAAGGGTGAGCAATATTTGGTGGGAAACGGAAAGGGTAGAACTGCCAACTGAGGCCCAGGCAATAAAATTAAAACCAGGGTTTGTGGACATAGCTAATTTAAGACAATGGGCAGAGAAGATGGGACTAGAGTATGTGGAGGGCAAGTGGACCGACGGCAATAAAAAACAACTAAGCTATAACCCGCAAACAAAAAAGTTGGAGTATGCAGAAAATATTGAGAGCAAAAAACAACTAACGGGAAACAACCTACCAATAGAAACAATTAAAGATAATTTAATAAAACTTTTGGCGGAAATTGAAGGACCAAAAAATTTGCCGGTGGTAATTACCGAAACAATTCCCAGAAAACTGGTTTATCCAAGGTGGGTGACAACAACAGAAAAAGAGGCTGAAGTGTTTGAAATCAGAGCCAATTATAAAATTAACGGAGTGGAAGTGGCTATTGACGGCTGGGAATCGATAAAAAGTGTCTGGACTCGAGGTGGAAAACTAATAAAACTAGTGACGGTTTGGCCGTTAGAGACGGGGGAGAAACAAGATATAAAAACTAAAAATCTAGCTGAAATACAGAGCGCTTTAAATGGGGGTGGAATAAGA
The DNA here is from genome assembly GCA_041665485.1 of Candidatus Shapirobacteria bacterium. GTDB lineage: Bacteria > Patescibacteriota > Microgenomatia > UBA12405 > UBA12405 > JBAYFX01. Next base: position 151,900 of record JBAYIT010000001.1, read on the forward strand.
ATATGGCAAGTTAGAGGAGGAGAGAAAACCGATTTAAGCTACAATACAGAGACAATAAATAGGGCGGTAAATGAAATAAGCCTGATGTATGTTTATGATGAAAAAAATAGTTGGCTAATGCCTTATTACAAATTAGTGGGAAATGCAATTGCTAACAATGAGCCGGTTAGAATTGAATTTGTTGCGGAAGCAGGAAATTAGATGTTAGATCCTAGATTTTAGATGATAGATATTAAAAATAAATACCAAAAATATCAGATTTTGATTTGGTTAGGAGCGATAGTGGTGGCGATGTCGGTGATAAAAATTACCTATAAACCGGATAAAAACGAGATTATTAATCAACAAATTAGTCAACCGGGGGTGACTATTGCTTTGACACCAACGGTGGAGCCGGAACCACCAATAACCGAACCGGAAACAAATTATGATGAAGATTTTCCCTTGTGGCAGTTACTCCCCTACTCGGGAGCCGGGTTTACGGTTGACCGCTATTTATCGCCAAAAACGCTTGGGGTAAAAATTAAGGGAATTGATAAAAAAATAGTGGAGGAAAGAATTAAAACGTGGCTTCTACAAAATAAGATTGAGGAAGGAAGTCATAAAATTGAATACCTCAATTAAATTTTTAATTTGAAATTTTTAATTTTTAATCAATTTTTAATTATTAAATTTTAAATGATAAAAAAAATAGTTTTAACTATGCTTTTTGGTTTAATGTTGGGTGGGTGTAGTTTGGGAAAACCACAAGAGAGTGCAGTGGTAGAGATGATGGGAACAGTAAAAACGAAAGTTGGCGATGAATATATTTTTATGACTAACGGCGAACTGAAAAACATTACCAGCAACAAAGTTAATTTAGACCAATATGTAGGAAAAGAGATAAAAGTAAAGGGAATGTATTCGGGATCAACATTGTATGTGGATGAAGTGGGGAATTAGAAACCAGAAATAAGAGATAAGAACTAAGAGCTAAGATCTTTTTCTAGGTCAACAACCCAATCCTCTACCCCATTATAAATTCCGTCCAAGTATGGTTTGTCAGAGATTACTTTGTAGTCGAGTTTTTCGTATAATCTTTTAGCGTTGGCATTTAAATCAGGATTAACGGCTAAACCAGTCTTTTTAAACCCTTTATTTTTGGCTTTATTTTCGCATTCTTGAATTAGAGCGGTTCCAAAACCCTTGCCTCTTTCAGAATCTTTAATGTAAAGATCACCCATGTCGGGATATTCGGGATGAGTTTCTTTGCCAGTCCACTTTAAAACAACAAAACCAATAATTTGGCCATCAACTTCTATGATTAAAAATTCAGAATCACCTTTATTTTGATCTGACAGTCTTTGATTAATAATCTCGTCGGAAAGATTTTCGGAGCGAATAAGTTTAAGTGAGGAAATATCGGAATAAATGACGGGGCGAATAGTAATCACTTTTAGTCCTGAATGCGGACAGGCATGATGATGTGGGTGAAATGAGGACTGCCTTGATCTTGGAAGGAGCCGGGGGTTAAGGATTGATTGAGACCAATAACGATTTCTTCGCCTTGGCAAACAGCCAGAAAGTCAGAAACATATTTATAGTTAAAGGCAATTTCTAAAGGCTCGCCTTCAATTTTGGCGTCAACGACGGCGAGATTTTGGCCAATTTGGGGAGCATTGGCAGTCAACTCAAGAGTGGAGGACTTAAAATTAAACTTAACCACATTGGCTGATTCACGGGCAAAAACAGAGGCGATTTTAACGGCTTGAGCTAGTTCTTCGCGATTAACAAAGGCCTTGGTGGTAAATTCGGGAGGGATAATTCTTTGGTAATCAGGGTAGTCGCCCTGAAGGAGACGGGAGACAATCTCTAGATCCTCTAGAACGAAGACGACTTGATGGGAGTCGCTGGTGAGACCAACCTTGACAGTCTTGGCGTTTTTAGCAAGCTTAGTGACTTCAGATAGGGTTCGGGAGGGAATAAGAAAGGTGTTAGAGTCATCGGCTTTTAGGTCGATAGGGTTGACCAGTTTAACGTCTTCCAGAGAAAGACGAAAACCGTCGGTGCCGACCATGAGTAAATTATTGGCAGAAAAACGGCAAAGAATGGAGGTTAAAACGGGGCGGGAATCATCGATGGCGGCGGTAAAGGCGACTTTGCCAACAGCTGGAGAAAAAGATTGATAGTCGAGCTCAAAAGCAGTTTTGGGATCGAGGGTAGGGATTTGGGGAAAGTCGGCAACAGGGGTAGTGGCAAAAGTGGAATTGGCCTTAGGAGAAGAAATTTTTAATAAGCCATTAGTAACCTCAAGGTCTATTTTTCCAGGAGTAAGGTAAGAAACAAACTCGGTAATTTCTTTGGCGGGAACACTGATGGCACCTTCTTCGTCGATTTTGGCACCTAACCAATAATTGATACTTAAATCAAGGTTGGTGGCGGAAAGTTTGAGACGGCCGGAATCAGTGGCTAGGACAATATTATTCAAGATGGGTAATTGAGATTTGGAGGCAACAAAACGGGAAACGTGAGTGAGAGCAGTTTGGAAGTTGTCTTGAAGGAGAGAAAGTTTCATGTTGGTTTATATTAACAAATTAGTTTAATTAAACAGTAGTGATGTTAATAGAGGGTGGGGATTTGTGTATAAGAAATAAAAACGACGTAATCAGTAACTGGTAATTGGTAATTAGTAATTGGGGAAAACAAGAAATGGTGACAGAAAAGAATAAAAACAACTTTTCTATCTTATAGAACGAGGTCAGATTTGGGTAAGATTCGGGGGAAAAAAGGGAAATATTTTGGGGAAAGAAATGTGGATAAGTAGAGGCCTTTGGTGGATAAGTCATAGTGATGAGGAAATTTGAGCTTTAAGACGGTGGACAAGTTCTTGAGATTGTGGATTAGTGGATAAGTCGTGAGCGATTTTGTCGCGGGCGTGGATAATGCTGGTGTGATCACGGCCACCAAGAAGACGGCCAACATCCTGAAGAGGGAGTTTAAGTTCAGAGAGGAGGAGGTAGGCGGTGATGTGGCGGGCGGTGACAAGATTTTTGGAACGGGCAGGACCGCAGAGATCACCGGTTTTGATGTCAAAAAATTTAGCACAAACGGAAATAAGGTGGCGGGGGGTAGCTTGAGCGACGTCGGGAGAAGATGATGAAGACATTAAGCCGACAATTTCAGGGGTAACCCGACTAATCTTTTGAGAAAGACATTTGGCGCTGATCTCCTGAATTTTGCCTTCGATATCGCGGATATTTGAAGTTAGGTTTTCGGCCATGTAGGAGAGAGCCGGAGAGTCGATAGTTAATCCCCTATCTTCAAATTTCTGGCGGATGATGGCGTGGCGCATTTCCAGGTCGGGCGGTTGAATATCAACGGTGAGACCACCAAGAAAACGGGAAACCAGCCGGTCGGCTAGTCCGGAGATATCACTTGGTTTACGGTCGGAAGTAAGAATGATCTGTTTGCCGTTAAGATGGAGAGCGTTGAAGGTGTGAAAAAATTCTTCTTGAATATATTCCTTGCCGGCGATGAATTGAATATCATCAACAAGAATACAATCGACGGAGCGGTATTTGTCTTTAAACTGGTTGATGGTTTTAGATTTAAGGGCAGAAATGAGCTCGTTACCAAAAGTTTCGGCGGGGAAATAACGGATTTTAAATTGATTGTTTTTGGTTAAAAGCTCATGGCCGACAGCCTGCATTAAATGGGTTTTGCCGACCCCTACCCCACCCCAGATAAAGAAAGGGTTGTAGATAGTGCCGGGATTATTAACAATGCCTTGGGCGGCAGCAAAGGCAAAATTATTACTGTTGCCAACAATAAGATTGGCAAAAGTGTATTTGGGGTGAAGATTGGTTTTGGTGGCAGGGACGAAAGTGGGAGCGTCAAAAAGAGGAGCGGGCGAGGGAGTGGAGGTGCTGGAGATAACGGGAGAAGTAATAAATTCGAGGATGCAGGTTTGCTGGGATTGGTGGTCGAGGGCGGATTTAAAAAGTTGATGATAGCGGCGACGGTTGAGATCGGCTAAATATTCATTGGAACAGCCGATGGTGGCTTGGCTGTTGTCGAGTTTAATAAGTTGAGTGTTGGCAACAAAGGTTTGGTAGACGGCTGGGGCCATAACAACACGGAGCTCTTCCTGGGTATTTTTCCAAAGCCTTGTTAAGTCCATGTTGTTTAGAATCTACGAATCTAGAATCTACGAATTTAGATAGAACAAATAAATAACCTAAATACCGGCAAGAAACAGTCTCGGGGAGGAGAAAGGGGTAGGAGGTTTTCCACAGTCATAATAGAGGAGTTTTCCACAATTGACAAGAGGGAAAAAGAATCTACGAATTTACGAATCTACGAATTAGAGAGAGTTGGGGGTGGAGAATGGGAGGGGTTTGGAGTAAATTGGAGGTAGTCATCTTTTAAATATGCCGGAAGGTTTGTTTCCAACACCCGATTTTGTTCGAACAGTAATTAACCTTGAGCCTGATTTGAGGAATAATGCTTATATTAGGAGAGCGGTGGCGCCACTATTTCCAGAAACAGATTTTTTGGGAATGGGAGCAGATTGTATAACGATTGTTCATCCATATGATCAAGGAAAAGTCGTTTCATATGAAAAAGGGGTGCAAAACGATGATCCTTTTAGTGCTTGGGAACTGTATTACGTTCACAATTTTCTCTGGGCGTTGTTCCCCCATAATTTTCCAAAGGTGTATGGAAAAACTTCTGGCCTTGATTCGAAAAGGGTGGCAGAGAGAATTGTTGACGGAGGTGGGGAGGTAATTTTTCCGTTTAGTAAAGTAATTGAAACGTGTGAAGAGATGTGTTTCCCTTTGAGTATTGATGGAAATTCGGGAAATTTTATTGTTGGTAGTGACGGGGGCGAGTATTATGTGGACAAAGTTGATGTGGGGGTGAATGATCTTGAGATGGCAAATTTCTTGAGAAGTAGACAAACTAAGGATGGTTGGGATCAAAAAACGATTTTGTATTTTACTCGATTAAGAGAGTTGATGGCAATAAAAAATTTGTGGGGATTTGTAAGTAATCCAGAAATTACCCCAATTAAGTATCAGAAAAACCCTGGGTTATGGTATGAAAAATTAATAGACCAGTGTGGCTTTGATAGAGAAGGTGAAGACCTAGAGTCGAGAGAGAGAATAATGAGAATTACGAGTCGGTTAGAGGAAATTAGGGAGGGTGTTGTTCCAGAGAAAAAGGAAGTTGGTTTATTTAAAAAATGGATTTTGGTGGTGGGTGACGTGGCAAACACTGTAAAAAATCATTTGAGATCATTTAGGAGAAGCGGTGAGTGAGTGAGTAGATTTTAGGGTGGGTTTGGTGTAAATTGGGATATGGGTCAACAGGATAAACAAATAGGTTTGCCGGCGCAACCTGATGAATTAAGTCAGGCGGCAGAAGTGGCTCGTGGGAGTGTGCAAATAGAAATTCCTTTTGGTGTTATGAGACTTCAATCTGGTAATGTATATGTGGGTCTTTGTGGCGGTAATTTGGCAATAAGAGCAAGTGAAGAAGAGTTGACACAAGAAGCAAGAGTAAAACTTGGAATGATGGGGCCGAAAGCGATAGAGGTTTTGCCTGGGGTGGCAACAGTTATTCCGGCAATGATTGGAGTTAGTTCAGTTCAAGTGCAAGTAAATGGAGGTGGTATGGCAGAGGTAAAGGTGCATCATCATGGTGGTGATGGACAGGAACATCACGAGACATACTCTGTTAGTAACTTTATTCGGCTATTTTCGGGTAATAATCCGGCTCTGTCGAGAATGGCGGGAACGGCTGATTCAGATGTTTATGTTTTGTATTTACCAGTTAAGGGTGATCCAAGTGCCAGATTGGCCTGTTTTCTAACAGATAACACAGATCCAAGAGACGTAAGAGCAATACCGGGGACAGCCTTGTTGGGGCCATTATCGAGAGGGGTGGTGAGTCAAGTGTTGACGGAAGGGAGTGGTTTATATCAAGCATTTTTGGAGGGAGTATATGCGAGTGAGGGTTTTCCCCTGGCTTTAGCAACAACATGGGAAGGGGTAAGGCCTGATCAGGTGGCAGGTATGAGAGATGGTTTAATCAGAAGTGCTTTGGGAAGTATGTCGGAGGAAAGTTTTGATGAGAGGAGGAGGGCAGACAGAGAGAGGTTTGCAAACTTACATCATGATAATTTTGGCTATACGGCGTGGCCGTCTTTGTTGGAAGTTGCCGCTTTGGCAAAAAATTGGGATAAAATAGGTAGATGTGGCTCAATTGAAGAGGCGAGGGCGTTGGGAAAAAGTCATAGTGTTGATGCTAATGATTTGGATCAACTATTTGTTGAGGGACAGGTTGGCAGGGCGGAAGAAAGACCAGTTCGACGGATAGTAAAAAAAAGGAGAACGATCAAGCCTGTTGTTGGGCAACAAGTGGCTAAAGTTGAAACAGTGATGGTTGGGCCGACAAAACCACCAGTGGTATTTAAGGCAGAAGTGGTGGCGTCAGCGGTTGAACCAAGACAAGAAAGAGTTGAGGCGGCAAAGGCAAGGTTGGGAGCGGAGGTTGTTTCAGGTAGTGGCAGGATGACAGAAGATGGAACACGAAGTGTTCTTGATTATTTGGTATGGAGTGACGTAAGTGTGTTTAGTGGTGATCCCTTTAAAGGGATAGAAGAGATGGTGAGATTCGGTAATTTTACAGGTATAACGGATTATCATCGAGCCAGGTTTCCGTTGGAAATAGATGGTTCAGAAAAGCAAAAGGTTAATTTTGGGTATTATTCTGGGACGGTGAAGTTTAGTAGACCAGATGGTAGCACTTATGGAATGGATAGCAATTTAATAATAATATGGGGAATAGAACATGCTTTGTGGTGTATTGGATCAGTAGGACTAGGCGAGGTTTTTGTTGCCAGAGATATTACAATGAGGGACGGTGTGGTTTGTGTTGATTCCTCCAGTAATAGGGTTATGCTAAAGAATCCTCGGGAGGCATATGGATTAAAGGATGGTAGTTTAGAAGAATTTGAGAGTCGGTTTCCTTCTGATATTAGGGATAGAGCATGTCGAGCGCTAGAGGGTGTGATGTCTGCGTATTTGGACATGAAGCTTGAACACAGACGAATGATTGAAAGAGATTTTGGAGATTATCGAGATATTAATAATGGAGTCAGGTGGGGTGATCTTTTAAGAAGGGCCCAAGAGGGCAATATGGGAGATATTGGGCGAATAATTGGTTGGTACAAACAAGGTGGTTCTGGGGGAAGATCTGAAAGAGATTATAGAGACAGGGGGAGGGAAAAGGATCTGTACCCAGGATATATTGAAGAAATGATACTTTTAGCGGAAAAGATGAAAGCGACGGAGAAACATGCCGGAGGGATCATGGCGGCATCTTCTTTGGTGGGCGCAGTGGCGGGTGCAGGGCTTACAGCATGGGTGATGGTTAGTTTGGGTTTAATTGGTGTACCAACCATAGGAGTGGTAACAGGGGCAGGGGGGATGTCTTTTGGTGCGGGGTTTGCGTTCGGAAAAGGATGGGTTGAGGGAAAAATTGCATTTAGCCCGGGATGGAGATATGCCGGGTTAAGAGAAATTATAATTAAGGCAATAGGACTGCGAGAATGTCCGGATCCGGCAACGGAAAGACTGTTGTCTTATTTTGATGCAGGGAAAACAAAAGAAGATGAGAAGGAGTTGGGGCAGGTTGTTTCTACTGAAACAGTAGCCTCTGAGACTGTTGGATATGGGGCGAGGAGCGAGGGTGATCTAGATGAAGATTTTGGGCGTGGGCAAAAAAGAAAACAAGCCAGGGTGGCAGGTGCTTAAAATATCGGGTGATTTTGTTGATATAATTCCCCTATATGAAACAAAAAGGAACTTTTCAACCAAAAAAGAAAAAGAGAGTTAGAGTCCATGGCTTTATGAAGCGGATGGAAACCCAGGATGGGCGGAACGTGATTAAAAGGAGACGGGTGAAGGGCCGGGCCAAACTAACGGTGTAGTACATGGCATTAAAAAAAGCATACCGATTAAAGAAAAAAAAGGAATTTGAGGAGGTTCGAGAGAAAGGCCGTGTTTGGCATGGGCCAAAAATAAGCCTGGCGGTGTTAGAAAAGGATGAAGGAGGAATGAGGGTGGGAGTGGTGGTGTCGAAAAAGGTTGATAAAAGAGCGGTGGAAAGAAATCGATTAAGAAGGCTAGTGGCTGAAGTGTTCAGAAAAAATTGGAAGGTTTGGGGGAAGCAAAATCGGTGGTTGGTGGTGATTGTGAGGAGGAATCAGTTGAATTTGAAAGAGATGGAGGAGGAAATTGCGGGATTGCTTCGTCCTCCGAAAGCTTTCGGAGTCCTTCCGTCTGAGCCGGACGCGGCGCAATGACGCAACTTAGTTATGAAACAAATAATATTAAAAAGTTTAAAGTTTTATAAAAGATATTTATCTTTTGGTAATCATTGCCGGTTTGATCCGAGTTGTTCGGTGTATGCCTACCAGGCGGTGGAAAAATATGGGGTAATAAGGGGGTTGTGGCTGGGGTTGGTGGGTTTAGTACATTGTCACCCGTGGAGCAAAGGGAATGATAGAATAGCCCTATGAATTTACTAATTGCTCCGTTTGTGAACGCTTTGTTTGGATTGTATTATTTGACGGGAAATTTAGGGTTGGCAGTAATTTTGGTGACGGTGATTATTAGGGTATTACTTTTTCCCTTAGTTCTCCCCTCTTTTAAATCAGCCCAGAAAATGCGGGAGTTGCAACCAAGGTTGAAGAAGTTGCAGGAAAAATATGCCGGAGACAAAGAAGGATTAGCCAAGGCGCAGATGGATTTCTATAAGCAAGAAGGGGTAAACCCGCTGGGAGGTTGTTTGCCACAATTGGCACAAGTGGCTATATTGATAATTTTTTTCTCGGCCTTTAATTTGGTGACCGGATTTAGTGAGGGGAAAAAGACAATGGTGGAAATCAACCAACAGTTAATCCCCTCTTTTCAAATAAAAGACGATTTTAAATTTGATGTAAATTTCTTGGGCAGTGATTTAAGAGAAACGCCGGCGAAGATTTTTCAGAAAGGGATAGGAATCTGGTTAGTGGTGCCTTTGTTTATGTTGCTGGGATCGGGAGTGTTGCAGTATTTGGGAGCGAAGCTTATGTTGCCTGGTGGCAACAAGTTATCAGTTACGAGTGATCAGTTACGAATTAAAGAAAAAGAGGAAGAGAAACCGAAATCTGACGATATGCAGGAGATGATGAGAACGCAGACAATGTATATGATGCCGTTAATGACGATATTTATTGGCTGGAGCTTTAGTATTGGAATACTTCTATATTGGTTTGTGAACAGTGCTGTCATGACGGCGCAACAGGTGTGGGTGAATGGGAAGAAGAATTAAGAGATAAGAATCAAGTATAATTTCTCGTGTATGCGCGAAACCCCTGTGGGAAAGATTCCGAATGTAGTGCCTGAAGGTACGACGTTGGCCGTTGACAGAGTACCTCCAATTGCCATTTCATCTGAGGCGATAAGGCTTACACCAAAACTAGTTCCACTTGATGGTGCTACTCTTTTTGACCTACTTGCTGGTAAATCTGCTTTTATCGAAGCTTGCAAGAGACGGTGTTATAGTGGCACGTATGATGACTCGGATTTGAGTGTATATTCGGATGAGATGGCTGCCTTGTTGTCATCAGGCGGACAACTTGTTGATGGGGTGACGGCAACAAGTTCTACTGGCCGGGAGGTTGACGCTCTTGAAATTATGAGAAGGTCTACTTTAGGGGTAATTGCCGGCCATCTACCTAACTTACAGGAAGATTTAAAATTTATGGGTAACAGTGTTCCACTAATGGTGGTGAGTCGTAGGTTGCTTAAAGAGAGTGTGGAAGACGCTAGGTTGTTTGAAGAGGCTTCGGCTAAAGGTGTTTATGTTCCCCCATCGCTTTTGCAGACGGCTTCTAGCCGTATGGATATCGACCTTGGTTCTCATGTGAACGTAGCTTATCCACCAAGATTTTTAGCTGATTTATATTCCTACGCACATGAGTTAGGTCATCATGTGGAAAGAACGATTAGGCTAAATAACACTGAGAGGCCAGAAGATATGGATTTAGCGGTGAAGGATGAGGAGGTTTTAGCTTGGCAGTATGCCGATGAAATATTTGCCGACTTGACAGGCGCACTAGGGGTAGATATGGAACCATATAACGTGATGTTGCTAAGGTTTACCGCTTTAGCATCTCGATTTACTTATCACCAATCTGAATTTTTTTCGCTTATTCAGGACTACAATCGTCGGGGTAGGTGGGGAGGTTTAGAAGGAGAGAGACTCTCAGAACTGGTGCGCGTATTAAGACGATCTGAGCGTTTGGGTGAGAGGGTACATGCTAGGATAAGCGAAAGGTCATTTGATATCAGTGGAGTGAGGGAGGAGGATTTTCTGGCTGCATACGATGTGCTTGAGAGGTATTTTACTGCTTTAAATCAAGGGGGTGAGGTTACGAATCGGGAGACATTTGAGTTTGCTGATCGGAGGTCATCAATCGAGGCTGGGGATCCTAGTGCCCTTCAGGATTTACAAGGTTTTTTAATTTTGCATTACTATGGCGAACAAGTACTTGAGACGAGAACCGCAAGTTCACTTGGTGACTTGGCAAGCGGATATGTGGATGTTGAACCAGTTGGTTCTTTTTTAGTGAGAAGTGGTGTTTACTCAAAACTTAGACCGATGGATGCGATACTGGCCAGTGGTAGAAAGTCCCCATTTTTTGTTGAAGTGGCGGACGACAAGGGTGGAAAATGGATAAGTATTAGAAATCCTCGGGAGTTTGTCGAGTTTCATTTTTGTCCATTTGCAACTTTAAATAATGTAGAAAACCCCGAACTTACGCTACCTATGTTGGCCATGTGTGTTGCTGACTTTAGATCTTTACTCGAGATATTGAACAATACTCGTAAAAGCGATAGACCAGACCATGTTGTAACCTATGCTGCGACCAAAAATTCGAGGATTGTAAATCTTGCAAGAAAAATGGGTTTTGGAACAGCCAGGGTCCATTATGGTGGGAGTGATTCCGATCAAACCATACTTTATGTGTCAATAAAAAATCTTCTTGAAGGGTTTGAACAAAAGACAGAATCTCTTGATAGAACCCAAGCCATTATTACAAGAAGAGGCTGGAGTGTTGAACGAGCACGTAAGTTGGCTATTACAAGCCTGGCAAAAAACATTGTTAACTAAATTCGTTGTTGTGTTAGAATAGCCTCAATGGACAACAAAGAAAGAAATGAAAAAATTTTGGCGTTAACGTGTGAGTTGTTGGGAAAGATGAATTTTGAGATGGAAAATGCTTTTGTGGAAGATGTGGAAGGCGAAGAACCACAGGTGCTGGTGGGAGTTGAAGTAGCAAATCCAGGAAGCTTGATTGGTTTTAAGGGACGGAATTTGGCGGCGGTGCAATTGATTTTGAGCTTGATGGTGAAAAAATCGCTGGGAGAATGGGTGAGAGTTCTACTTGACGTAAATAATTACAGGCAAGAGCAGAGAATGAGACTAGAGACGATGTCCCGAGATTTGGCTAAGAAAGCAATAGAAACAGGCAAGCCGGTGGCGATGATGACAATGAGCCCGTATGAAAGGCGGATTTGCCACGTGGTGCTGACGGAAACAGAAGGAGTGACGGGAGAGTCGGAGGGAGAAGGAGAAGAGAGACATATCGTAATTAAACCTACTGTTTAATTACGAAATTTTTAATTTGAAATTTGAAATTTTTAATCAATTTAAAATTTTTAATTTTAAAATTAGATTGGAATAAGTGGTTGTGGGTGGTTTGGTTGTTGCTGGTGCCGACGCAGTTGGGAAAACATTTTTGGCCGGAGTGGAGCTTGGTGGCGGGAGTAAGGGTGGACTATCTATCACCTACTTTGTATTTGGGGGACATTATTTGGGTTTTGCTCGTAATTTTTAATTTGAAATTTGTCCGTCTGAGACGGACTTCGCTTCGCTTCGAAATTATTAAATTAATTAAAAGCAGGAAGTTTTGGGTGGGGGTGGTTTTAGTAGTGATAAATATTTTGGTGGCGGGGAATAGATGGGAGGCAATTTATAGGTGGATAAGAATAGGACAGGTTTTAATTAGTTTAAAGTTTATCAAGTTTAAAGTTTATCAAGTTAGGTGGTATTTGTTGTGGATAATACCGATTTGGATAGTGGTGGAGAGTTGGTTGGGATTGGCGCAAGTGGTGAATGGGGGAAGTTTGGGAGGGATTTGGTGGTGGCTAGGAGAAAGAAGATTTGCTTTGGGAGGAATAGGATTGGCGGAATGGCAGGTGGCGGGAGAAAACATAATTAGAGCTTATGGGACATTCTCTCACCCTAATAGTCTCGCCGGTTTTCTTTTAGTATCGTTGATTTACTGGCTAGGAATCTACGAATCTAGGAATCTAGGAATTAAGAATTTTTATAAATGGACAGTTTTATGGAGTGGGGTTTTGGGAATAGTTTTGAGTGGAAGTAGAGTAGTTTGGGGAGTGGGAATAATTATTCTCATAATTTCTAATTTCCAATTTCTAATTTCTAAAAAAAATATTAATTTAAGAAAAATAATAGGTTACTTAGGAGTGGGATCGGGGGTAATAATATTAATTTTAGGTTTGATTTCAATAAATTATAGAGTTGGGGATTTTGTGGGAGGGTGGGATAGAAACTCAATAGATAAAAGATTGGAATTAGCGAGGCAGGCGGGGGCAATGATAAAGCTTAATCCCCTATTTGGGGTTGGGGCGGGGAATTTTTTGGTGGCTCAGCCAAGGTTTGAGATTGAAGGACAAGGGAGATGGAGACAGCCGGTGCATAATATATTTTTGTTGTGGCTTAGTGAAATGGGAATAATTATTACGATTTATATAATCCACAAATTACAAACCTACAAGTTCCAAACAAATTTCAAAAAACAATTTCCAAATTACAAATTAGTGATTATGGGGGTGATAGCCATAACGGGGATGGTGGACCATTATTGGCTGACATTGCCACAAAACTGGTGGCTGTTGGCGATAATGTTGGCGGTTTAAGTTAAAATACAGACATGTGGGCGACAATTTGGAATACCGGAGTACAGGTGGGAGGGAAAGTAACGACGGGTTTGTTGGGCCTGGTGGCAACAATGCTTTTGACCCGGGGTTTGGGGGTGGAGCATTACGGGCAGCTGTCGCTTATTACTGCCTTTTTGGTGTTTTTGGACACGCTGGCGGATTTTGGAACAAGATTGATTGGAGTAAGGGAGATGGCTAAGAATCAAGAGGGGGTGTGGAGCCAGATGGTGTGGTTGAGAGTTATAACAACGGGATTAGCTTTTGGCTTGGGGGTGGTAGTAATTGGCTGGTGGCCGGGGTTTGAAGGGGTGAGAGGAGAGGCGATAGTGGCAATAATGATGGTGTGGCTGACAATGTTGGCCGGCAACCTAGAGATGGTGTGGCAGGCAAAACTCCGGATGGGAATGAAGGTAATGGGCGAAGTGTTGTTTTCGGTGCTGATTTTGGTGTTTTTATATCTATTTAGGATAGAGATTAACTTGATGTTGGTGATGGAAATATACCTGATAGCGAGAATTTTGAGCTTGGTGGTGGCGACGGGTTGGCTTAATAAACTCACTGGAGTGAGCAGGATTGAAAAATGGCAAAAAGACGACCTGGGACGACTGTGGAGGGAGGTTTGGCCAATGGGAGTGTATCTACTGATCTTTGCGGCTTATGACCGAGTGGTGGACTCACTGATGATTGAAAGATTTTTGGGGATAAGGGAGGTGGCCTGGTATGGACTGGCTTATAAGATGTATGCGGTGTTGATTATGCCGGCTTATTTTTTAATGGGAAGTGTGTTTCCCCTACTAGCCAAGGGTGGCAATAATAAAGAAGCTGAAAAGAAAGTTAGGTGGTTGCTGATGGCCGGAGCAATAGGAGTAATTTTAGTGGTGGAACTCTTGGCGCCGATAATGGTGGCAATTATGGGTGGAGACAGCTACTGGCCAACAATTGGGGTATTGCGGGGATTGATGGTGGCGCTGTTTTTTGCTTATAACAACCATTGGTTAGGGTTTAAGTTAATAGCGAGGGGCGAACAGAAGCTAGTGTTAAAGGCAGGCCTGGTGGCGTTGACAGTGAATTTTGTAGGAAATTTATGGGCAATACCGAGGTTTGGAATTATGGGAGCGGTGGCAGTGACCGGATTGACGGAGTTGGTGTCGAGTGTGGTACTTATGGGTAGAGATAAGAACACAGAGATAAGAAATAAGAGATAAGAAGCAAGATTTTGATATATTTCTCTGTTTGATGTAATGACAGTTTTATGGTGAGGTTGGGACGGTTTTTTGAGTTGAGAAAACAAGTTTTTAAGCATTGCCGATTTCAACGAGATTGCTTCGCTACGCTCGCAATGACGTTATTGAGGTTATGACGGATTTTTCACGTTCCGACCAGATACTTTGATGGAGTAAGAACAGATTGATAAGATAATTACCGCATAATCCCCTTATTATCCCCGCAGGTAACTCAATGCCGATTTAATTTGGCTAAAATGGAGACATGGAAGCACGGATGGTGGCAGTAATAATCGGTGGGGAAGATAGCTTGGTGGCCAATAGACTAGAGGAGTGGCTAAGGGAACACGGAGTGGAGGCGGTGAGAGCTGACCGTGAACAGTTAACCGTTGACAGTAAACCGTTAGAAGCAAAGTATGTATTTATATTCGATAGTTCTGGATTAGACCAGATGGCTTGGAGTGAAGGATCGAGGGTGGTGTTTGTTAATGAGAACTCAGAACTAAGAACTAAGAATCAAGAATTAAATTCAGGTTTTGACTGGAGGGCAATAAAATTACATGATGTTTATGGGCCAGGGATGGGGGATGAGGGGTGGTTGCCGACAACTTTGAGATTGGCGGTAAAGAACCAGAATTTAATACTACCACCGCCTAGCCAAAAAATTAGATTGCTGTATGTGGAAGACGCAGTGGAAGCGATTATGAGGGCATGTTTGATGTCGGGGACAGCGGGAAATACTTTTGAGGTTTATGGCGAGGAAATAACTTCGGCTGATTTGGCAGTATTGTTGATGGATCTGGCAAAGATGACGAAGACACATGTGGCCCAGATAGAGCCATCCTTCGCCAAGGCTTCGGATGATGTAAATGTGGTGGAAACTTGGGAGAAATTAAGATGGCGACCAGAGATGGGGTTTAGAGAGGGGATGGAGCCGACCTTGCAATATTTTTTTGGCAAAATAGATGAAGAAGCAAGGCGTCCTAAACCTGTGACACCTAAAGTGGTAATAGAAAGGGAAAAGAAAGGGTGGGATGTTGAAGTCGAAGAGAGTAATCAGTTACCAGTTACGAGTTACGAGTTAGAAAAAGAAACAGAAGAAATAAAGATAGAAAAAGAACCGGAGCCGACTTCGTCAAGCTATGACGGCCGGGGAGCTACGGCGGGTAAAGAGGAAATAGTGGAAGAGCCACTAAAAATTGATAATAGGATTCTGGAGATAAGAAATAAGATGTTAGAAGATAAACTAGAGATAAGAGCTAAGAAGCAAGAGCTAAGAGAAGAAGAAATAATTGAGGAGAGTGAGGCTGATAGGATCCTAGATCCTGGATCTTTGATCTTAGATAAAGAAGAGAAAAAGCCAGAAGTTAGAGACAAGAACACAGAGATAAGAACTAAGAAGTTTAAGTTGCCTAGGATTAGATTTGGATTAATATTGTCGGGAATATTGGGGATAGTAGCGGTGGGAATGGTGGCGTGGTGGGGGTGGCCGATAATGAAGGTGGCTAATTTGGTTTCGGCAACAGAGAAAGCTTTAGCAGAGGGGAAAACAGAAAAAGTGGCCTTGGAGTGGGCTAAATTAGCCGACCTTTCCCGAAGCCGATTGGAAGTGTCGGGAGGGGGGAACTATGGGGAATTGATGAGATTGATTGAGGAAGGTTCAACATCAATGATGGGGCTGGTGGAGACAAGTAGAACAGCAGAAAATGTGGCCAACTCGATCTTGAATGATAAAGACATAAATTGGGAAACAGAAGGAAAGAGTTTAATAAATGGGGTAGATAAATTGTGGACGAATAGCGGAAAACTGTCGGCGCGAATGGCGGGTGATTGGCGATGGTTGCCTTTTGGCGCTGGAGGGAAAATTAATGACTGGCGAAAAAGGCTGGTTACTGAAAGAGAAGGCCTTGAAGAGGCGAAAAAATTAGTAGGACTATTGCCGGAGATTTTGGGAGTTTCGGGAAGAAGAGAATATATGGTTTTACTCCAAAATCAGATGGAGCTGAGACCAAGTGGCGGATTTATTGGGAGTTATGGAATACTAACTTTTGAAAACGGGAAGCTGACAAACTTTACGGTCAACGATGTATATGAGGCTGATGGCCAACTTAAGGGACACGTGGAGCCACCGGAACCAATTAAGAAATATTTGGGAGAAGCGGGCTATTTTATGAGGGATGCTAACTGGAAGGCCGACTTTACCGAAGTCTCAAAAGATATCCAGTGGTTTTTGGAGAAGGAGACAGGGAGGAAAGTTGACGGAGTGATAGGAATAAATCTTGAGGTGGTGAGGGCAATTTTGGGAGTAGTGGGGGAAATGAATGTGCCTGATTTTGGGGAAAAAATAAATAAAGATAATCTCTATGAACAGGCGGAGTATTATTCGGAGACAAAGTTTTTTCCGGGGTCAAAACAGAAAGCCAGTTTTTTGGGAGGAATTTCCCGACAATTGTTTGAGGAGATAAAAACAGCTTCTGGAGAGAAGAGATGGAAAATGATGGAAGCAATGCTTTTAATGCTTAATAATCGGGAAATTCAGATGGCGATTAACAATAAAGAAGTGGCGAGAGCGCTGGCTGAAACAGGGTGGAGCGGAGGGATGTTTGCTGGGGAGTGCGCCAAAGACAGATGTTTGGCGGATTATTTGTTTCCGGTAGAGGCAAATCTGGGGGTAAACAAGGCTAATTACTTTATAAGACGGCAAACAGAAATGCTGGTGGAAATAGGGACGAATGCGGTGGTGAGAACAGTAAAGATTAGTTATGAAAATACGGCCAAAAGTAATGCCTGGCCGGGAGGGGATTATAAAAATTATTTGCGGGTTTACTTACCGATTGGAATTAATATGGCGGGAGTAAAAATAAGTGACGGGAGTACTGGGGAAATAATAAAGACGATGGGTGGGGAGGATATGACGATAATGACGGTGGCAGGGAAGACGGAGGTGGGAATGCTAGTAATGGTGCCGATTAATAGCAAACGGGTGGTGGAGTTCAAATACGTGTCGCCAATAAACCTGTTGACCGGAGACAAGTTTTCTTACCTGTGTTACCTGCAAAAGCAGTCGGGGTGGGGGGATACGGGGCTGGTGACGTTGGTGTCGATGCCTCCTGGCTGGCAGCCAGTGCAAGTCGAGCCGGAGGCAACGGTGGTGGGAGGGAAATTATTGTTTAATAGGAGGTGGGAGAGGGATATAAAGCTTGGAGTTGAAATTTCTAAATAAATTTCAACTCCAAGAATTTCCAATTTCCAATAACCAATTTCCAAACAAATCACAACGATCAATAACTCCGCCAGAGGCGGACTTCGCTTCGCTTCGCAAATTCTAATTTCCAAACAAATCACAATGATCAAATTGCAAACTCCAAATAAAAAATTTATAAAAATAAAAGAAGATTAACCCGATAAATCTACTACTTGACTAGTGAAATAACCGGGTTATTATTAAGGTATGATTAAAAGAAGTTTATTTTCTGATATTAAGGCGCACCTCAAAAATCCTGAAATTACCTTGATCATTGGCCCTCGTCAAGCAGGTAAGACCACGTTAATGCGTCAATTGATGGATGATTTGAATAAAGATGCTGAGAAGACTTTATTTTTAAGCCTAGACAACGACTTAGATCGGCCGTATTTTGATTCGCAAGATGCTTTGATTGGTAAGATTGAGCTAGCTTTTGGCAACCAAAAAGGTTATGTTTTTATTGATGAAATTCAAAGAAAGGTTGATGCGGGTTTGTTTTTGAAAGGAATTTACGACAGAGGTCTGCCTTATAAATTTATTGTGACTGGCTCAGGGAGTGTTGAGTTGAAAGAGAGGGTCCATGAGTCGTTGGTGGGTAGAAAAAGGCTGTTTGAGTTGAGTACTCTTTCGTTTGGGGAATTTGTAAATTATAAAACGGAGTATAGGTACGAAAGTAAATTAGCTGATTTCTTTTTGGTTGAGTCAGGGTTGACTCAAAAATATTTTCAAGAATATTTAGATTTTGGTGGGTATCCAAGGGTTGTTTTGGCCGAAACTGAAGAAGAAAAGAGAAAAACTATTCAAGACATTTACGAAAGTTATTTGGAAAAAGATATTGCCTTGTTGTTAAACATTCAAAAAACGGTTAGTTTGACAAACTTAGTTAGGCTATTGGCGTCTCAAGCGGGAGGTTTGGTTAATGTTTCGGAAATATCATCAACTTTGGGGATATCGGTTGAGACGGTTAACAATTATCTTTGGTATTTGGAAAAAACATATATTGTGGAAAGAGTTACGCCATTTTTTAAGAATATTCGTAAAGAAATTACAAAATCGCCAATTTACTATTTTGTGGATTTGGGGATGAAAAATTATGCCCAAAGACAATTTGGGTCATCGTTTCAACACCTGGCCGATGGTCATTTGTTTGAAAATTTTGTTTATCTACTTCTTAAAGGAAGCTTAATTCCGCCAACAAGTTTACATTTTTGGCGAACTCAAGATAAAGCCGAAGTTGATTTCGTAATTGATTTTGGCAACGAAATAGTTCCTGTTGAGGTTAAGGCGACTAAGTTGACGGAACCAAAAATAACCCGATCTTTTAGGTCGTTTACTGATAGTTATCAACCAAAAGAGGCCTATGTGATTCATCTGGGAAAAGAATTTCAATTCAAGATCAACAATCTGACTGTTTCATTTTTGCCTTATTTTTCTTTGTTAACTAACCATATTAGTACTTATGATGGGGATTAGTTAAGAAAATTCTGGGTATAAAGATTATGAAAAATTTTATAAAAAAAATAGAAAATTTTAAATGTGAGAGGTGTGGGGAAGAGGTGACGGGGGATGGGTATACGGATCATTGCCCACGGTGTTTGTGGGGGAAGCATGTGGATGAAATTATTCCGGGGGATAGGAAAAGTGGGTGCAAAGGCTTAATGGAGCCGGTGGGGGTGGACAAGGTGAAGGGCGAGGATAAAATAGTTTACAAATGCCTCAAGTGCGGGCATAAATTTAGAGTAAGATTGGCGGAAAATGATGATAGAGGGGTGTGGGAAAAAGTAGGATGCGGGGAATAAAAGGAGAATGTGCGGAGTTTTTTGTAGAGATAAGAACTAAGAGATAAGAACTAAGAATGGTATAATCGGAGACGATGAAAAAGTGGCTAGAAAAGATTAGAAATTGGCGGAAGAAAACGGTAAAAAAACCGGTGAAAAAGGCCGATAATTTGGGAATACCTAAGGAGGTATTGGATAAACTCCCGCCGGGAGTGAAGATTAAAAAAATTGAAATTGGGCCACAACAGATTTTAAAAACAGTCTTGTGGATGCTATTAATTTTTTGGGGGTTGGGGGCGGTTCGACAACTATTAGTGCCGGAAGTATTGGAAAAAGTAACTTTGTCTAAGGCGATAGAAATAATCAAAACGACTAAGGGGGCGGAGGTGTCGGTGATGGATAATGAGATTTTAATCAAGTTAAAAGACCAGAATAAAATTCTGACGGCATCGAAAGAGGGGAATGTGGCGATGTCTGACTTGTTGCAAAAAGAAGGGGTTGATATTGCCACCATAAATTTTGGAGTTGACAATAGAAGTGGTTGGAAGATATTGGGAGATTTAGTGGTAACGGTGCTGACGGTGGGGCCGATACTGCTATTGGTATATTTTATGTTTATGCGACAAGGTGGTGGGGGAATGGGGGGCGGGATGTTTGGCTTTGGCAAATCAAATGCAAGGCTTTTTGTGAAGGGGAAGCAAAATATAAAGTTTGACCGGGTGGCGGGGGTGGAAGAGGCAAAGAAGGATTTGGAGGAAGTAGTCGACTTTTTGAAGAACCCGGATAAATATCTGAAGATGGGGGCGAGAGCGCCAAAGGGAGTGTTGTTGGTGGGCCCGGCGGGAGTGGGAAAAACTTTACTGGCAAAGGCGGTGGCGGGAGAAGCTAATGTGCCATTCTTTTCGATGGCAGGAAGTGAATTTATGGAAATGTTGGTGGGGGTAGGAGCGAGTCGGGTGCGGGATTTGTTTGCAACAGCCAAAAAAGCCGGGAAAGCGATTATTTTTATTGATGAAATTGATGCGATTGGGCGGATGCGGGGCGGAATGGATGGGGGGCACAGCGAGCGGGACCAAACTTTAAATCAGATATTGGTGGAAATGGACGGGTTTGAACCGAGTACGGCAGTGGTGGTGTTGGCGGCAACTAATAGAGGCGACTTGCTTGACCCAGCGTTGTTGCGGCCGGGGAGATTTGACCGGAGGGTGGTGCTAGAAATTCCAGACCTTAAGGCGAGAATAGAAATACTTAAGATTCACGCTAGGGGCAAACCGTTTGAAAAAGATGTTGACTGGGAGGTGGTGGCCAGACGGACAGTGGGGTTTTCGGGGGCGGATTTGGAAAATACTTTAAACGAGGCGGCAATTAAAGCGGCCAGGGAAGACAAAAAGACAATAAGTATGGAGGATATTGAAGAATCGGCCTTGAAAGCAAAGCTCGGACGAGAGAAGAGGCGGGACCAAACCGAGGAGGACAAGAAAATGACGGCCTACCACGAAGCCGGGCACGCGATTGTTAATTATGTAGAGGGCCTAGATTCGGTGACAAGAATATCGATAGTGTCTCGCGGGATGGCGCTTGGGTTTACCTTAGTGCCACCAAAGAGAGATGAAATTCACCAAACAAGAAGTAATTTGATTAAGCGGATGGCAATGGCGATGGGGGGAAGGGCGGCGGAAGAGATAGTGTTTGGGGATATAACCACGGGGGCGGCCTCGGATATTACCCATGTAACGGCGATAGCTCGCGACATGGTGGTGGAATGGGGAATGAGTGAACTTGGGCCCATAAACCTGGGGCCGCAGGTGGATGTGTCGGACTGGGGCAAGGCTTATTGGGAGCCGGCCAAAATATCGGACGCCATGCAGGCAAAAGTGGACAAAGAAATAGGGGGATTGGTTAATACGGCTCTGGCGAGGGCGAGAACGATATTAAAGCAAAACCGAAAAAAGATGGATGAGTTGGCAAAAATTTTGGTAGAGAAAGAGACGATTGGGGAGGAGGAGTTTGGGATCATTATGGGGACTAAGAGATAAGAACACAGAACTAAGAACACAGAGATAAGAGATAAGAAGCAAAAAAAATTACTTAAAGGTTTTTGTTTTGGCAATTAAACCCAATAACAGTCTCTGAACATCCATTAGTTTTCCCAATAATTTAGTAAAATCATCAACCGAAATAAAACCCAAATCCTTGGCAATAATTAATTGGTTTTTGACCTCCATTAAAGACCCTAAAGATAAATAATAAAAGTGGACTTTATCTTTATATGTTTTTCTTCCGAATCCTTCAGCAATATTACTTGTTATTGAAACAACAGCTCTTTTTAATTGATCCACTAAGGCGTAAGTTTCGGTTTTGGGAAATTTTCCCACTAATTTGTAAACCAATAAAACTGTTTCGTGACCTATCTGCCACACAACCAAATCTGTAAACTCATTAATCATTATTCTAATTTACCATCTTATTTCTTATCTCTTATCTCTGTGTTCTTGATCAAAGTATTATAGGACTTGCTTATTGAAAATACGGGGTGGGGAGGGTAAAATGAGGGTATGGCTGGAAGCGAAGCAGATAATAGAATACGTGAGGCTCAACAAAGGGAGGCGGTATTGCGCGATAGGGAGAGATCGGAGCAAACGAGGTTAATAAGGGCGGAGAGAACGAGGCATGATGCAATTGGAGTGGCTGGCCGAATTCTTGACGCAAGGATAAGAACTCCAGACGTTATTCAGCCGGAGCTGGTGGGGTTTGTGGCAGTAGCGGCGGCTGAAGGAGATGCGATATCGCCGTACGAAGCTGGGCCAATAAGAAGCGCTTTGTTGATTAGAGCAATGAGTGGCAACGTGGAAAGAGTTCAGGCTGGATTGGTAGCAGAGAGAGATCGAGAAATGGAAGGAATGATGATGAATCCGTTGTTGGTGTCGGCTTTACATAAGTACAGTGCTATTGATCCAGATATTTTAGATAGACCAGTGGAAATGACAGCAGATGAATGGAAGCTTTTTGGAGATTATCAGGTGGTAAAAGATGAAAGGCAGGCGATTGTAGACTCAATGACCAATGGGGTGGCGGGTTTGTATGATGACAGAGAAGATTTGCAGAGGAGGGTAGCGAAACTTGGAGCAAGACTGGAAGACTTAAGGTCGAGGGCAGGAAGTTTGGGTGGAGCAGAAAAGACAAGATATGAAGAACTTTTAACAAAAATGTTTAAGGAATTAAGGGGGCCAGAGGCGGCGAATTATAGTAGATGGGCAGGAATGGACCAAGACAACTTGAGACCAGAAGAAGCGGTGATGTTGGCTGATGTTTGGGGAAAGATGATGAGGGCGTTGGACGGAGGGGAGGAAGGAGAACTAGAAGAATTGAGGGAAAGGAAAGTAAGGGCGTTGAGGCCCGAAGAGCAGAGATTATATGATAAAAGGTTAGGCCAATTGAGGAGCAAAATAACAGATGCGGCAGAATTGGCGGAGTTTAATAGATTGATGGCTATTCCGTCGTACAAGAGGACGAAAGATGAAACTGAAACATTGGAGATGAGATTGGAGTTGGTGGCGGAAGATGCCGGGATTAGACCGGCGGAAATGACAACCTTTGAAAAATTAAAGGAGAGGGCTGAAGGAGCGGTGAGGTTGACGGAACTGGAAGCAAAGAAGGCACGAGGAGCTTTGTCGACTGGAGAGAGAGGGGAATTTGAGGATTTAAGGTCGAGGGCAGGGCTTTTAACTGAAGCAGAAACAGGGAGTATTGGGGTAATAGATGGTTTGGTAACAAATTTAAGGGGAAAGATTGGGGATATAAATAGACAAATTAGAGAAAAAACGGAACATTTAGGCGAGTCGTCGGAATGGATGAAAATGGTTAAGGCTTTTGATGGAATGGTGACTAATATAAACGTGACGGATCAGTGGAGAAAAGCGTGGCATGATTATGGAGCGGGAGCACAGGAGAGTTTTACTCAAACTAGATGGGCGGAATATCAGAGAGTGTCGGATTTGGTGGCATTAATGGAAATGCCAATGGTGGGAGTAGCAATGCAGACGGCATTTAGGGCGATGTGTTTGATTGGATTAAATAGGACTGGTGATGTTGCTGGGTCGGCAAATATTATGCAGATGGAAAAATTGACCGAACAACAAGTACAAGAAAGATTTGTTGAACCGTGTAGAGGATATGTAAAACAAGCACTAAGGTATACTCCCGATCTGTATGTAAATTTTGGAGTGGAGATGGCGAGAATGTTGTTTGAGAATGGGTTTTGTGCTGGATGGTTGTGTGTGGAAAGGGGGAACGATGGAAATATCATGTATAGAGAGACGGTGGTGGAAAGGAATGGGAATTTAAGATACGACGATTCCTCTGACTTTGGGTCTGTGGCGTATCGCTACGGTGTTCCAAAGGTTGTGGGGGATGGAACTGTTTATGCAGATAGACAAAATGATTATATTAAACCAG
The DNA here is from genome assembly GCA_041665485.1 of Candidatus Shapirobacteria bacterium. Lineage (GTDB taxonomy): Bacteria > Patescibacteriota > Microgenomatia > UBA12405 > UBA12405 > JBAYFX01. The sequence continues at coordinate 175,658 of JBAYIT010000001.1, forward strand.
CAGCAACTAGGGCGAAGCAGATGAAGGAATACTCAAAAGGTTACGAAACGGGATTACCAGCATTGATCCCTGTTTTACCTGATAATTTGTCACAACCATGGGTTAGTCATCAAGAGATGTTGGCGATTGCAAATGGTAGGGTCAATTTAGCTGATGTTTTTAGAACAAGACCAGACAATAGTAGATGGGGTTGGACATATGGGATATTTAGAGGAGGACAGGTTTACGAGTTAGTTTCAAAATTTATTATTGGTTTGAAAGGGTATCGCGGAGTTGGAGAGGAAGTAGACTTTTTCTTTAATTCGCCGGCAAACATGGGGTCGGTAGCAAAGAAAATCGACGTGGCTCTCAATTACTCTTTGGAGGCGAGGAGGTTGAGAATGAATTTGTTTATGGCGGCAGTGTATGCGATAGATGATGATGCTGCCAACCCGGAAAGGTCTGACCAACTAAAGACGGTGTTGTCAGATATGACGAAAGCTCCCGAAAAGAGGTGGTTGAATTTTCAGAAAGATGATTATCGGCGTGCGTTTGTAAGAAATGGGTTTTTAACAGAAGAAGAATTTAACTATGCTTGGGGGAGGATAAAGAATATTTTGCCGGGTGATGGAGGAAAGGCTGGGAGTGGCTTGATAAAGAAGTCGGAAGAAGCGGGTTTGGCTAGGCTGAATGGATCAGGAGTGCAAAGAAGGGATAGGAGATTAGCAGATCAAGTGTAAATAAATGTGAGGCGGAAACAAAGATATTAAGTTTTTTACAGTTTCCCATCTTGCACTTTCTTTCCTATGTCTTGGACTGCTTTTCCAGCCCTGCCGGTTAGAGATGGATTCATACCCCAGGGAAGTTTGATTTTACTAAGTGGGCCTGTGTTGCTGGCAATACGAGAACCAACCTCTTGAATTAGTGGTCCACCAATCTCTTGTCTTGCTGTAGATTCGATAAATTTATTGCTATAGCTTTGACCAATGGCTTGGGACCAGGGGGATGGTTTAAGGGAGAAGATAAACTGGGGGATCATCTCGGGCATTTTGGAGACAAGACCAAGGCCGGCGAGGCCGAGGCCGGCTTTGACGATGGCGTTGGCACTCCACCAGTTACTACCAGCGGCACCAATGAGGAGTTGGCCGGGAATCCAGAGACTTTTACCGGCATCACTTAGGATTGTTTCGCCAATAAGGTTTAAAAGAACTAAGAATATAGTGGTGATGGGGAAAATGGCGATATAGCCAATAAGATCATTAATCCAAGAGGAAAATCCCATTTTGGAGCCGGGGAAAGCACCCATGGCAATTTCTAGTGGGGCAATAATAATTTTAAAGATAATGGTGATATAGGCTTTGATTAGACCAAAAAATAGCTTGATGAGCCAGAAGGTCATGATGATGGTCATGACAAGAGAAACTAAGACTCCACCGATGGTGCCACCGACGAGACCGCCGGTAATACCCATTCCGATTCTGGCAATATCGTTGCCTACTCCTCCCATAATAAGGTTGAAAATACCACCACCAAGGGTGCCCAGAACGACACTACTAACCATACCACTTAGGGCGTAGAGGGCCCAAGAGGGCATAGCATGATAGACCAGACTTTGATAAGTATTAAAGCTGGGGTTGGTGAGATGTTCGAGGGTGTAGGGACTGGTACCGGTAAATTGTTGATAAGCAGATTGTATAGCTGTTCCTGCCCAAGAGGTGGGCATAATATTATTAAAGATTCTCCAGGGGTTAAGAAGGTCACCGCCGAAGGCGGTGCCAGTAATGGTGTAGAACATGGCAATAACCAGGCCGGCGAGGAGATAGATAAAATCAATGGCCAGACCGGCAATAGCGTAAGAGAAAGTGACGAGAATGAGAGTGGTGATGAGTCCCGGGATGGCATTTTGGATGGTGATGACGGCTTGGGGAGAGATTTTGACCCGCAAAATTATCATGATGCCGATGGCGATAAAAACAATAGAAGATAAAACATAAACAATGTTTCTGAAACCACGCCAAAGAGGAAGAAGAGGCTGGAGACCGGCAAAACCAACACCTTGAGCGTAGGCTGGCTTACCTAAAAAATTATCTTTAACAGAGGCGATATATTCTATTCCAGATGCTTGGGGATAATTTAGAGTGGCAATCATGCCAGAGAGATTGCCAGCAACACCTCCGGGAACCCATTGAGAAGAAGCGATGGGCTGACCGTTTTCAATAGAAGAAAGTAAACCATCAGGAATGTCAATAATGTTGGTTAGAATGTTGAGAAAGTGAAAAATGGTGGTGAAAATGGTTGAACCGAACCAACCTTCGACGCTACCACCGGCTTTGATAGCGTCGCGCTGATAGCGAATTTCAGATTTTTCGGCGGCGACAGGAACAGCAACTAGAAACAAGAAACAAAAACCGAGAACTAAGAGAATTTTGGTGGATTTGGAGAGCTTGGGAAGAAGGGGGAGGTCACGACGATTAAGATTGGAATCTACGAATCTACGAATCTGGAATCTGGAAAAAAATGATGAAAAGCGAGAACTTAGAGACATGGAAAGATTATACTAAAAAGAGTTACGAGTTACGAGTTATCAGTTACGAGTTTGAAATCGGGAATCTACGAATCTGCCTGCCGGCAGGCAGGTCTGGAATTTACGAATTTAGAACCAGAAATTGGGTTTACGATTTACAAAATAAATTAGAGTTGCCAGGAGGCGGGGAGGAGTTGGGGGTAGAACTTGTCGTGGTTAATGTCGGTTTGGGCGCCGGGGTGGGCGATAGGGAGCTGGGCGCCACCGCCGGCAGTGGAGTCGGAACCGGTGCGGGCCAATTTGCCTTGGTCTTTTTGAGGAGTGAGATTGAAGTAGGTTTGAGTGAGACTACCTTCGTTCTTAGCGATGTTGGCGGGATAATCGACTTCTACTTCAACTTTGGCAGTGAGAGTGGTGTCTTCGGTTATTTGCCTCCAGAGATTTTTAACCCAGGCAACAAAATCAAGAGGCGAGGGTTTGTTTTGAGTGTTGTAGCCACCACCCATGGAACAAACATCGGGCTTGGGAATACTACTTTGTTGCTTGTAGGGAATCCACCAAGCGGTGGCCTCACCGGCTTGACCACTGCTCATGGCGGCTAAATTGGGCATGGTGTGGGGGTAAGGAGTAGGTTCGACGCCACCACCGGCGCCAACATTTTTAACAGTTGTTTCCAGATTGGCGGAAGCGCAACCGGGATTGGTGGCGAGAAAATAGGTGTAGCCGTTTTTGTAGCAACCACTGTAGGTTTCCCAAAAAGGGATGCCAGTGCGCTTTTCGTAACCACCACCTTCGTATTGTTTGGAGAGGAGTTCGCGAACATCACCGGGGACACCGTCTTCTACAATTTTTCCTTGAACACATTTGACGGCGAATTGATTGATTTTACCGGATTTAATCATGCCCCAAACATATTCACTCATAAACATTGGTCGGCCGGCGCCTTGGCCGGATTTGTCCATGTCACGACAACCGCCAGTGTCGTGATAGGCGGTGCCGATTTGCTGGTCGTTGGCAATAAGATAGGGGTTGCGTTTAAGTTTGTCTTCTTCAAGAGAACGGACGGCTTCCTGGAAAAGTTTCCATTTTAGGTCAAGTTGCATGCAATAACTCATGGAGCGGGTGACGGGGTTGTAGCCAAAACGATTGAATTTGCCGAACTCGCTTGCTAGAGAAAGAGGATCAGTGCGATTGGCGTGGACAATGTATTGCTGGTGGTGGGTGGGGAGCTGGGAATAACTAGTGTAAGTGCAGTATTTGGCCGGGCCGAGGTTGGTTTGAGGGCCATCGACTTTGACTTCTTCTTCAACTGAAGTAACGGTAAGTGGCTCGGTTTCGGTGGTGGTGGAACCGTCCTGATTTTTAGTAGTAGTTTTTTTGGGGGAATAAGATTGTTTGATGCTAGCCTGAAAGGTGCAGATTTGACCACCTTTGAGGTTGGCGTAGGCGTTAGTGTCGTAAATGCCGTTAATGTAACCGCGGGGATGAAGATAGGGGGTAGTGTTGACGGCGGGGGGGAGGAGGTCGTCGATTGACTCGCCACCGAGCTTGCTGGTAGGTAGAGGGGTAACGGAGGGACGGTGATTGGGGTTGGGGAGATTGGTTTGGTCGCATTTGCCGGAGATGGCATTGGCGACGTTGTCGTTGATAGTCCAGGAACCACCACTGAAATTACCGGGGGCGGCGGTGAAAAGAAAATAGGCAAGAACGTCTGGTTTTGATTGCCATTGACTGATGATATTTTCGCCACAAAAGAAGTTGATAAAAGCCTGATCGTCATAGATTAGACCGTTTTTGTCGACGCCGATTTCAGTAAAAAGAAATTTTTTGCCAGCGAGGGGGCCTTTGTCATAATTAATAGCGGTGTCAGAGCGGTAAGGGTGATAGGAAATAATGTCAAAATAGGAAAAGGCCTTACTGGTGACGGGGTAATTGGGATTTTGAGGATCGAGAGCGGGGGAGATAAGGGTGGCGTTTTGAAGTTGGCTTTTGATGTCTTTAATGAAATTGTTGGCTCGGGAAATGGATTCTTCCAGAGTAATGTAGCCATCGGGAGCGCGCCGTTCGTAGTCTTGTTCAAGTTCGTTGAAAGGTTCGACATAAACGGTTTTACCGGAGGCGGCGAATTGGTTGATGGCTTGGCTCCATTCGGAAGCAATGGTGGCCTGTTGTTCTTTGGAACCGAGCATGAGTTGGCCGGTTTCGGTCCAAGAGGAATGAATGCGGACAACGACATTATTGGCCTGAATATCGGCTGTGAGCAGTTCTTGGGGAGAGCCGGGGGCGTAGAGAACCCAGTTTTGAACGTCTTGGTTAACAGTGTAACCGGCGGAGCTGGGATCGTTAATAAGATTGAGACCGGGGTCGGCGGCATTAACCGGTTGGGGAGAAATAAGAACTAAGAGATAAGAGATAAGAGATAAGAGATAAAACACGGTTAATTATAACTTAAAGTCCGAAAAGTCCAAAAAGTTAGAAAGTCCAAAAAGCTATTCTAGCCGGGGATTTGGAAGATAGTGAGAGTGGAAATACCGGTGAAATTTTGGATAAGGCGTAAGATTAGCCAAGATGCAATGACACCAACTAGGCCGATAATGGCAGAAGTGAGGGTGCCAGCAGCGCCGGCGGCTTTTTTAGGATCGCCGTTACTTAGGACATAATTGAACCCACCAACAATAAACATAACCAAGAACACTAAACCGGCAATAGTGACGACGACAGATAGAGTGTTGTAAAAGAGACATTCGAGACCCTGAATAGTGGCAACGTCAGGGTTGGCTTTATCGACACAACGGGGGTCGCGAGCTTTCCAGTCTTGTTGGGCGAGGGCGGGGGCGGGGGCGGGAGAGATAAGAACTAAAAGATAAGAGATAAGAACTAAGAGATAAGACAGGCGGGACATAAGTGGATTATAGCAAACTAAAACCCCTCCGATAGCTATCGGAGGGGTTTGGAAAACAAGATCAGTTTCCAGACTTATGGCTGGAAAGTGGGAACAGTCAAGGTTCCGAGAATGTCGATACCAAAGACGGTACCAATTAGCTTCATGATAGCCCAAGCAGCGAAGACAATGGCCAAACCAATGAGAGCATTGGTGATTTGATTTCTGGCACCTTCAACATTTTTACTATCGCCTTGGCTCATGACCCAACGAAGGCCACCCCAGACGAGCATAAAGAAAAACACAAGGGCAACGACCAACATAATAAGGGAGATGGCGCCGGAGATTATACCGCCAGCAGTAAGACCAGTAAGGGAATCCCACCCGCCACCAGCTTTTGGCTGGAGTTTAATTTGTTGTTGGGCGTAAGCCGGAACAACCAGAGAAAGTTGACTTAGGTTCATAGTTTTTTAATTTATAAGTTAAATTTGGTTTATTTTAGCAATAAACCTTAATTTATTAAATAGGGAGGAAAATTTGGAGATTTTCCAGATCCTTAAGGCCGAAGACCCAGCCGACTAATTTAAGGACAGCAAAGAGAGAGAAAAGAAGAACAAGACCAATCATGCCGTTGGTGAGCTCTTTTTTGGACTCTTCAATTTTTTTGCTGTCGCCTTGGCCGTCAATGAGATGAAAAGCAGCCATGAAGATAAACCAACAGAAATAAAGAACGCCAACTAACATAAAGATGGAGAAAACCGATTGAATAACGTTGTTAAGATAGATGATGGGTTCGTTGACCTGGGCTCCCGGAGTTTTGAGAATTGGGTTGGTGATCATAGGCCAAGTTTATCAAACATACTATTGAGATCGAGGACATTTTCCAGACCGAGGAGCTTGGCCATAAGAGCACCCAGGCCGAGAGAAACAACAACAATAAATAAACCTAAAATGCCGTCGGTAAGGCGCTTTTTGGCATCTTGGGCTTTTTTGGCATCACCTTCGGAAGAAATGTAGGCATAGCCGGCAAAAATAATCTGGATAGAGAAGTAAATGACAGCAACAACGGTGAGGATGCCGATAACACGACCGACGGTGAGCTCGAGAGCGCTGGTGGCAGTTTTGGGAGAATTGGGATTTTGACCCGGACCACTTAGACCGTAATTGTTGTGAGGAATTTGGGCTAAAAGTTTATTGAACATAAAATTAATTTGGCCCCCAAATAACAGGTTTGGTGGCGGAGATACCGGTGAGGCGCTCGATAACACCGGAAAGAATAAAAGCCGAAGAAATAATAACCAACCCTAAAATACTTTGCCAAATTTTGGCCCAAGCCAGCTCGGTTTTTTTGGAATCACCATTGGCAGAAATATATTCGTAACCGGCGATAATGAATTGAAAAACAACATAAATAGCGCCGATAGTGCCAACAATTTTAAAAATATTGCTCATGAAGATAAAGAGACCGGAGCCGGCATCGCTTTTATATGCAGTGGGGTTGCCAACTGTACCAAAAATTCCGGCTGCAGAAGCGGGAATTTTAGAAACTAGAAACCCCCCCATGCCCGTCATCGCGAGGCCGAAGGCCGTGGCGATCCCAACGAGATTGCTTCGTCCCCCGATAGTTATCGGGATCCTCGCAATGACGTATGGGGTTATTTGTTTGATCATGTTAGATGGTGGGGTTGAGGATTTTGAGGCCAGTAATAACTTCAACTATTTGAATAATAAAGTAAGCTAAAAAGACAACTAAAAAACCAATAAGGGCGTTGGTGATGGCTCCAGATGATTGAGCTGTTTTTTTAGAATCACCGCTACCGGCATTAATTATAAAGGTAAGACCGCCGAAAATCAAAAGAGCCAGAAAAACAATACCAGCAACAGTGAGAGCGTTTTTGAGAATAATGGAGACGAGAACGGCCAGATTGGGATAGGAAGAGGAGATGGTGTGGCCACTGCCAAGAGGAGTATCACCAATTTGAACTTGAGCAAGAACTGGTTTAAACACGGGTTAATTATACTATGTCAGTTGACAGTTTTCAGTTACGAGTTACGAGTTATTGGGTACTAGGTACTTGGAGCTAGGTACATGGTATAATACGGCCAAATTAGATCCCCCCTATGCTTAACAAAATAATAGTATTTGTGTTGGCCGGAGCATTAGTTGCCAGCTGGCGAACAACTCCGATTTTGGCAGTAGAGCATTGGAACGGGTGGAATGGAATGAGGGTGATAGTGGGGATGGCAATTGAGCGAGGAGTTCCGGCGGAAACGATTGTTCTATTATTGTTATTGCCAGTAGTGGCGACAATGGTGGGGATTATTCATTATTTGGTAGGTTTTACCGGTTACGGGATTTTTATGCCAACGATGGTGGCAGTGGTGTTGACGGCAACAGGAATTCCGAGCGGTTTATTACTTTTTGGCCTGATTTTGATGATATCGAGCGGAGGAAATATGCTTTTGAAGCGACTCAAACTTCATTTTTGGCCGTCAAGATCGATTAATTTAGTAATGATTGGACTGGGGACGTTTGGGTTGATGCTGTTGGGGACAGTAACTCCGTGGATAGATTTGAGTAAGATATCGATTTTCCCGGTGTTATTTATGGTGATGTTGGCGGAGGAGTTTGTGAGAACGCAGTTGATTAAAAGCCGAAAAGAGGCGGTGAAATTGACTTTGGGAACATTGATTTTAGCGGTGGTGGGGGCAGTAATTATGGATGTTGGCTGGATTAGAGAGGCGGTGTTGTTAAATCCGGAAATTGTTTTGGTGGTGGTAGCGGTTAATTTGCTGGTGGGAAACTATAGTGGGATTAGACTGACGGAGATTGCTAGATTTAAGAAAGCGATTCGGAAAAAATAAGAATTTACGAATATACGAATCTACGAATTAAGATAAAAAATGATATTTGGATTAGAGAAATACAAACAGTTTTTGACGAAAAATGAGAGAAATAAGGTGTATTTGCGAAAAAATTCGATAGAGGGAAGGCGAGTGGCGGATAGTAAATGGAAAACAAAGATGGTGTTGCAAAAAGAAGGGGTGGGGGTGCCAAAATTGATCGGGAGATTGAGATCGGGGGCAGGGGTAGAGAAATTTGAGTGGGAAAAATTAACAGGTAATTTTGTAATTAAGCCGGTGTCGGGATATGGAGGAGAAGGGATATTAATAATAAAAAAGAAAATTTCTAATGACAAATTTCTAATGATGGATGGGAAAACTATATTTATAGAAGATTTAAAGAGGCATTGTTTAGAGATATTGGCGGGGAGATATAGCTTGTATGGAATGCCGGACACGGTGTTAATTGAAGAAAGAATAAAAATTCATCCGATGTTTTTGAGCTATACCCGAACTGGGACGCCGGATATCCGGGTAATTGTTTATAACCGAGTGCCGGTAATGGCGATGTTGCGGATTCCAACCGAAAAAAGCCAAGGAAAGGCAAATTTACAACAGGGAGCAATGGGGCTGGGGGTGGATTTGGCTACAGGAATTACTACTTTTGGAATTGAGGGCAAAGGAGAAATAATCAAGAAAATTTATGACCGAGGGAAAAAGAGAATGATTAAGGTGAATGGAATTAAAATTCCAAAATGGAGAGAAGTGCTGGAAGTGGCGATAAGTTGCCAGAGAGCGATTCCGGAATTGGGCTTTGTGGGAGTGGACATAGTCTTAGATAAGGAAAGAGGGCCATTGGTGCTGGAAGTCAATTCCCGCCCCGGATTGTCAATACAATTATGTAATCGGGCGGGATTGAAGGCTAGAATGCAAAAAGTTGAGGATGTGGAGGCAAAAAGTGTGGAGCACAGTATTTCCCTGGCTAAGTATCTATTTGGGGAGAGCTTTTTTGAGAAAGTAGAGCAAAAAGAGAGGGCAAAAACAATCAAGCCAATTGAAATAATTGAAATTAAAGTGCCAAAAGGCTTTGTGCCAAGTTTTGAAAAAAGCCCAGTGCTAAAAAAAGGAAAACATCGGGTGGTGGAAGTGAGAGCTAAAATAGATACCGGGGCATTTAGGAGTTCGATTGATAAGGTTCTGGCGGAAAAGATGGGGTTGCTTGATAAAACACGGGTGTTGTATTATCGACATTATCGGTCGAGTTTGGGAAGACAGGTGGACAGGCCAGTGGTGGGAGTAACTTTCTGGGTGTTGGGGAAAAAGATTGTGACGGCGGTAAATGTGGCCGATAGACATAAGTTGAGGACAAAATTTTTATTGGGGAGAAAAGATTTAGAAGGTTTTTTAATTTCTGCAAATAAATAAAAACCCTTCCCCTAACCCCTTCACCTCCGCCTGTCGTCGGACAGGTTGACAGGGCAGGGGAAAAAATAATTTTTAATTTTAAATTTTTAATTTTAAAAAATGACAAAAGTTGCGGTGTTTTATGGAGGAAAGTTGACTGATCATTTGGTGATGCTAAAGCGGGCAGGAAAGAAAGAAGGGGTGGAGTTAAAGTTGTTTTCTTACAACAAAGTGGTGTTTAGTAGTGACAGGCCCAATATTATGCTGAGAGATGGATTAACCAAGTCGTTGAAAAGCGGGCGTGATTATGGCCTTGATTATTTTGATGTGCTGTTTTTTAGAACGGCGAAAAAGCACTGGCAAGAGGTGTCTTGGTTGGTTGATGAGGCTAAGATCTTAGGGAAAATAATTGTTGACCCGGTGGTGGGGAGTGCCAGACCAACTGACGCCTGCAAGGCATTTCAAATGTTACAGATGTTAAAAGCGGGAATTCCGACACCAAAAACTTTATATGGAAGTTTGGGTTATTTATTAACTGAAGCGCCAAAATATTTAGGTTTTCCAGTAATAATTAAGGGAAGTGGAGGCCATCGGGGAGGGAGTGTGTATAAAGCTGACAACAAAATGGAGTTGGATAAAATCATGGCAGAGTTAAGACCAGTAGAGATTGCCGAAGGGAGGAGATATTTAGCTCAAGAGTTTATTAAAAATAGCGGGGATTATCGGGTGATTGTGTTGGGAGACAAAGTACTGGGGGCGATGAAAAGATCGGCTCAGGTGGAAGGAGAATTTAGAAATAATTTCTCCCGAGGAGGGACGGTAGAATTAGCGGAACTTGACGAAGAAACAAAGAAGTTGTGTGTAAAGGCAGCAAAAGCTTGCGGATTATGGGTGGCAGGAGTGGATTTGGTGTTTGCCAATGATGATAAAAAAAGGCCAATGTTTTGGGAAGTTAACCGAGGACCGCAGTTTAGAGGGTTTATGCAGGCGACAGGAATTGATGTGCCACGAGAAATCGTAAGATTTCTGGTAAGTTTAAAGTTAGAAAGTCCAAAAAGTCCAAAAAGTCCAAAAAGTTAAAACATAAATGATTAAAGAGGGGGAGTTGAAGAAAAGGCGGATACCGAAGATTTTTTGGGCGGGGTTGATATTGGCCGGAACGGTGGGAATGGTAAAGATGGGAGCCTTTGGTGATTTCAGAAATAATAAGCTGGTATTTCCAACTAAGACAGTCGTAACCGTGATAATTGATGGTGATACTTTTACGCTTAAAAATGGGTTAAGTTTTCGGTTGGCGGGAGTAAATGCTCCAGATAGAAATGTTAATTATGAAGATTATTTGAAGGCCAAGGACTGGTTAACAAGAAGAATCAAAGACAAAGTGGTGTATCTAGAGTATGATCGGTATTTGGATGAAAAATTTGGAAGATTAACAGGATATGTGTGGCTGGGGTGTGAATCTACTCCAAAGTTTAAACCTTGGAATTACATGAAAAAAAGTCAAAACGAATCTATGCCGGAATTAAGGGAGAATCCTGATGGGTGCAAGGCTGGTGTGATGGTTAACGAAGAGTTAATCAAATCTGGGAATGGAAAGTTTAAGGTGTATAGCGAGTGGGGAAAGCTGAAATATCAGGGAAGATTGGGAAAAGATTAGATCTTAGATTTTGGTTCTTAGTTCTTAGATACTGGGTACTGGATGCAAAATGTGTGGTATAATCGGCCAGATGGATAAGAAGATAATTGCTTTTACGATGTCGCCGAAACAAAGCCAATTTGAGGTGGATAGGTTGGCACAAGAAGGGAAGAAGTTGGGAGTGGAAGTGGAGAAAGTAAATTATCGAGATTTGACTTTTGAGGTTAATAATCAAAAACCTAGGGTATATATAAATAGTATAGAGAGAAATGGGGAGAACACTTTGGGCTGTTGGTTTAGAGTGGCGGGAACAAAGTCGGGGAAATATGTGGAAGGGAGGAATATGCTAATCCGATTAAAACAAAATGAGATGTTTTGTGTTAATGCGGGGAGCTATTTGGGTTGGCCAAGAATGGGGAAGATTTCCCAACATGCGGTGTTTGTGGAGGCGGGAATTCCAGTAGTGCCGACGGCGATCTTCTATGAAAGATCGCAAGTCAAAAGTCTGAAAGTAGAAAGTCCAAAAAGTTTTGGTGAGTGGGATTTTCCGATAATTACAAAACATGAGAGGGGGTATCAGGGGAAGTCGGTGAGGAAACTTGAGAATTGGGAGGAAGTGGAAAAGTGGCTTAATAAGATCGATGAAAAAAATTTGGGGATGTTTTTGTGGCAAAAGTTTTTGCCGGGGGGGTGGGATTTGAGGGTGATTGTGCTTGACGGTAAGGTGCTGGGAGCAATGAAGCGGACGGCTTCCGGTGATGAATTTAGAAGTAACTATAGCCTTGGAGGGGCGGTGGAAAAATGGGAGTTATCGGATGAGGACACTAAATTAGCGGAAAAGGTGGCTAAAGTGTGCGGGCTGGATTATTGCGGAGTGGATATTATGAAGTCCAAAAAGCCTGAAAGTCCAAAAAGTGAGGAAAGTGTGGTGTTGGAGGTGAATAGGCAGTGCCAGTTTAAGGGGTTTGAAGAGGCAACAGGAATAAATGTGGCTAGGGCAGTGGTTGACATGATAAGAAAAAGAGGCTAAATTTATTTGTGCGAAGAATATTTTGGCCAATAGTTTTGATAATTTTTTTGGTTTTTGGCGTGACGGGAGTGAGAGCAGAGACTGATTGGTGTAAGCAAATAAGAGAAGTTTATGAAGCCTCAAAGGGCGGACGGTGTAATGAAGACGATCAAGATAAAAAATTTAGTTATTTTGCTGATCTTGATATTAATGATGTTGTCAATGAAGCCGACAATGAACAGCTGGGCCGATTAACAGTGGAGCAGTGTAAAAATAAGATTGAGCATTCTAAAGCTATTTCAGAAACGGGTGAGTGCCGATGTGAGACAGGGTATTGGCATACTCTTAATATTTTTAATTGTGACAAGCGAACTTTTTGTGGAATGAGCCTGATGACTGATAATGGCTTAAGGATTTTTAATACAGAGGATGAGTGTAAAAAAAGTGCTGGAGAAGAGGAGAAAAGGAGGGGTGGAGTGGGAATGCCGAATCCGGCATCGTTTTTTTGTGTTGATATGGGTTATCAAAATGTCGGAGGAATGTGCGTGAATGGGGAAAGTAGATGCAATGAATGGGCATTTTTTATGGGAGAATGTCGCTTGAATGGCAGTGGTAGTAAGCCACATCTTTATTTGGAGAGAAAGAGCGAAGAGACTAAGATTGGGGAGACAATGATGGTTACGGTGGGGATTGATAGTAAAGATAGAAAAATCGTTGGAGCTGATGTCATGATTAAGTTTAATGGTTCGTTAAATCTCGAAAAAGCGGAAATGGTGGATGAGTCTTTAGTTGGGTATCGTTATGATAGGAATAATTTTTATGGCAAGATTAATAATGAGACTGGGGTTTATGATGTGACTTTAGTACCACCCAGTGAAGAATATGTTGGTTTGATGACTAAAACAGCAAAGGGGCCGGTGGTAAATTTGACTTTTCGACGAACAGATGGTGGATTACCCCAGGTATATTTTGCCTGTCGTCAAAATACGGTGAGAGATTCAAACATTATTAGTGACGATGCGATAGATATCATAAGTTGTGGTGACAACTTAAATTTGATTGGAATGGCGGGGGATGCAGATTGGGATTGGAATGTTGGTTTTAAAGATTTATTGATTTGGAAGGGTGGCTACTTGTACAAAGAGGATATGAGGGCTGATTTTGACCGGAGTAAGGAAGTTGATTTTGCTGATTTGAAAATATGGAAAGATAAATACCTGTTGTACCAAAATAATTAAACGTGTTAGATTTATCTGTGAAGAATAAATTTCAGCTGATAGTTTTGCTGATTTTAGGAGTGGCCCTGGCGGGTGGGGTGTATCTTTCTCAAAGAAGCCAGGAAACAAGAAGAGGAGCGGCGGGAGGAGAAAAAGTAATTTTGTTTATGCCGGATGAAAGAAACTTGAAGGTGGGGGAGGTGTTGGAAACAACGATTGTGGTTGGTACCGAGCCAGGGTATGGTTTATCTGCCGCAACTTTAAATATAAAATATAACCCACAGGTTGTTGATTTTCAGACGGCAGATGCGTTATCGTATTTTGGGATTTTTAGTGAGACAGGTGTGTCGGGAGACAAGAACTTTGACCTAGTATATAAACCGGGAGGAGCAACGTTTGGCCCAGTATCGTTGGTTAAGTTAAGGTTCTTAGCTAAAGTTGCTGGTGCGGTTGATTTAAATGTTGGTGGAAATATCGACTTGTTGGATGCAGAAAACAACACATTGAGTGCTGTGGGAAGAAAACACAAGATAGTTTTTCTTACTTCGGAAATGGTGGCGAAGCCGAACTATGTGGTGGAAGGGAACCCAGTGGTGATTCCTTCGGGAACGGTTTGCAAAGAAGGGGTTAATACCTTGAAGATGGATGAGAACTACTCTTGCGATAGTGGAGGAGGATATAGGTATGCGAATTGCGAATGTTATGATGGGTTTGGTGCCAGAATCGGGTCGGAGGATGGCTGTTATAACTATGGAGAAATGGCAGAGTTGGCGAGGAAAGAGTGTGTGGGTAGATCTAATTGCTCAACAATACCAATTCCCGGAAGCGATGTTTCATTGAGTTTGTCGCTGTTGGGCAATGAGCCAGCGGTGGTGGGCAAACCGTTTAAGATCGGGGTTGATTTTAACTCAATTGATTCGAAAGTTCGGGTTTCAGGACTAAAGCTTAAATTTAATTATAATACGGACTATGTTTCTGATGCCAAGTGGCGTCCAGGAATTTTTTCCCAGGTTGGATCAACCGACACTGATATACAAAGTTTAGTCGGCGGAGAGCTGGATTTAAACTTGGTTTCAATGAAGCAAGGAGATGAATTATTGTCGAGCGGAAGAGTGGCAGAAATTGAGTTGATGCCAACTTTTCCGAAAGTAATGGATGGGGCTACGTTTAATGTATATTTGGATGTTGTTGAAGTAGTTGGAGTTGATATAAACGGAAAGAGTAAATCGTTTGGGGTGAAAGAAAGAACTATTAGTTTGCCGGTATCGGTGGTTTTACGGAAGCCAACGATTACTGATATGTGCCGATTTTGCCCGGAGGGCGAGAGAATTTTGGGTGACGCTAATTGTGACAATAGTGTAAGTATGCTTGATTTTGAGGTTTGGAGAAGCGCTAAACACGACCTGACCCCAATCTCGATAATGGCGATGGCGAACTTGGATTGTAGTAGTGATGGGGTGATGATGGCTGACTTTGAAGTTTGGAGAAAAGCGATGTTTGACAAATAGGGTGTTAATTATGTTAAATTTATCTATATAAAGTTTTTTTAACAAAATGCAAAAAATATTAGGGGGGGTGGGATTGTTAGTTTTGTTAGCGGCGTTGGCGGGAGGAGTCTATCTTTCCCAAAAAAGCCAGGAAACGAGAAGAGGGGCGGCGGGAGGTAATGGAGTGGTGTTGTTTACACCAACAGAGAAAAATTTTAGAGTTGGTGAATTACTTGAATCAACAGTGATATTGGATGTGGCCGGTTTGGGGGTAAGTGGAGCAACTGGTTTGTTGGGAGCTGAAGTCAATGTGGCTTATGATACGAATGTGGTGGGGTATGAAGGGATAGAACCATTATCCGGATATGAATTAATGTTTGATAAGATAGCTGATACAAGAACGGGGACGAATCTTTCTTTGGTTTTTACGAGAACGACAGCAGAACCGAACGGATCGGTGCAGTTGGCAAAATTGAAGTTTAGAGCTTTGAGGCCGGGTAATGTTAATTTGAAAGTGACGGGTGTATTTTCTGTGGTTAGATCAGCGACAACTGAATTAGCCAAGATAACGGTGACTGAAGAAAGAAATGCTGTGGCTGGCTATGTGGTGTTGGGTGATGCTTCGCCAACAGTGAGACCCGTGGTTGACTGTAGTCGATGCAGTGTTCTTTATGATAACCAGGCGGCTAAGTGGAGAGCAGTTGATTGCACTGTATTTCCGGGAGATGAGGTGGTGGAGAGAATTTATGACCCAGTGAATTGTCCACTGGCTCCGGCTTCAACCCGGAGAGTAAACACTTGTCAAAGATGTAGCACAGTAAACCAAGGACAGTATGTGTGGTGGGAGATTTCGGAGGGGGAGAGCTGTAATCGTGATCCGGCGCCCGGGGCTAAGATTTATCGAGCAGAGGGGGTGGCGATGTGTTTGACAACGACACCAACAGTGAGTGTTGTTCCGGCTAAACCGATCGTTCTTACGATTGATTGTGCCAGAAAAGAAGCAAAAGGAGTTATTGCCGGCGGTTTGTCAAATCAGAGAAATTTATGGTTGGTGATTCGTGATATGGTTACTGGCGATAAGATTATTCGCACTTATGTTGAGTCGTGGAGTGATACTTTGGCGGTGATAAACACAGCTTCGGGAACATTGATTTCAATTCGGACAGGACAGGGGTATGTGTCGAGAATGTCTTTAATTGCTGATAGGCATTACGAAGTTTCAATTTATTCGGCGCCGTTTACGACGGGAATACCGACTTTTGGAACACCGTTGGCGCAGGGTGATTTGCATTATGATTGCCCGACGGTGGGTTTGACTTCGACACCAATTCCAACTCCAACTCCAACTTCTATAACCCCTACTTTGACTCCAACACCAACTCCAACAATAGCACCTTTGTCGTGTGGAGGGAGGTGTTATGGAGATGCTGATTGCGCTAGTGGCTATACCTGTTTTCCGGTAGGAATGGATCGGTGTGAGGGGATTGCTTGGCCAACAGTGAAGAAATTTACTTCAGGAGAAAGACTTAATACACTGGAGATGGCAGACATAAAGAGAAGGTGTCCGGATTCGGTGGCGATAGTAAATAACATTGTGGCTGATCCGGAAAGAATGGTGGGCCAATGCCGAAAAGAAGAATGTGTGACCGATAAGAACTGTGCTTGTACACCCAGGTTTGGTTGCACTAGCGACAGCGGTTGTGAATCTTGGGAAAGGTGTGATGTGGCCAGAAATGTTTGCTTGTCTAATACCTGCGATATTGATGCTGATTGCCCATCTGACAGAAGGTGTATTAATAGGGTTTGCTTATCAAAAACGGTTAGCGAGGATATCGTTTCTCTGTCTATGAGTGGTGTTTCTCAAGCAGTTGTTGGCCAGCCGTTTGTGGTAACAATTAAATACAATACCGGAGACCTGAACAAGAAGGTGTCGGGATTGAAAATGACTTTTAAGGTGCCATCGGGTAGCTTTAAAATTTTGTCAAACATGGTTAGTGACGATTTTAAGGGAACTGGTAGTTCGACGCTTGTTACTGGCGACGGAATGACTAGCTCAGTGGAGTTTAATCTGGTGTCACTTAAAACATTTGAGGAATTGAAATCGAGCGGAGTGGCAGTGGAGATAAAAATAATGCCATTAGTAACAGGAGTGTTTGTTGGCTCTGAAGATGGTGCAATAAGACTATTTACGACGGAAGTGGTGGGAAAGACTGTTTCTGGTGGGAGCATTTCTTATCCAATTGGCGGAGAAGTTAATCTTCCTATTACAGTAGTAAGTGGACCAACAATATCAGCTGATATTTGTCGTTTTTGTCCGAGTGGTGAGAGACTGGTTGGAGACGCTAATTGTGATGGCGCTCCGAGCATGCTCGACTTTGAAGTCTGGCGGAGTGCGATGTTTGATAAAACTCCACTTAGCCAGAGAGCGATGGCAGATATGGACTGCACCGGAGACGTAAAAATGCTTGACTTTGAAGTCTGGCGGAGTGCTTTCTTTGATAAAGTTTATGCCAATTAATGAGAAATAAAATAATTTTGGGATTGATTGGGTTATTAGTGGTAGGGGGAGTGGTGATGGTAGCAATGAAGGTATTGCCGGGGGTGTTAGAGAAGAAGACGAATGAAGCAGTGGTGGTGATAGAGTGGAAAAAGGCTAATGGCCAATATGAGTTAGTGATCAATGGTGGCGAGAGAAAGGTGACGGCGGTTTCTTTAGAGGGAACGGGAGCAGTAACTAAAATTGAGACAGAGACTAGAGATGGATTGGTGGGAGAAATGGGGAAAACGATTAAAGGCGGAAGCTGGCGATGGGGGGCAGGAGTGTTGGGCCCGGCGGATAAAATAGAGACTGGCAAACAAGTGTGGGCGAGGTTTGAAGTTGGAGAGGGTGGAGTAAAGGCGAAAGGCTCGGTGGTGTTGGCCAAGCAAGGTGATAAGCCGGCAGAGGAAATTGAAGTTGAAGGAGGGATTTGATGATTAAGTGGCTGGTTTTGGGGTTAAGTTTTTTGTGTTTTGCTACGGGTGTTTTAGCGGAGGATAAGGTAATAGTCAGGGTTGAGGCGCCAGGGAATGGGGAAATAAAATTGGGGGAAAAAATAACTTTGGAAGTGGTGGTTGAGGCAGGGGGGGCAAGGCTTTCGGCGGTTGATGTTGATTTGAGTTACGACTCGACTAAGATGACGGTGAATAAGGTGACAATGGGAGAGGCGATGTCGAAATTAAAAGCAACGGAAGCGGGAGGGGTGGTGAGTTTGGCGGGAGTGATCATGAGTGGTAATAGTGATTTGGTGACGGGCAGGATTAATCTGGGGACAATTGAAATTACTGGTAAAACGGCTGGAAAGATTGGTTTTACCTTAAAACGAATGGAAATAGTTGGCTATGGGGCAGGAAAAAGTGTGGTGGGAGTGGTGAGTGAGTATGGAGGGATGGTGGCGACAGGGGCGTCAGCCTTACCCACTTCTACTGGCGCTGGGACACCAACTTTGCCTGTTTCAAATTCTGACTGTAAAAAGGCAAATCTTGATTTAAGCAGTAAAGATGTTGGAATGGCAGATGGAAATGTTGATACACTCGATTACTCGTTTGCAAAAACAAGAGCTTTGGCAAGGGCAAGAGCAAATAGTGGTGGCTTATTGATGGCTGATATTAACGGGGACTGTATAGAGAATATGGCTGATTTGGGCTTGATAATAAGGCAAATGATATTGAAAATGGAGAGCCTCTAGAAACCTTAAGTGTGATATATTATCTTAGTTTGGGGTGATTAGCCCCACCTTCGTCCCGATAGCTATTGGGACTACGGCGGGCAAGTCAGTTAAAGTTGAGTAGTTTAACAATTTGGGTGTGGGGATACCCCACAATTAGAGTTAGAGCACTCCGACGTGACGTCGGAGGGGTCAATGGTTCGAGTAGTTTAAAAATTTGGGTGATTAGCTCAGTTGGTTAGAGCACCGTCCTGATAAGACGGGGGTCAATAGTTCGAGTCTATTATCACCCACACAAATGCTAGGATATGTATATATTCTCGTGAGTGAGAAAAATGGTAGATATTATGTTGGTAGTAGCTTTGACCCAAAGAAGAGATTGGTTGAATTTCATAATTGTGGCAAAGTGAAGGCAACTAAATATATGACTCCATGGAAAATTGTTTTTGTCCAACAATATGAAGATGTTTCTATGGCTAGGAAAATCGAGCGTAGAATAAAAACCCTTAAATCAAGGAAAATCATTGAAAAGATAATTGAGGATGGCAAATGTAATATAATAACTAGTGGTTAGAGCACTCCGACGTGACGTCGGAGGGGTCAATAGTTCGAGTCTATTATCACCCACAAGCAATTTTGCTCAAGCAAAATTGAAATTTTCAATTTCCAATAACCAATTTACAAAATAAAAATGAGAAAAATTGATTTTATAAAAACATTGGGGATAGTAATGGCGGTGGTGTTGGTGGTATTTGGGGGAATTGAAAATTTGTGGAGAACGATTAAAAGCATTAAGTATTAAATTAAGAATCAAGAACTTAGAGCTAAGAACTAAGATTTTTTTCTTTGTAATTTTGATCCTAGTGGTGATGGGAGGGGCGGGGTGGTGGTTTATGAGAGGAGAGGATGGGGGAATTTTGTCACCTTTGGGAATGAAGAAACAAGAGAATGGCCTTAAAATAGTTGGTTTTTTGCCGACTTGGATGGTGGGCAAAACAAAAATCTATGGGGAAGAACTGGACAGGTTGGTATTTTTGGGAGTAGAAGTAAATGAAAAGGGAGATTTGGTTTGGGATGTTCAGGGAAAAAAGATAAATAATCCTGACTACCTTAAAATAAAGGAGGAGATTAAAAAGACAGGGGGCGAAAATATTTTGGGAGTGAAGTTGTTTAAAGACGAAAAACTGAAAAAGTTGATGGCTAGCAGTGAGGCGAGGGGGAGGCTAGTGGAGCAAGTAATGGCAGCAGTAGAGGCAGGTAATTTTGACGGGGTTAACCTTGATTTTGAGTATCAATATGACCCGCTGGCGGTGACGGAGGAAGTTTTTTTGGGATTAATTGCCGAAATGAGGGGGGCGGGGATTGAAAACATAAGCCTGGACGTGTTTGCTAACACAATTATTAAGAGCGGATATGAAAGACTCTTCAAGCTGGTGGGGGCGGTTGATGAGGTATTGGTGATGGCTTATGATTTTCACGCCAGTGGAAGTAGTAGCGCCGGGCCGGTGGCGCCATTGGGGGCACCAACGGGTGAGAGAAGTATTTTGGAAGTGTTGGAGAAAATTGAAAGTAGCGGGGTGGATAAAAACAAAATAACGATTGCTTTGCCTTTATATGGCTACCAATGGAAGACGGAAACGACCGAACTCGGATCACCGGCAACAGATTATGTGGCAATGTTGACTTATGCAAAAATGGGGGAATTTTTGCAGAGTGACGAGTTTTTAGGTAGAGTTAATCAAAATTGGGACGAATTGAGCGCCACGCCATGGATATGGCTCAAAAAGCAGGAGACAGTGAGCTGGAAAGAGAGGGTTAAAGTGGGAAAAGTGTGGAAAACGGTGGCAAAATCGAAACAGGTTGAGGTGATACATCAGGTTTATTACGAAGACCAGAGGAGCCTAATGGAAAAAATTAAGGCAATTCGAGAGGCAGGAATAAATAGTATTGGCTTTTGGGCACTAGGGTATGAGGGAGAGACGAATTTGCTTGGTACAATAAGAAATGATCAAAACGATAATTGATTTCTTTTTGCATATTGATAAAAATTTGGCTTGGATAATTGGAGCCTTTGGGGGGTGGAGCTATGCCATATTATTTTTGGTTATTTTTGTGGAGACAGGGTTGGTGATAATGCCGTTTTTACCGGGTGATTCTTTGCTTTTTGCGGCGGGAGCCTTAACGGCTTCTTTGGGGGTATTTAATATATTTTTGTTGTGGGGATTAATGATAATGGCGGCATTTGTTGGGGACACAGTCAATTATTGGATAGGACATACTATTGGGTCGAAAGCTTTTGACCCAAATTACAGGTTAAAAGTTTTCAGTTACGAGTTACGAGTTTCGAAAATACTGAAACCAGAATATTTAATCAAAGCGCAGGGATTTTATGATAAACATGGGGGGAAGGCGATAATACTGGCCCGTTTTGTGCCGATTGTGCGAACTTTTGCCCCATTTGTGGCCGGGGTGAGCAAAATGAGCTACCCTAAGTTTTTATCGTTTAATTTGGTGGGAGGAGCCCTGTGGGTGTCGGCGTTTGTGTGGGGAGGGTACTTGTTTGGAAATATACCATTGGTTAAGGATAATTTTCACTATTCAGTGGTTTTGATTGTGTTAATTTCGGTAGTGCCGATTGGGGTGGAGTGGGTGAAAAGTAGGAGGGCAAGAATTTAAGAATCTGCGAATCTAGAATTTAGAAATAAGACTAAAGATTGGTGTAAAATAGAGAAAATAAAATATGGTTGATAAAGGGGTAATTGAAACTGTTAGAGGACATGATGGTGTATTTCGACCGATTGGTGTGGTAGCCGAGAGTGGGGGAGTGGGAGAAGAGGAGTCGAGGTTGGCAAGGAGGGGTGCGTTTGTGGAAAGGTTAGTCGGAGAGAGATGTGGGAATCGAAGACCATATGGTGAAGAAGCCATGCGGTTATTTAATTTAAGGAGGGAGTGGGAGGATAATTGTAAGAAGACTGGCTGTGTTGAACAATGGCGGTGGGGAGAGCCAAGATATTTACGGGCGGCGGTTGGCGACGGGGAGGCAGGAGAAGAAGGGGGTTGGCTGGATGAAGAGTATAAAAGGTATTTAACAGGGGTGGTTGGTGTAGAGCTAGTGGGGGAGAAAAAAGTTGTTTCTGGAAAACCATGGGAGGTGGCGGAGGCTCCGATTGACGGGCCTCGTTGGCGGAGAGTAGCAGAGCAGTTGGAACCGATTTTAAACCATTCATCCGGTGGAAGTAACTGTGTTCCAGAAGTAGCAACTTGGTGGGTGGCTTTAGCGAGAGGTGTGGACGGGACTGATAATTTGGAGAGATTAAGGAATGAGGTAATGGCAGATGTAGCTAGGGTTAGGCAAGATAGAAGCTTTACAAGGGGAAGATCTGATTGGTTGGATTCCAAATATCTTTATCGTGGATTAAGTGCAACTATTGACGACAGTGGAGTTGGTCCGGGCAGACTGGGAGATACGATTCCGTATATAGATTTTTTGGGAACTAATGGTTTTTCTTGGCAAGAGCCGCAGGTTAAACAATTGGAAAGAGTAGTTAATTCGGCGGACGCTGGTAGGGTCATTTTGTCAAATTTTGCTGGGACACAAGAGCGATTTTGGGGACATCCAGTGATAGCTTTAAATGTAATTAGTGAAATCGACGCTAGAGTAGTGATAACAAAGCCGGAGAATGAGTTTTTCAGAGAGGCAAAGTTTGGCCAACAGAGGGCACCGAGAGTAGGAGAAAAATGGACGTTAATTGGGGCACATTATGCGATGATAATAGGTTGGGACGAGAAACAGTTTATGGTGTTAGATCCACAGACGGGGATGGTTTTGGGAGTAAACAGAGATCTCTTTAACCAGAGACTGAAAGCTAGCGACTTAGTTTTGGATGGAGCAATTACGATTGATACAAGTAGATAGAAAATAGCGAGTGATTTGGTGGGTTGATTATATTGAGATAATTAGATAGAATAGGTGCACTTGATGCTAGAAGGAGAAATAAAGTTTAACGGAATGGGGAGGGGGAGTATCGCGTAGATTTTGTTTGGGAGAATGGAATTGGCCGAAGGCATCAAGCTTTCGGCATTTTTTTTGCCGAAAATCGTACATTAAATCAGGCTTGGGCCCGCCTACGTTGCACTACGGCGAGGTAAACCTGTGGCTTAGTCTAATGATGGGCCCATGGCTCAGTTGGCTAGAGCACCTCATTTGCAATGAGGAGGTCAGGAGTTCGAGCCTCCTTGGGTCCACAACAAGTTAAAAGTCCGAAAAGTGGAAAGTTAAAAAGTAGTTAGAAACAGAGGAAGTCAAACTTCCTCTGAACTGACTACAACAGTACATTAACAATCTGTTGAATCGAAATTCCGAAGACACTTTGTCCGTGTCTTTGGAAAACTATTATTATCGAAACTAATAGGCCGGTAATAATAGAGTTTTAGCGACTAAATTGAGTTGCTAAATTGTTGATAAATTTTAATAAAGCAAATGGTGGATGCCTAGGTAGTCGAGACCGATGAAGGACGCAGAAGGCGGCGAAACAGATTGGGGAGTTGCCAACAAACGGTGATCCAATCAAATCCGAATGGAGAAATCCCGGCCCGAGCAATCGGGCTGAGCCACTGTTTCACGGAGATAACAAATTACAAATCTACAAGTTCCAAGCAAATCACAAATTCAAAATTACAAGTTCCAGATGTTATATTTGAAATTTGTTTTTTGGAAATTGTTTGGAAATTGTTTTTTGTGAATTTGGAATTTCTGTGAAGCGGTGGCGGGTAAGCCGGGGAAGTGAAACATCTCAGTACCCGGAGGAAAAGAAATCGTATTCCGTCGTAAGACGGACATAGGAGATTCCGTTAGTAGCGGTGAGCGAAAACGGAAAAGCCCAAACCTGTCGCAAGACAGGGGTTGTAGGGTTTGGTATAAGGCATTGAAAATCCAGAAAAACGTCCTGGAATGGGCGGCCAAAGAGGGTGAGAGCCCCGTATTTAAATGATAAGTAAATGCTGACCAAATACCTGAGTACTACGGGACACGCGAAATGCCGTAGGAACCTGGGGAGACCAATCTCCAAGGCTAAATATCTCGACTGACCGATAGTGAACTAGTACCGTGAGGGAAAGGTGAAAAATACTGCAGATCGCAGGGTGAAATATATCTGAAACCATTTGCTAACAAACAGACAAAGCTCCGTAAGGGGTGATGTCGTGCCTATTGAAGAATGAGCCCGCGAGTGTTCTCAATTACCAAGTTTAATCCCCGATGGGGTGGAGGCGTAGCGAAAGCAAGTCTGAATAAGGCGATTAGGTAATTGGGGATGACCCGAAGCCACTTGAGCTAACCCTGGGCAGGGTGAACTTCGATGAAAATCGAAGGGAGGCCCGTACGGATCAGAGCTGCAAATCTGTCCGATGACTTGGGGTTAGGGGTAATATGCCAATCGAAAGTGGGAATAGCTGGCTCTCTCCGAAATATATATAGGTATAGCGCTTGGTGTTCAACGACGGGGGTAGAGCTACTGGATGAATGTTTTCAGCGCAAGCTGAGGCATTTAACCAAACTCCGAATACCGTTGTTCTAAGCCAGGCAGTCAGTCCGACCGGGCTAAGCTGGCCGGGCAAAAGGGGAAGACCCCAGACTCTCATCTAAGGTCTCTAAATCTATGCTAAGTGGGAAAGGTAGTGATTTTCCTCAGACAGGCAGGAGGTTGGCTCAGAAGCAGCCATCCTTTAAAGAAAGCGTAACAGCTCACTGTTCGATTTGTCCCGACGCAAGTTGGGACGGAGGAAGATTGCGCCGAAAATGTAACGAGGCTAAAGCATAGTACCGAAGGTGGAGAACTCGTCCTTTGGACGAGAAATTTCAATAATCAATAACCAATTTCCAAACAATAACCAATAACCAATTTCCAAATTTACAAACTTTTGTTTGTTATTTGAAATTTGTTATTTGTTTGGAACTTGTAGGTTTGTAATTTGGAATTTCCCGTCCAGAGGATGGGTTGGTAGGAGAGCGTTGTGGAGGCGGTGAAGGTTGGCTGTAAGGCTGGCTGGAGCGTCCACAAGTGAGAATGCGGGCATGAGTAGCGTAACTCTGGTGAGAATCCAGAGCGCCGAATATCCAAGGTTTCCTCAGCTACGTTGTTCGACTGAGGGTTAGGCGATCCTAACACGAACCTCGTATAATGCGGGGGTAGTGGACGGATAACCGGTTAATATTCCGGTCCTTTCTTGAATTCGTTTTAAGTTGGGG
The DNA here is from genome assembly GCA_041665485.1 of Candidatus Shapirobacteria bacterium. Classification (GTDB taxonomy): domain Bacteria; phylum Patescibacteriota; class Microgenomatia; order UBA12405; family UBA12405; genus JBAYFX01. The sequence goes on from JBAYIT010000001.1 coordinate 200,593, forward strand.
CATGACGACAAATGAAAGACTAGGTCTTGCAGTGAAATTGCAGGATTTAAGTATTAAGTTAGAAGGGGATTGGGAAATCCGCCTCTTCGTTATAAAATGAAATACGAGTAGAAGTCTGGCGAAAGCCGGGCAATCTGGTTACGTTTATTTGTCCAAGAAAATTGTCGCAAATAGAATTCAGGAAATTCGTACCAAAACCGACACTGGTGGATAGGTCGAGTAGACCAAGGCGATTGGAAGACAGATGGTTAAGGAACTTGGCAAATCAACTGGGCGTAAGTTTTACAAGATGCCCTGCCCCGATTAGTATCGGGGCTACAACAAAAGAATGCACGGCGACTGTTTACCACAAACACAGGTCCATGCAAACCCGTAAGGGGAAGTATATGGGCTGAAACCTGACCGGTGCCAGAAGGTTAAGAAGGCGGGTGATATCGCAAGATTGAGCCTGTTTTATAAGCCCTGGTGAACGTCAGCAGTAACTCTAACTGTTCTAAGGTAGCAAAGTCCTTTGTCGGGTAAGTTCCGACGCGTATGAAAGGTTTAACGACTGTGCAACTGTCTTAACTGTCTATCCAGCGAAATTGAAAGAGCGGTGAAGATGCCGTTTAGTTACTACAGGACAAAAAGACCCCATGAAGCTTTACTGGATCTTTACATTGATGAGAACTTAATGATTGTCGAGCGTAGGAGGGAGCCTTCGGGCGTCAATGGAACACCTCCCTTTGTTAATTTCAAGTCTCACCTACTCCAATGGATGTTGGAGGGGAACCGTGTATGGTTGCTAGTTTGCCTGGGGCAGGCACCTGCAAAAAAATAACGCGGGTACACAAAGGTCACCTTGGTCCGGCTAGAAATCGGACTATAAGTGCAAAAGCAAAAGGTGGCTTGACTGCGAGACATACTTGTCGAGGTCCCCGATTTATCGGGGGCATTTCAACCCAGTTTACTGTGTTGGAATCAGGGTCGAAAGACGGTTTTAGTGATCCTCGTGACCCACTGGTATGGGCACGGGCTTACTGGATAAAAGCTACTCTGGGGATAACAGGCTAGTCGCGTCCGATAGTTCATATTGACGACGCGGTTCGGCACCTTAGCCAATTAAGGCTTATCGGGGTGGGCGGAAGTAATTCCGTTAGTCTGTTTTTTTTAATATCTAGCTCATAACGGTGAACGCTATATGCCAACACCGTGGGAAGTCCTCCGATGTGTTTCGGAGTGACCCCGTAACGACTTGTTGTTCGACGTCACGTCGAACACGGAGTCTTCTTTTTATTAAGGAGGCTAACACGCTAGCTCCTACTCTATCCGATGTTTATCGGATGACAAGAGGATGAAGGTATAGTCTAAAAATAACCTATTTATAGGTGAAATTGCGATGTCGACTTGGCGCATCCTGGCCTTGAAGAAGAGGCCAAGGGTTGGTCTGTTCGCCCATTAAAGCGCTGCGTTAGTTGGGTTCAGAGCGTCGCGAGACAGCTCGGTCTCTATCCGTAGTAACCGTTCGATTCTTGAAGGGATTCACCTACAGTACGAGAGGACCTAGGTGAGGAAACCTCTAGTGGGCCAGTTGTTCCGTCAGGGGCAACGCTGGGTAGCTACGTTTCTATTTAGATAACTGCTGAAAGCATCTCAAGCAGGAAGCTGACCCTAAGATTAGGAATCGTTTTCCGAGCAATCGGGATTAAGATCACCGGGAGACTACCGGTTTAATACTTTGGCGGTGGAAGGTCCGTAAGGATTTAAGCTTACCAAAGGATGGATCAAATAAATTTTTCAACAATTGCAACTCAATTTAGTCGCTAATATAGCGAAATCCTTGTTATGTTTTTTGAGTTCTGGCCAATGTGTGACCACGTTGGAGGAACTCAAAATTCCATAACTTCGGATTTTTTATTTTTAATAATTTGGTTTTTGGGTTCCGGTCATTGGAGCGATGTGGTACCACCTTTTCCCATTCCGAACAGAGAAGTGAAACGCATCAGCGCTGACAATAGCTTCGGGGCAACTTGGAGTGAAAATAGGTCGTGACCGGAACCGAGAAACCATGCGGGGAAGATTCAACAGATTGCATTTATTCATTTATTTAGGGTAAACAATCCCGTTTATCCCGAAGTAAATTTCGGGATTTTTATTTAAATATGGCAAAAGTAAAAAAGGTAAGCAAAAAAAAGAATGAGGCAATGACGATGGAGGAGTTGCTTTCGAATGAGAAAGTGGATTTGGTAGGACTTAAGAAAGGTCAGGAGTCTAAGGGAAGAATAACATCAATTAGGAGTAAGGCGATTTATATTGACGTTGGTGGAAAAACCGATGCGGTGGTGGCGGGAAAAGAATTTGAATTTGTTAAGGATTATGTTTCTGATTTAAAAACCGGAGACGAAATTGATGTTTTGATAAAACAGCCGGAAAACGATAAGGGCCAAATTTTAGTGTCGATTCGGGGAGCGGCTTCGGGTTATGGTTGGAACTATTTTAGCGAAAAAGAAAAATCGGGTGGAGAAGTGACAGTTTTTGCTAAGGAGCTAAACAGGGGTGGAGCGGTGGTGGTGGCTCCTTTTGGTTTCTTTGGATTTATTCCAGGGAGTCAAATAGGTTCTAAATATGATGGAGACCCGGATAAGATGATTGGCAAAAAAGTGAAAGCCAAGGTGTTGGAGGTTGACCAAGCGAAAAATAGATTGGTGTTTTCGGAGAGATTAGTGTCTGAGCCGGGAAAAGTGGGTGATGAAGCAAATGCAATTGAAGCCTTGGCTTTGGGTGATGAGTTCGAAGCAGATGTGGTTAGAGTTGAACCCTTTGGTGTTTTTGTAAGAATAGAGAAAGGAGAAATGAGACTTGAGGGACTGGTTCATATAAGTGAAATTTCTTGGGAGAAAGTTGAAAATGTTTCGAATATGTATAAACCAAAAGATAAAGTAGCAGTGAAGCTGATTAATAAAGATGATGGGAGGTTGCAATTTTCGATTAAGAGATTGCAATCTGATCCGTGGGAGAAGATTGAAGAAAGATATTCTAAAGACAAAGAAATTGATGGAGTGGTAACAAAAATTGCCAACTATGGAGCATTAGTTCGTCTGGAAAGCGGAATTGAGGGATTAGTGCATATTTCCAAATTGACATCGGGGATAAACTTTAAGGAAGGCGATAAACTTGAGGTTTACGTCGAATCTGTTGATGTGGCCAAAAGAAAAATCTCTTTAGGACTAGTGGAGACAGATAAAAGTAGAGTAATTTACAAATAAAACCGTTAACCGTGATTAGTAAACAGTTAACAGAAAAACTAGAACGGATTGGGGTTAGAGTGCCAAGGATTTTATTGCCCAAGGAAGGGGTGGATATGAGTAAGTGGGCGGTGGTGGCCTGCGATCAATTTACTTCGGAGCCGGAGTATTGGGCGGGAGTAGAAAGGCTGGTGGCCGAGGTGTCGTCGACTTATAAAATAACATTGCCGGAGGTGTACCTCGAAAGCCCAGATAAACAGGAGAGAATTAAGGAAATAAATGAGGAAATGAAAAAATATTTGGATGAGGAGGTATTAGAGGAAAAGTTTGAAGGATTCGTGTTGGTAGAAAGAACGTTGAAAAGTGGTAAGGAGAGGCGGGGATTAATGGTGGCGTTGGATTTGGAGAAATATGATTATCACAAGGGCAGTAAAACTTTGATTCGGGCAACAGAGGGGACAGTGGAAGCTAGGATCCCACCAAGACTGGAGATTAGAAAAGAGGCACTGATTGAATTACCACACATTATGGTATTAATTAACGATAAAGAGAAAAATGTTATTGAAAAGACGAGAGGGGAAGAAGTGATTTACGATTTTGATTTAATGATGAACGGAGGACATGTTCGAGGGTGGAAGATTATGGATGAGAGGGAGATTGAAAAAATAGCCGAGGCTTTAGAAAAATTGATTAGTAGTGATGGGTTTTTGTTTGCTATGGGAGATGGAAATCATAGCTTAGCAACAGCCAAAGCCCATTGGAATAACTTAAAAACGACTCTGAGTAACCAAGAACAGGAAACTCATCCGGCAAGATTTGCGTTGGTAGAGTTGGTGAATGTGTATGATGATGGTTTGGAGTTTGAACCAATACACAGGTTAGTTTATAAAGTTGAGAGTGACAAGTTAATCAAGTTTTTAGAGGGCGATGGGGAAGAAGTAGCGGTGATAATGCCGGAAGGAGGAAAGAAAATCAGAATTAAAAATAGGGGAAGTAATTTGCCGGTGGGAAATTTGCAGATACTTTTGGATAAATATCTTGAGGAAAATCCGGAAACAAAGATTGATTATATTCATGGCAGGGAGGCGGTGGAAAAACTGGCGAGTGAGCTTCAGGGAGTGGGATTTATTTTGCCGGGAATGGATAAGCTAGATTTATTCCCAACGGTGGAGAAAGACGGAGCCCTGCCACGAAAAACTTTTTCGATGGGTGAGGCACAAGAGAAGAGATATTACTTGGAGGCGAGGAAAATTGTGCGATAATGAGAGGTTATGGAGTACCTTTGGTAATATTCCAAAGAAGATAAAAGATTTGTTTTTGGGTGGTGGCGATTTGTTGATTTTTGACCTCGACGCCAAAATACTCGTGGTTAAAAATGTGGTAAAAGGCGAAAATGTCGTTATAAATATAGGTATCATGGTTGAGAGTTAGCTTGGCTTTGGGAATAAATCGGTGTTGATAAAACTTGTTAAAATAGTCCTTGTTTTTGGTAAAAGAATTGTTTTGAGTGGGGTCGTTGCTGATTTCTTTGTTAATAATTTGGCGGTTGAGATATTCTTGGCGTAAAAACTCGGCATATTGGAGACCAACACCTTGATTCCAATCAAGATAGCCGTAACCGACAACTTCGTTGGTGGCGGAGAGGGTGTTGTAAAGAAGTTGCTTGAGGCCATCAACCCCGCGATAATAAAGAATCTTGGTGGGGGAGCATCGTTGAATTTATTGGCTGATTTAGGAAGATGTAATACGCTTTTTTCCAGTCCAATCCGAGTTTTCCGTCTTTCCACACCAAGTTCTCACAGAAAATGTCTACCATCTCTCTTTTGTTGTGGGGTAGTGCGATCCTTAATCTTTCAGTAACGTATTTGATGTTGTCTAAAAATGCGTTCATTAGGTCGTCTAGCTCGCGTTCAATGTTTTCGCATTTAATAACAGTATTTTTTAATGACGCTTCTTTTAATTCACTATCTTTTGTTAAACTATCGTAAGCTCCTTTTGTGATCTCTCCGGAAGAAAACTTTCTTCCTATGTTAATTTGTGCTTGTTTCTCAACAGAGATTTTTTCTCCCAACTTCCTAATTTCCGCCTTGATTTTTATTAGTTCCGGTTGATTGAGTTCAGTTACGTAACCACGACCGGCACTCCAACCCTCCTCGTCCAGTTCGATAGATCCGAATGCTTTCATCAAATCATTTTCTAAATTTGACTCTGTTACGTAGCTAGTTCGCTTGATTTCTTTACACGGAGAGTTTTTCTTTCCGCATCGATAATACGTTATACCCTTCTTGTGTGTTCCCGAAAGCCAACCTCCACATAGCCCGCATTTTATGAGTTTGTTGGAGTAAGCGTAGTCTAACAAAGTTTCTTTTGGATGTTCGTTATCAGACAATACCTCTTGGACTCGGTAAAATAATTCGGACGAGATAAGCGGCTCATATTCTCCTTTTATTCTTCCACCCTCATGATAAAAGATTCCGGTATATTGGATATCTATCAATCGATTTCGCCATGTATTTTTTGAAAACTTTCCTGTTGTTGTTTTTGAGTTATTTGATCTTAAGCCAATATCATAAGCAAAATCGGCAATTTGTTCGAAAGTAAATTCACCAGTAGCAAACTGTTCAAAAACCCTTTTAACGAGCGGCCCGGTCACTGAATCAACCAACCACTTTTTCTGACCTGTTGGGCCTTCTGTTTTATACCCTAAGACAGGCGGTCTTGCAGGATGCTTCATATTATTAGCTTTCGACCTCATCCCTGCTTTAGTTCTGATTCCGGTTTCGTCACTAGATTTTTTCGACATCGCAAATTCTATTGCGACCATCAACTGATCAGATGACGAATCGGTAAACACTTTTGACGGGGTGTAGATTCTTTTTATCAAACCACTTTGTAAAAACCACAATATCTTACCACCGTCGCCAAAGTTACGTGCCAATCGACTAATTTCAGTACACACAATCCCATCAATTTCGCCTCTGTGATCTTCGAGAAAAGTTAACATGTCACCAAAACCATCTCGAACGTAGGCTTCATATCCTGTTTTATCATCCTTAAAGGTTTTAATAATTGGTTTTAATTGATACTGCTGTGGTGCTTTCCTTGCAAATTCTAATTGATATTCAAGCGAATTCAGTTGCTTGTGGGCTTCACCATCCTTGTTGTCTTCCGACGATTTCCGGATATAAGCTACCACTCTATCAAACTTTTGATTATCGTCGCTTGTGGATGTCATCGTTTACTGCTTTGTATAGCTTTCGACCAAGTAATAATAAATCTTTGGGTTTATTGACACTCCTGTCGACGAGCTTCATTACTTCTTGTAAGTCTGTCTCAACTACTCGATCCTTATGGATTTTCTCGCCTACTAATCTCTCTCTATAATAAATCCGCGCTTGTGGTTCGGTGTAAACTTTCTTGATTACTTTTACAAATCTTTTCATATCACCAAGTAGCTTGGCGATGTCAGTCTCACTCAACCCCGGATCGCGTTTTCGCAGGTAGCTTACAAACCTTTTTTGAGCCGGTGTATTGTTGTCCATATTCACGTAACTGATTATACAATTATCGGACACTCGTTAATTTCCCACAAACTATTTACTTTGGTTTACTTCTTTTACAAAGGCAAAACGAGTGACATTTATTCAAGATTCAGTCCCTTAAAAAAATTTCAGAATGGCGATTTCACCCCCATCTCACCCCCATTTTACCACCAGTCTCCTGCCTGACTTTTGTTGACGAATAAAAAATCATTTTGTCGATTTTATAACGTTTTTACTACGCTTTTTTTACCATTTGTTTGATGGAAAATTGAGTATACGAAAAATATGTAATTCTTTTTACTTTCTTTTACCCAAATAGACAATAAAAGAGGTAGAATACGACAATAAAGATAATATAGATTTTATTATGAAAAAGAATCGTTTTGAGGTAGAAAACTTCAAGTTCAAATTTTTACCAGATACTCCTCTATCTTCTACAAAAGACACTGTTATGTTTGGTCACGAGCAAGTCGCTAAAGCACTCCTCAATATCGTTGTAGGGTCAACTCCTCCTTTTACAATAGGGCTTTATGGGGGTTGGGGGTCAGGTAAGTCAACTGTCATCAATTTATTAGCAGAAGAACTGGATAACATAAACGTAAAACATGTCGTGTTTGATGTTTGGAAATATAGTGAAGATTCTCTCCGTCGCCAGTTTCTCATCGAGTCTGCAAGACAATTAGGACAAACATCCAAAGTAAAAAAACTTACGGAAAAGTTCGTATATTCTCTTACTAAAAAAATTGAAACAATCCGGTTTACACCCAAAAAATTTATCGTAAGTATCATCCCCATTGTTTTATTCTCACTAGTTTGGAGTTGGGTAACAGGGGATATAAACCAATGGAAAAGTATCACAATTCTATGCTTAGGGGGAGCATTTATTTTTCAAAAATATCAAGACAAATTGTTGATAGTTGATGATAATGTCTTAACTAGAGATAAAATATCCCAACCGGAAGAATTCGAAAATGAATTCAAAGAGATCGTTAATGATAGTAATGAAAACAAACTCTTGTTTATTTTTGATAATTTAGACAGGGCTCCGAGGCAAAAAGTTGTCGAACTATTAACCACAATAAAAACATTTCTAGAAATAAGGAAGTGCATATTTCTTGTTCCTTGTGATGAAACCGCAGTAAGGAAGCACATTAGCTCTGCCCTTTTGTCAAATGACTCAAAAAAAATATCTGATCAAGATAAACAAGATTACGCTGATGAGTTTTTGCGGAAGTTCTTTAATACAGTTGTGAGGATGCCAAAGGTCGAGTATCTAGATCTTGACGTATACACTACATCTCTGTTAAATGATACCCAAATAGAACTTTTCAATAAAAACCCAGACTTACTCGAATTAATTACATACTCCTTTAAGAATAATCCGAGGGAGATTAAGCAATTTATTAATTCTCTGATATCGCTAATAATTATTGTTTATGAAAGATTTGATGAGAAAATAACTAAAAAATTATCCAAAAACGATATTGCATTTTTTGCAAAAGTTCTTATTCTAAAACAGAAATACCACGACATTTATACAAAGTTGGAAGAGAGCATCTTAAATGATGCCATGGATTGGACTGAAGCCGAAAAAGGAGTCTTGAGGGGAACGTTGGAAGAGTCAATGAAGTTTTTGAAAAATACATATTACATCACTCCCGATACTCTCAATGTAGGATCATATATTACATTAAAACAGTCGAAGGAGGAGATTTCGTTACCCGGCTGGGAACAATTTATTCAAGCGTGTTTAAGTAGAGATGTCGAATCTGCCTCTAAGTTCGTAAATTCATTCATTAAGCAAGACAAGATTAGTATCTTTGAAAACTTTTTACTTTATTATCTAAAATCTAATAGTCAGAGACAGGCTTTAATCAGGCCAATTTCTTCAACATGTGTGAAAGTATTTTCTGATATCTTAAACACGTCTATTCCTCCTAAGGTTGCTCGTGAATTAGCACGACAGATTTCTGGCCCACTTCTTAGGCCAGACACCTACGAGGATTACCCAATACAAAATACAATAAAAGTTGTCAAATCGGGCATTAATAAAACTCAGAACAAAGAGCTTAGTCAAGCCTACATAGGCCTTTTTAATCATGCTGATAACAATAGCCGGCTTATACTCAAAGAAGACTATGCATTGTCCATTCTTAATCATGTTTCTACAGATATAGAGTATTTCCAATCATCAATTCGTAATGTTAAAGATCTTTTGAAAGATAGATTAAACTCAAGAAAATATATTGAAGTGTTTATCGATAAAGATAATCTTGAAAAGTTTATTTCCAATGAAACAATAACCAACTATATAACAAGAAACTTTGACGCAGGAACACTCAATGACGACGATGAATTGAGAAAAAATCTTGGCCTTTTAAATACAATCGGAGAATTAGACGAAGGACAAATAAGGTTAATAGTTGAGAAGGTTAAAGAATTAATTGCCGCAGAATCAAACAATCCACCTGATAGAAACCAGAGAGATGTTTTAATTGAGTTCTTAACAGGTTTCATTGAGAAATTCCTTGATACTATTTCTACAGCCGAAGTTGAATATGTCAGTTCAAATATCGGCGTAATTTCAACATCAGCGACAGCTTGGTATAACAACTCTTCATGGAGCATAAAAACAAAAGTGTTTTTACTTTCTCTCATACTCCGAAAAATTGACAAAAACGATAAAAACACAACTCTAGAAAGTTCTATAATAAAGCCGTTTATTCAAAATGCTCCATATGATGAGGCATTTTCTACTTTAGATGAAAAGGTCGTTGAGGAAATAATTTCAAAAAATTATCCAGAATATATCAAAGGATGTATGCGGTCATATGATTTTTTTACTAAAGGTTTTAAGTATTTATCATCCGATCAAAGAGGACAAATAGCTCTATCCATGATGTCGTCAAGTTTGGAGTTCTCTGTAAATGCTATTAAGAAATCTAATTATTTGATTGGTGCATCTACTGTTAGTGTGTTAAATGAACTATTCAATCGACTTGATTCCCAAGACGAGAACTTCAAGGCTAATGTTTTCGAAATTGCATATAAAACACATTGTGGAAAAGACCCTGCTGTGGAAGAGAGATTTTTTAATGAGTTAAAGAATGTAAAGGGAAGTGATTTTGGAGACAGGATGATAAAAAAATATGTCAAAAAGCAGGGGAGGTTGTTTAGTAAAAGTCAGAAAAGTGATTTGTTAAATGTCACGCCAATACCCGCCGCTTCCTAATTCTAATTGAAACGGACAGATTCCTAAAACGGAAATAAATCTTGGACTTTCACATTTAACGCTTTGGCTAGGCGGTATACAGTTTTTAACGATGGTTTTCGACTACCTGCCTCAATAAATTGGATATACTTCGTACTCAACCTGACTTTTTCCGCTAGTTGATCTTGAGTAAATCCAGCCAACTTTCTATATTTTTTAATTCTTTTTCCGAGTTTTAAATCATTTTCAGTAATCATACCCATAGGGTATGGGTAATGTGATGTTGATAGAACCTACTGTGTGTATCTGTTTAGATTCAAAAACAGCTTGTTTTTACACCAACTGTCTGTTACTATTTATTTGTGAAAGAAGAATATGTTTGTAGGAATTGTGGTTATATCGGTGAAGCTGATAAAAAGGTTTCAGGATCATTTTTGGTTGAGGTTTTACTTTGGTGTTTGTTTATTCTCCCCGGAATAATTTACAGTATTTCTAGGTATGCCAAAAAAGTCTTGATTTGTCCTGAATGTGAGAAAGAAACTTTAATCCCTACTTCATCAAAAATGGGAATAAAACTCGTAAGAGACATGGGTAGGTAATTTGGTAAAATACACTTAATCTAGACATTTAATTTCTATGTTTTGGCATGATGTAACCCTAGGAACATTTGACCCGATCAATAAAGGTGTTGGATTAGATTATCGTAATCTTTTTCATGACCCCATCTTGGTCGAAACAATTCTCGCACACGAAGGAACCCATTATGCGATTTCTGAGACAACTGAATTCGGTCAAGCTACTCATAGCCTCTTTAAATTACAGGATTCAATAGTTAAGATTGACCCAATTGAGTATGAGAATATGTTGGGAATCATTTACAATAGCCAGATCGCAGTTCAAGAAGGTTTCGCTACTTTGATGGAATTACTAAGACGCAAATCTAAAACTTCAAAAGCAGAAACACTTAGTTGGGCTTCACAAAATTTACCACTAGAATATCAACGGTGGGTCAATCCAATGTTATTTGTACTCGATTTATCAAGTTCATATCGTGATCAATTTACAGCAAAGGTGTCTCATTTAGCTATGACCACATCAATTAGACGAGATATTCCAAAATTAAACCTTCTTTCAGATATCAATAAATTGAGAGACTACCTTGACGAGGATGACAATAATCCAAACAAAAGACTAAACCTACTAGTTAATACCCTAAGTTCGAGACCATGGATGTGTACAAAAGATAATAATACTTTACTTAAAGAATCAGGTTTATATGTTCGGGAATCAGTTACAAAACCGGAAATAGCGTCATTCTTAACTTACCTTACTTCATTTACAGACAACCCATACAATTTTTCAGAAACAGACATTGGTGACCCTGTTCCTGATAGTAGAGTGTTCATAGATGCTTTTAACAATACATTTGTTGCGAATATGAATTTAGATTTCACGAAAAATGGCGTTGTTATTTATGATCATAATAAATACGTAATCGAATCGAAAAACTTTGAGGCAATAACTGCATTTCCCAGAGAAGGTAGACCTGATTTGACAGACTACCTTAGACGAGTTTCAACAGATGAGCCTGAAGTTGATATTATTGGTTTTACAAAAACAGGTACCAGTTTTCTCACTACTACTTCCAAGAAAAAAGCGAAAACACTTATTGAAAGTTTGGATTGTCCATTTTTTGTCAGATATGGTGATTTTGATAATCAAAAAAATACCCTGTTTTGGATGCCAGACCTTAAGACACCAGATTTTATTGTCTATAGATATCCGGAAAACTTAAATAGATGTTTAGGAGAAATTTTAAAAGCAAGACCAGCCCAGTCTTTTAAACATGTTCATATTGGATCATCTGAGGGGAGTCCTTTACAAACATTGATCGTAAAATCTGAGGGTATAAAAACTTTCCATGTGGTAAACACATATGGAAATGTAAAAGTAGGGGAAATAATAAAATCAATCCAAGCACAATCAGCAATAATGAGTAACGACGATATCAACAATCTAAAAACACCGATCAATTGTTTCTTTTCTATATGGTCGGGGATGGGATGGAAATTAGATTGGGTAGAAATACTAACTAGCCAACAATCTGAAACTTAGTATTCAAGTCCACTCTTGCTACTATGTTTGAGCAAAATTATGCGATAGGGGATGATTACCGAGGCAATTTACTAGAATCGAAACATCGTACTCCGAAGCTGGAATTGGTGTAAGCAACTGTTTGATATAGTACCTTCTCACAGCTTCCAACCGTCGGAGGGGGAGGAACTTTCGAGTTGTTGGAGATTGGGGAGGAGAGAGGTGAGCGATTGATGGAGAGTATTGAGTTCAATTTGTTTATTTTGAAGAACAAGTTTTAGTTTTTCTGGAGGGGAGGCGGAGTAACGGGTGGTTTTATGGTCGAGGATTTCTTCGACGAGGCCAAGGCGGGAGAGGTGTTCAAGAAGGCGATAAAGAGTGGTGCGGTTTATTGGTAAAGAGCGGGAAAGAGAGAGGGCGGTTTGGGAGGGTGATTGGAGGAGATTAAGGTAAACTTGGGATTCTTGAGTGGTAAGCCCAAAAGCCTCTAGTTCTGATACTAAGTTGTTCATCATTATGAACAACAGTTTAACAAATTGGAATATGGGATGTAAAGTAGGGGGTATGAAAGAACAGCTTGGTGGGATTTTGAAAACTAGAAGGGAATTGATTAAGTATGATCCATCTTGGTGGGTAGTGGCCACTAATGGTAGGGAGCATGTAGGGGAACACGATTGGGCGGTGCCAATTTCGGGTGGAGAAGAGGGTGTTTTGTTGTTCAGAGTTAATGGTGATGAATATCTTGATATGACGGTAGAAGTAGGAGAACGAAAAATGTCTATTAGAAAGGTTTGGCCCAAGAATGGTGAACTTGAATGGGAGGTTAAACTTACTATGGAGATGGCGGGTGAATTGGGCGGAGTATTGAGCGAGGTGGGAGAGTTAATGCAGAAGTTAACGATAGATCAAAAGAGAGCGACGGCGTTATGGCCGGTGGGAATTAGATAATATTCTGGCTTAAGATAGACTAAATAAAAGATAGGCTTCACTAAAGGCCCTAGGAATGAAGATAGGTGTTAGATCTTAGTTCTTAGATCTTGGATCTTAGATTAGGTTGACACAAATAAAACCCGAAATGGTATTATTAGAATGTGAAAAGTAGAGAAGAAACATTGTTTGTCTGTAAGAGCTGCGGCAATGAATTTGGGAAGTGGAGTGGGCAGTGTGGAGCGTGCGGGGAGTGGAATTCTTTAAAGGAAGCACCAATAACCAAAAAACAATTTCCAAACAAATCCCAATTTCCAAATTCCAAATTAACAAACAGGAAAACGGAATCTATTAATTTGGGGGAAGTGGCCGAGTCAAACTCGGTGAAAGATGATAAGGAAATGGTGTTTAAAACTGAAATTGAAGAAGTAGACAGAGTACTGGGGAAGGGAATAGTGGCCGGAGGGGTGATATTGCTGGCCGGTGAGCCGGGAATTGGCAAGAGTACATTAGTTACTCAAATTGTGGGGAAAATTGGTGGGGTGTATGTGTCAGCAGAGGAGTCGGCTCAACAAGTGGCGATGCGAGTAAAAAGGCTAGGACTGCCAATGGGGAATTTTGAGGTGTTGGAAACCAATAACGTGGAGGAAGTGGTGGGGTTTGCTGATCGAACAAATAAAGTGTTCAAATTAATGGTGGTGGACTCGGTGCAAATGTTATTTTCAGAGCAGGGAGTGGGGGCGCCGGGAAGTCCGGGACAAATTAAACAAGTGGCATTGGCATTAATTGAGATGGCCAAAAGAAAAAATGTGGCGGTGATAATTTTGGGGCATGTGACCAAAGAGGGGGAGATTGCCGGCCCCAAACTTTTGGAGCACATGGTGGACACGGTGTTGTATTTTGAGGGAGACAAAAATTCGGACTTGCGGATTTTACGATGCCAAAAAAATCGATTTGGGGCGACGGATGAGGTGGGAATTTTCAAGATGTTAGATGTTGGATTGGTAGATCTTAGAGGGGAAGATATAAATTTAACTGGCGATGGTGGAATAAAAATCGGGAGTGCTTTGACAGTGGTGATGGAGGGAACCAGGCCGATGATGGTGGAAATCCAAGCATTGGTAACTGAGAGTTTTGCCCCTCAACCGAAGCGGGTGTTTTCGGGGATTGATTATAATCGAGGGCAACTTTTAGTGGCGGTGGCTCAAAAAACTTTGGGGATGCCACTGTATAAATATGATGTGTTTGTGGCAGTGACGGGAGGAATTAGGACTGAGGATACTGGAGCGGATTTGGCAATAATTGGAGCGATGTGGAGCTCTTATAAAAATGAGCCAATTAAAAAATCAAAAATCAAAGATCAAAAATTAATTCAAAATTTAAAAATTTCTGGTTTGGTGTTGGTTGGTGAGGTGAGTTTGCTGGGAGAGGTGAAGAAGGTGAGGGGATGGGAAAGACGGGAGAGGGAGGCAAGAGCGCTGAAAAAGGAATTGCTATATGTAAATAGTATAAGAGAACTTAAGGGTTTGGTAATTGGTAATCAGTAATCGGTAATTAGTAAATCAGTAAATTGTTTTCCACATGATGTTGAAAGGGGAGAGTTGGAGGCGTTTTTTAACCTAATTTGCTATGTAAGAAAGATATAGGGATATGTGATTTTGAGAGAGATAATTTATATAGGGTATGGACAGAAATAAAGAGTGGGGTTATATTGAAACTATGAACTGGTGGAAGAAGATAAAGCAGGCACTGTTAGGAAAGAAGCGGGACAAATGGGTGGAGGATCAAATTAGAGGAATGGCGAAGTTGAAGGGGAGGTTAGTTCTTTGAAAAATGAGATAACCCCGATATTGTGCTTCGCATCATCGGGGTTGTGTCTTTAGGAAAATTTTGTCCTTTTAGTCCAAAATTTAACCTAAAGAAACGAAAAAGAAACAACCTTATCGATATTCTCAAAGCAGGTGGAACACGAATATGGTTGTTTCTTCACTTTCTAAAATACGGGGTTGACAGGAAAATGTCAAATCCGGGGTTCGACTATGTAGATGAGAGTGGCAGAGGGGGCAGGTCTGCCACTTTCAACTATGGAGTGGAAGGAAAGATAACTAGTTGTGGCAAATTTTTTTTGTGATTATAATGAATGTATGAGAAAGACTTTTGTGGTGGTGATGGTTTTGGGAATGTTGTTTTTTGGAGTGGGAGTAAGAGGGGTAATGGCGGTGATGCCGGGTGACGCTAGTGGTAATAATGATGTGGGACTTGAGGATTTAGCGATTTGGAGAGAGGAATATGGTAAGACCGGACTTAGATCTGATTTTGATGGCAGTGGTGCGGTGGGTTTTGAGGATTTAAGAATATGGAAAATGGCTTATATAGAAAAATTGAATTCGGTGGATTGTGACAGATGTAGTGTTTTTTATGATAATCAACGGACCAGGTGGAGAGCGTCTGATTGTAATAAATCTCCTGCTTCGTGGGTGGTAGTAGAAAGGATTTATGATTCAACCTGTAGGGCACCGGCTTCGACTAAGAAAATGAATACCTGCCAGAGGTGTAGCACGGTAAATCAAGGACAGTATGTGTGGTGGGAGATTGTGGAGGGAGAAAGTTGTAGCCGTGATCCGGGAACGGGAACCAGTGTTTATCGGGCAGAGGGGGTGACGATGTGCCAGATATCGGGACCATCCACGATTGATTGTGATCGATGTAGTCTTCTTTATGATAATCAGCGGACTAGTTGGAGAGCGACAAATTGTGATGTCTCTCCGGGGGATGGAGTAGTGGTAGAAAGAACTTATGACACGACTTGTGTGGCACCGGCTTCGACAAGAAAAGCCAATACTTGCCAAAGGTGCAGTAAAGCCGGAAATGGGCAATACACCTGGTGGGAGCCAGTAAGTGGAGTGGGCTGTGAAGTTGATCCGACAGGAGAGGTGATGAAGACGACAGTTGGATCGGTGACGATGTGTAATATAAATACGTCAGAAACTTGTCCAGGTAGCTGTAAGTCTCAAACACCTCAAAAGCCGGATTGTGGATCTTACGGAATGGATAATGGGGTGGGATCATGTTCTGATCCGATGTCTAGATGTTGTGTAAATAAATGCACCCGATGTAGTCTTCTTTATGACAATCAAATGACCAGCTGGGTGGCAGACAACTGCGATCTTTCTCCGGCTTCGGGAGTGGCAGTGGAAAGAACCTATGACACGACTTGTGTGGCACCGGCTTCAACAAGAAAAGCCAATACTTGCCAAAGGTGCAGTAAAGCCGGAAATGGGCAATACACCTGGTGGGAACCAGTAAGTGGGGTGGGCTGTGAAGTTGATCCGACAGGAGAGGTGATGAAGACGACAGTTGGATCGATTGCCATGTGTACTGAAACGGGTAGATGTGAAAGGTGCAGTACGGTTTATCCGAATCAGAAAGTGGCCTATTTGGGAGATTGTAGTAAGCCACCAATGCCGGGAATTGAGGTAGAAAGAATTTATGACATTGTTAATTGTGGATTGGGGAAATTTACGCCGACACCGGGGGTAACTGTGTGTCAGAGGTGTAGCGAGACGGTTTCGGGGCAATATGTGTGGTGGAAAAAGGAGGATGGCAAGACCTGTAATGATGACCCGGGGGCGGGAGTGGAGATACAAAGAACCGACCCGCGAAAGAATCGATTGGAGAATTGTCACGGATGAAGCGGGTAGGATTTCTTATCGGACTGATTGGTTTGGTGTTGATGGTGGGCCCACCTACGCTAAAGCTTCGGTGGGTAAAAGCGGTGGGAGCGGTGGAGAAAGTGAATTTTTCGATTGAGGAAGGTGTAAAAGAAAAAGTAACAACAATAAAGTGTGCTAAGGATGATGTACCTGATGCTCCAGCGAGAGCTTTTGTGGATAGTAATGGGTCGGTTCAATTGATTGCGGCAAGTGGGGTTTTGTATCGATATGTTGGCGATAATTTGGATGATGCTCCGGTAAATAGAGATGAATGTAGAAGGTCGTTCTTGAGTCATGTTAGCGCCGACCCGAGAAATTATAATGATTTTGAATGGGTGGCTTCGCCATACACTGTTGATGGTAAGACTGTTTATTCTTTGGTTCACACTGAATATCACGGTTGGTACCGTAATGATTGTAAGTACACCCAACCAGGAGATTTTTGGAAATGTTGGTGGAATTCAGTTAACTTGGCAAAGTCGGATGATGGTGGCCGGGCTTTTTACCATCTTGACCCACCTTTGCAAAATATTTTGAATTCCCCAATTGATTATGATCGAAATTTGGAAAACAATTTTCGGGGCTATTTTGAGCCGAGCAATATAGTTAAGAGGGGTGAATATTACTATGCTTTGGTGATGTCGATTAATAATGTTCCCAACGACCCAAGTAAAACAGGAATGTGTGTGATGCGAACTAATGATTTAGCTGACCCAAAAAGCTGGCGATTGTGGGATGGAAATGGATTTAATTTGCCCGGCGATAGGGCGGTTTGCCAGCCGGTGGCTTTACATATTGGCGGGAAAGCTAACCCGCACTATTCTTTGACTTACAATAATTACTTGGGAAAATATTTGGTTATTGGTTGCCAGCCGGATAATGCTCCAAACAATCCGGGGTGTGGATACAGACTTTCGGATGACTTAATTAATTGGTCTGATGAGGAGAGGATCTTTGCAGTTCCAAATACGGCCGATTGGAAATATTACTGTTCTTATGGATCTTTGATTCAGCCGGGGGATGCAACCAGAAATTTTGAGGAAAGTGACCGGTCGCCTTGGTTTTATTTTGGTTCACCAAGAGATGGTAACAGTTGTAATTATGACTTTGGTTTAAGTAATTTAGATCATGGTTTTAACATGGGAGAGCAGAATTTATGGCGGGTGAGGGTAAGATTTAATAAACCGGAGGACGTGGGAAAGTATGAGATTTTGGACCTAAGATTTAATGAAAAGAGAATTGACAAGACGCTGGATTCTTCTTTTTATGGCAATAACGGAAAAACAATCGGGATTAATTTTGGCCAGGAGGGAGAGAGAAATTTTTTGAGATTTACCGGTGGTAATGGTGAGCGGGTGGAAGTGGCCGGTTCCGAATCGTTAAGGTGGAGTGGAGATTTGACGGTTGAGGCGGAGCTTAAAGTGAGAGGTGGTAGTAGTGAGAAAAAAGCAATAGTGAGAAGTGAAGAGAAAGATGGTTTAGGGTTATACTTGACGGGAGAAGGTAAGCTTAGATGGGAAGTTGGGGGAAAAGGTCAGGACAGCACGTTGACGATTACTGATAATCAGTGGCATAAAATAGCTGTGTCTTATCTGAGAAGCGGGAAAGTTGATTATTACGTTGATAATGTTTTGGCGGGGAGCTTTGATTATGGATCAGGAAAGGGAGAGATGTTGGGTAGGAACAAAATGATAATTGGAGACATGGGGTTGGTGGGGGAGATTGACGGAATTAAAATATTAAATTATGGCGTGGTAGTGAATGAAAAAATGGAACTGGAAGATTTGTTGATTTGGAAGAAAGAGTATAAGACGGGAAAATCTGAAAAGGCAGATTTTGATAAAAATGGTAAAGTTGATTTAGGAGATTTGTTAGTATGGAAAAAAGGATACATAGAATGAGAAAGCTGTTGATGGTGATACTAATACTGATGTTTTGGATATCCAGAATGGAAGTGGAAGCGGTGGGGGAGAAGAAATTCTATTCTTATGATATTTCCAAAATTAACATGGATACGGATGAGGGTTATGACCAGGTGTCGTTTATAGTGGCTTTGCAGGGATTGGTTAATAGAAGTGGGCCAAGACTCTATTTATACAAGGCTAATTATTGGCCATTGGGGCCAAGTGTTAGAGCAGATGTGGAGCAATATTGGATGGAAAAATTTAAAAGACCAGGCGAATGGTTGGCCGATTATGAGGAAATCAAACTGGGGAATTTGGATGAATTAATTAATGTGTTTAAAGGTGATATTAAAGGGGTGGTGGCTTGGGATTCGAGGGTTGACTCAACAGTTAATGTGGCGACAACAGTGGCGGGAGTGGAGGGAGGAGTGGTGGTGATGCATGGAGGCGGGTTGTATCGAAAATTAGTTGAGAATTATAAGTTGCCGGTGTTGGTGGATTTGTTTGATAAGAATTTTGGTGATACATCGAGGGTCCCGGAGACAAGTTTGGCCAGCTTTCATAGTTCGAAGGCGAATGCTTATTTGTGGCTGATAGAAAAATATCTTAAAACAGGAAAAGTTAATAGGACTGTTTTTGGATATTTGGAGGATGCTTATAGCCGGCATGATCCAGCTGGGGACTCGGCAGAACAAGTAACAGCCAAGGACTGGATAGTGATGAAAGGGGCGCTGGTTTTTGATTTGTCTCCGATGAATGCTGTTCCGAACGATGACTCAAACCAGAGAACAGGAGTAGACAGGGAAGTCTTTGAAGAGATAATGAAACAGGCGAGAAATCTGGTTCCAGACGGAAAAATGTTTGAGGTGTTGGGATTTTATGCTTGGTATGATAAATATAACAAGCTCAAGTCGAGCGCCAATTTTACGACTGCCGAAGTGGAAGAAGCATCAGTTAAATTATTTAGCAAATATAATGCTGGGTTGATACCGGTTGACCATGTGCCGGCAACCAACTTGAGTTTTCATTTCCATGCCCCGAGAAATCAAACTTGGAAACAAAATAATCCGGTAAAATCGACAATAAAACTAGAAAATAAAACCTATTTGCTTTACTACATGGGAGATTACGACCCAATTTCTTGGCTGAGTTTTGTGTTGCCGACTTATTGGGAAGACAGCAAAAGAGGATCTTTACCATTGGCTTGGAGTGTTGGGACTTATGATGGTTATTATCCAGACATGATTAATTACCTCTATAAGACTAAAACAAAAAACGATTATTTTGTGGCGCCATTTTCGGGCTGTTTGTATGTTTGGCCGGAATTGTTGATGAACAGTTCAAAATATGCCGAGAGGTGTAAGGAGGAATACCAAAAAAGAGATTATAAATTTACAGGGATAACTAAGGGAGAGGTAGGGGAGTATTTTTCAACTTTTTCGGGTGGAGGGGTGGGAATGGAGATGCCGGTGATCGTGGGCGAGAAAACAATACCAAGCTTTTTGATTGACGGAACGCCGTTTGTGAGAGGAGTGAGTTTGGTTTATGATCGTAACCCGGTGGGGGAATTGGTGTATAAAATTAAAGGTGAGTGGCGGGAGAATGGATTGGCGCCGGAGGCAGGGAAAAGGCCGAATTTTATTGTGTTGAGACTATCGCCTTGGACGCCGTCGCAGGTGGCTGATTTTGACAAGAGACTAAGAGAATCTGAACCAGAACTAAATTTTGAAGCAGTTGACGCTTATACTTTTTTTGGGTTGGCGAAAGCTTCGCTTTCAGGGGTAACGACAGGAGCGGAAGTGGTGGTGGGTGATAATAAAGTAGCCGATTTAGAAGATTTGTTGATTTGGAAAAGGGAATATTTGGCGGGGAAAGCAACATTAGAGGACTTGTTGACTTGGAAAAGGGAATATACACAATCAAGGTAACTGTACACATATAGTATGTACTTGGGTACTTGAAATATAGGATAGTGTTGTGTATTATATGTGTATATGAAAAGAAGAGAGTTTTTAGTGCGTGGGGGTACTGTTGCTGCTGCTGCTGCTGCATTATTTGCTATTGGAGCGACTCCAGGAGGAGCTCAAGCTGCACCCGTAGGGCCACAAGGGGGGGATGGTAGTGATAGACGACCGGATGCGTTTGGGGGAGTGCCTGCCACTGTGGCTCCAAGGGTTCGGGCTATTGGACCAGAAAGGACACAAGGAGGAGATGGTGGTGTGGAGAGTGCGATGACTGGATTGGGAGAAATGGTTGATGCCAGCAATGTTGAAGGTTTGGAAGATATGGTTTGGGGGAACCGAATTGTATATCAAGAGATGGAGCTTGAATTTGCGACTTTACCTTGGGGTGGATCTGAAGGTGTTGGTTATGCTAGAAATATCGCTCCGGGGTCGAATCCAAATCTTTTATATAGACTTACAACTGATAATCATGCTTTTGTGAGCGAAGGGATGCCAATACCTGCGATTTATAATGGTGTTTTGTGTGTGGTAACCCTGACTCGATTTGTAGATAGTAGAGAAGGTAGAATTACCTTTTCTGAATATACAGGCCACCATGGTTTTGCCTATCGACCAATGGTTGGAGTATATAACGTTGATACTTTAGATGAATTTGGAGTTTCTGGTAATGGGGAAACACTTGACACACGTTTTAGTTATTTGAATGGTGCCTTTGGAACACCTATGTTTGATGTTAATCGCCCTTGTGCACCACCTGAAGTTGTCCCTATGGTGATCGAGTTCCATGATGGTGTTTTTGACCCAATGAAGTCGTTATATGATCGTTCTAAATGCAATTCACTTTTTGTGCCACTTGGAGTGAGACAATAAATAAGATTTGGGAGGTTACTGCAAATAGGACTGCTTCCATGCCATAAGGTCGGTGAGGTCGACGAGTTGGTCGTGATTGAAGTCGGCGGTGGGGGAATAGACTCCGGAAGAGTAGGCGTCTTTCCAAAAAGCCAGATCGAAAAGAGTGAGTTTAGTGAAATTGTAAATATCGGGTAGAGGTGGGGGCGGGGCAACAGGCTGAGAAGTCATTAAATTGTTAAGAAAGCCGGCACACCAGTTTTTAATTTGGGAATTACGACAATCGGGAGTGGTATCGTCGGGATTGAAGTAGTAATATTGGCCGTCTTTGTAAAATTCCTCTTGGAGAGTGAGATAGGCGGATTTATCGCCAACCAGAGCGGAATTGACAGCTTTTTCAATGGCGGTTTTAGCGACTTGGTCGCCACCCTTACTAGCCCAATAGTCTTTACTAAAAAACCAGGAACCGCCGGGCTCGTAGCCATGACGGGTGTTGGGATAATTGGCAAATTTTGGTTCATAAAAATAACTTTGTTGGGGGCCAAAGCCATTAAATTTAAACCAAACCCGACTGCCATAAGTTTGATGAGCCCAGGTCATGATTTCCTGGCTAACCCGGCCGGAATCGGAGGGGCCATTGCCATATTGGTAGACAACCGGAGTGGGGCTAAAGATTTTGACATAGCGGGTAATCTGATCTTTCATGGCTTGGATAAAATAATCATCAGCAACATAGCAGAATTGTTTGTGCTGGGTGGGGCAATTTTGAAAACAGGGGACGACCTTTTCACCTTCACCGGTGGCGGGATTGTAGCCGGAGTTGCAGTAGCTTTGTTGAGCCAATTCGTTTTTGGGCTTTTTGGTGACAGAGGAGAGTGATTCAAAAATAGAACAATTGGGGTTAAGAACGTCTTTTAGGAAACAGGAAGTGTCGGTGACGGCACATTTGGGGCCGATGTTGCCTTCGCCGTAAGTGCCACCGGACATGATGTTGACAGCTTCAATAGTGCCACTGGCAAAGTCTGTAGCAAAGTGGTTTTTCATAGCCATTAGAGCATTGGAAAGAAGAGAGCGGTAGGTTGGGTCCCAGATGGCAGGAATCGAGTGGATGGCTTTAACGTTATTTTGGGTAATTTCGACAATATCTTGGGGATTAATAATATCGGAGGACATATTGGCTGGTTTAGGAAAAGTAACGTTTTTGCCGGAGCAACGAACTTGGAGCATTTGAACACCCTGATTGATGGCCCAGGAGGGGACATTTTGGAAACCGGAGAGGTCATCGGAGGTTTGAATTTGAAGCCAAATGTTTTTGTTTCTGTCTCTGGCTTGGGAAACGATCTGGTCCATTTGAGACCAATTGTATTGGCCTTGGTAGCGTTCAACGGCGGCCCAGCTGTCGCCTCCAGATAGGTCGCTGAGGGTAGATGATGAATAGCCGAATTTAACTTCGGGGCGGGAAAGAAAGGGATCGGTAATAGAATGGGCCTGGCCAAGCCCCAGCCCTAAAACTGGAGCCGGATGAGGAAGAATTAGAAATAAGAAACAAGAAACAAGAAATAAGATGATAGTTAAATATAACAAGATATTTAAATTTGACAAAATTCTAGGTAATAAAATCTAGATAATTATCGGTGTCTATAATTTGAAAAGAGTAGTGGTTAGGGTAGGACTCCAGCCATTTCCTCAAATTTGGTCTACTTGTAAATTTGGTGGGTACCGACGGAAAGAAACCAGATGGTTGATTCGGATTCGAATTGAAAAATAATTCGATAGTGATAATCGATACTAAATGACCAAAAGTCTTTGAGTTTGCCAGAGAGTCGGTGGGTTTTTAATTGGGGATCGAATGGGTTAAGACGAAATATTTTTTCCCGTTTTTCGGCTTTTAATTTAACTTGTTGGGGGATTTTACGATATTCTTTGGCGAATTGGGGTGAGTAGATGATTTCCATTGACGCAACCCCTTAAGAGAGCGTAGCACCTGACCCTGACCTTTGGCAATTTGGGATTGGCTCGTTTTAAGATGTTTAAGGGCTTCGGATTCGGAGTATTGACGCAAGAGATAGCGGAAAAATTCGCTTTTGGAGGCGTAGTTACCAGCGACAACATACTCCTCAACAAGAGAGGAGAGGGTTTCCGGTAGAGAGATATTAATGATAGAGCGCATGTAATAAATTGTATTACAGGAGAAGATTGTTTGTCAACTAGTACAAAAATTTGACAAAATAGGTAAGGGGGGTTAAAATCAAAAAGAAGAATTAAGTTTTCCCCCTTTTGCCTTGTTTTCCTTATTATTTTGTTTTTTTCATAAATGACTGGAGAAAAAATTGAAGAGCCATCAGTGGTGGCGGGTGTTGGTGTTGAGCAAATTATTGGTTATTTGGATATTGCCAATGATGGTGGCGGGTTTGTTCGGCCATTGTTTACGCCAAGTATTCGTGATGCCTATCTGCCGGCGATGCAGATTAGGAGATATGGATTAAGGATGGGAGATTTGATAGTAGGGCTGGCCAAGGCACCAAAAGAAAACGAAAAGTATTGGGGGATAGTGAGAATTTCCAAAGTTAACGAAGTTGATTTAATGGCAGCGGGGCGGAGGCCGGACTTTAGGGATCTGGTGCCAATTTACCCAACAAAACAGGTAAAACTAGAAAGTGACCCGGAGATAATATCGACGAGAATTATTGACCTTTTTTGCCCAATCGGCTTTGGCCAAAGAGGAATGATTGTTAGCCCGCCGAAAGCTGGTAAAACAACACTTTTAAAGGAGATTGCCAGTGGAGTGGCGAAAAATTATCCAGAGATTCATTTGATGGCGGTGCTAGTGGGAGAGAGGCCAGAAGAGGTGACCGATATGCAAAGATTTATTAAGGGGGAAGTAGTGGCCAGTAGTTTTGACCAAAAACCAGAGGAACAGACAAAGGCGGCGGAAATTGCGATTGAAAGAGCTAAAAGATTGGTGGAGCAGGGAAAAGATGTGTTTATGGTGTTTGACTCGATTACCAGGTTGGCCCGGGCTTATAATTTGGCGATTCCAACTTCGGGAAGAACATTGTCGGGAGGATTTGACCCAGCAGCTTTGTATCCGTCGAAGAAATTTTTCGGAGCAGCCAGAAAGATTGAAAACGGTGGAAGTTTGACGATTATCGGAACGGCTCTAGTAGACACCGGCTCAAAAATGGACGAATTAATTTTTGAGGAATTTAAGGGAACCGGCAATATGGAATTGAGACTGACAAGAGAATTGGCGGAAAGAAGGATTTTTCCGGCTTTTGATGTGTTGAAATCGGGAACAAGAAAGGAAGAGTTACTGCTTGACGATAGTACTTTGGGAAGAATTGTTTCAATTAGGAGAATGTTTGATACTTTGGGGAATACCGATGAAGCAGCGGAGATGATTATTGACCAAATGAGAAAAACCAAAACCAATGCCGATTTCTTGGCAAAAGTGGTTAAAAAATAAGAATTTACGAATTTACGAATTTACGAATCTGGAAAGATAGATGGAGAACAAAACAATCAAATCCTTTACAGATCTTCTTGTTTGGAGACAAGCTCATGAATTGGTGTTGGAAATCTATAAAGTAACAAAAACGTTTCCTACAGAGGAAAAATATGGATTGACTGATCAAATAAGAAGAGCAGCAATTTCAATAACCAGTAATATTGCCGAAGGATTTTCTCGTGGCGGTTACAAAGAAAAATGTCAATTTTACTATATGTCTTTGGGTTCTTTGACTGAGGTTCAAAATCAATTACTGGTTGCTAGGGATGTTGGATATATTAGTAGTTTAGAATTTAATCGGATGGCGGAGAAAACTATTTCAGTACAGAAATTATTAAATAGATTTATTTCGACAACAAAAAGTTTTATCTAGATTCTAGATTCGTTAATTCTAGATTCTTAATTATGGAAATAATAGGAAGAAGGAATATAAAAATAGAGTGGGGATTGATCAAGGAGTTTTTGAGATGTCAGTGGCAACTTTTGGCAGTGATAGCAACCGCCCTTTTGGGTTGGTCGGTGATAATCAAGGGGACTTTGACGAAGTTAATGTATCGACAGAGGGGGAGATTTTCTCAAGGTTTTGTGAACGCCAGCTTGGCGGGAATGGTGCTACTGGTGTTAACTTTTTCGGGAAAACTTGAGGAAATAATTTCTAAAAGCCAGAGTGGGAATGAAAACCAAGGGGGAAATTATTATTTGCTGGCGACGGAAGGGGGGATGGATGTGGGGACATTGGTGTCTAACTCGCAAAAGGGTGAGGTGACTGAGTATCGGGTGGAGGCAGGAGATACAGTTTCGAGTATTGCCCAAAAGTTTTCGGTAAGTATTGATACGATTCTCTGGGAGAATAATTTGAAGTCGGCTGACAGCATTAAAGAAAAACAAATTTTGAGAATTTTGCCGGTGACGGGGCTTCGTTATAAGGTGGCCAGAGGAGAAACGATTTACAGTGTGGCAAAAAAGCTTCAAGTTGACGCCCAAAACATTATTGATTACCCATTTAACAGTTTTAGCAATGACGAAACTTTTGCTCTATTGGCGGGACAGGAATTAATTGTGCCAGACGGAATTAAACAGAAAGAAATAGTGGTGGATACCAACAGATATTTGGCTAGGACAGTGGCGCCGATTCCGGGAGTGGTGGGGGAGGGTAACTTTATGTGGCCGACTTCGGGGAGGATTAGCCAAAAGTATTATTGGTATCATCCGGCGGTGGATATTGCCAATGCCTCGGGCCCGGATATTGTGGCGGCCCAAGGGGGGACAGTGGTGACGGCTGGTTGGAACGCCGGAGGCTATGGTAATTATGTGATAATTGACCACGGAAATGGTTTTAAAACTCTATATGGACATATGGTAACCGGATCGCTTTTGGTGTCGGCGGGCCAGAAGGTTAATCAGGGACAAAAAATTGGAAGAATGGGAAGTACGGGGAGGTCGACGGGGACACATTTGCATTTCGAAGTGATCGGGCTAAAGGGTAAAGTTGATCCGTTGGGAGTACTTAAATAAAATTTTTAATTTTTAATTTTTAATTTTAAATCAATTTTTAATTCATAATTTTAAAATTAGAAAATTATATTTTGACTAAAAATTTCAAATTTTAAATTTAAAATTAAATTGTCGTGGTGGGGGCGGGGGATGTGCGGAAAAAAGACCTAGGTGGTGATAGACAGTGGGCGGATGATTTGTTAGTCTGGCTTATGATAAAGAAGATTTTTATATGGTATGTAGTAATTGCTAACTGCTTATGGCTGGTGGCTTGGTTACCAGTGTCGACTGACCCGTTTGGATGGGGAAAAAATTGGCTATTGCTGGCAACTTTGGTAATAGGCTGGTGTTTGTGGACGGTGGCGAATCTGACGGGTGAAAGAAAACTAAGAGTTAATCGATATGCGATTTGGTTGCTGGCGTGGTTGGCATTAGCACTGGTGTCATGGTGGTTGTTGCCGGGGCTTGGGGCAAGAAATAGGTCAATGTTAATTCCGGGTGGAGTGGGAACTTTAATTGGAGTAGTGTTGTGGTTTTGGTTATGGCTTCAGGGTGGGAAACAATTAAGGAAAGGACAATTTTTGGGATTGACAGTGGTGGCGGTGATAACGGTGGTGGTGGGGGTGGTGACTTTTATGATCCCGGAAAAGAGTTTACCGATTTTATGGCCAAAAGATAATCCAATTTTGGCGATTGGCCAGGGTTGGTCGATGTTTGGTTCTTTGTTGTCGGAAGTAGTATTTTTGGCAGTGATGGCCGGATGGTGGATCAAACGGGTGATTGGCAAACTTCGAGTTAACGAGAGTGGTTATGTGGTGGAAGCGATCGTGGCCGGGGTGTTGATTTTGGGATTGGGAGTGGATGTTTTTAGGATATTTAAATTGGGAGTGGTGGTTTTAGATTTAAATAGTAGTTGGGTAATAGCCTTGGAGGCAATGAAGAGAAATCAATGGCTGGGAGTGGGGGTAGGGAATTATATCGAGGCTTTTAATTTGTTTAAGCCGGCATCTTTTAATTTGGGGCAGACCTGGACAACGGTTTTTTCCGGAGCAACAGTAGCCTTAATTCAGTGGTGGACGGAAATGGGATTAGCGGGAATGGTGCTGATAGGAATTGTGCTGACAATGGCGATTAAATCAAGAAGCCCGGGGGTAATTTTGGCAATGGCAATGTTCTTTTTACTGCCGGTAAATCAGGTGGTGTTGATGGTAGCATTAATGTTGTTGTTTTGGTCGGTGGAAACGACAAAAAGTGAAGTCCGGGTGGCAGTAGGAGAAAAAGGAGTAAATATTGGGCCGGTATTGATGGCTTTGGTGGTTTGGGGTTTGGCAATTTGGAGTAGCTATAATTTAGGTAAGGTGTTGTTGGCGGAAGTGAGGATGAGGAGTTCGCTTTTGGCAATGGCAAAAAATGACGGGGTGAGAACTTATAATGAAGAGATATTGGCGATAGGGCTTAACCCCAATGATAGTGATTACAGGAGGATTTATTCGCAAACTAATTTAGCTTTGGCAAAAAATATTTTAGCCAATAAAGATCTAACTGATGAAGACAAACAGAGGGCGTCGACTTTGGTGGAGCAGTCGGTTAGGGAAGCGAAGGTAGCAGTAAGTTTGGATAATTTAAACTCGGCCAATTGGGCAAATTTAGCGGTGATTTATCGCGAGTTGGTGGGGTTGGTTGACGGAGCGGCAGATTGGAGTTATCAGGCCTATACCCAAGCGGTGGCGCTGGATCCGACTAATCCGACTTTGAGATTAAATTTTGGTGGCTTACTTTATGCGGCTAATCGCTTTGAGGAGGCGGACAGGATGTTTGAGCAGGTGGTAACAAACAAGGCCGATTTGGCTAATGGCTGGTATAACTGGGCATACACGGCAAAAAATATGAACAAACTTTCGGAGGCAGTGGCAAGGCTGTCACAAGCTTTGACTTTGGTGCCGGTTGATTCAACTGACAGGACAAAAGCAGAGGGAGAACTGGCGGGGTGGAAGAAAGAGCTGGAGGCTTTAAATCAGAAGCAAGGACAGGTGGGGCAAGTGACCGGAGAACCAACTCCGACACCAACAGAGGTGTTGAAGGTGGCAGAACCATTGCCAACGGCAAGCGAGGAGACAAAAGTAGTAGTGCCGACGGGGAGCTTGGAACCACCGAAGAATTAGATCCTAGTTCCTAGTTCCTAGATCATAGATCCTAGTTCCTAGATTTTGGATTTTAGGTATTTGATGAGAGAGTTCAACATTTTACCGATTTGGTTGGACATTTCGATTAAGTGGTTATACTCCAGTATTTTGATATAACCTAAATCTTTAGCAAGTAAGAGGTGATACTTGGTTTCGGCTAAAGAACCCTTGGAGGTGTATAGAAATTGAATATACTCTTTTTTCGTTTGGCGTTCGTTTCCTTCGACGATGTTGGTGGCAACAGAACTGGACGATCTTTTAACCTGATCCGTTAAAGAGTATTTTTCTTCGGGTGGAAATGTTTTAGTTGCTTTGTAAACTTCGACAGTAAGTTGGTGAGACAATTGCCATACCCTTAAGTTTTCAAAACTGTTTTGTTCTGTTTCCATCTAACATCTAGGACCTAGCAACTAGGATCTAATTAATAATCCACCACTTGAATTCAATGTCTTCGGTAACAGGGGAGTCGAGGCCGACAATAAAGGAGCCGGGTTGTTTGGAGAAGATTTGAAGGTTTTGATTTTTGCCACCTTTTGTTGTAGTTAGGTAGATTTGGGATAGGGATGAGACGTGGGAGTTGGTGATAGTTAGTTGCTTTTGATTGGCGGGTAGGGTGCTGTTGCCGGAGAGAGCGTTGCTGTCGGATTGATTAACAACAGAGATCTTTTTGTCGGTTTCGGGAGAGGCGATGATGGGGCCATTGGGAATTGAGGCTTCGAGAAGAGGACCTTCGGGAGAGATGGTAGATCCTGGATCCTGGATCCTGGATGGGAATGAAGTGGGATTATTATTTTTATTTTGCGACAGTAAATTTTCCAGGGCGGATTTTTCCGAAGAAACAACTTGAATTTGGCTTTGGTCGGTAAGGAGGGGAAGGAGGCGGGTGTAGGTGGCTAGGGCCTCTGGTATTTGGCCAATTTGTTGTTGGAGGCGGGCGAGATCGTAAAAATTCTGAGCCTTGGTGGGTTCGAGACTGACGGTGGCCATAAGGTATTGGAGAGTATTTTGGGCATCGCCTTTTTTAGCATAGAGCGAGGCCAAAAGGCGAGATATTTCGGCAGAAGACGGATTTAGTCGATTGGCGATGGAAAAATCGGCTAAAGCAGAATCGATAAATTGAGGCTGGGAGTCGGAAAGAGATTGATAGATACGGGCGCGTTGTTCGTAACCACGGAAATCTTGAGGGAATAATTTGATGGCATCGGTGGCGGAGAGGATGGACTGATTGAGAAGGTCGATAGTAGATGGTCGATCGTTGATCGTCGATGTTGGTTTTTGTTGTTGGAGGGCGAGGGCCTGTGAGAAGTATGTTTGGGAGGCGAGGAGGTAATGTTGGATGGACTTGGGAACTTGGGTGGGAATGATTTGGATCTTAGATGGTAGATCTTGGATCTTAGATGAAGGATTTTGATTAGATTTGAGGAGGACGAGACTGCCAAAAGAGATAATGGAGAGGCCGGAAATGGAGAGGAGGGGGAGCACGGAGTTCTTAGATCTTGGATGATAGATCTTAGATGGTTGAGAGAGGCCGAGAGAAGAGAGTTTGGTGATTTGATCGGGAGTGAGATACATGTGAGAAAATTTTAAATTCTAAATTCTAAATTTTAAATTTTAAATAAAAACAAGATAGTTATTTTTTAATTAGAGCAATTTTAGAAAAAATAAGAGAAAGTTCGTGAGCTTCTTGGTAAAGAATAGCAAAAATAGCATGTTGATTTGGGATTGCTTTAAAAAACATCTTTAACCAGTAGCGAGTTTCCATTGATTCTCTTTTACAAATTAGGATTTTATTACGAAAATCTTTGGGACTTGAAGCTCCATTGGCTTCAGAATAATTAGCACCAATACTGGTAGCACTACGAATTATTTGTTTGATTAATGGTAAGGTAATGGCTGTTTTGGGTAATTTTTGGCACAGATCAATAATATCTTCGCTAAATTTTTCAGTTCTTTTTTCTAAGTTGTACTCCATGAGATATAAGAAAATTTTAAATTCTAAATTTTTTAATTTTAAATAAAAACAAAAATAAAACTTATAATCACTGATTATTTTAGAATTTAGAATTTAAAATTTAGAATTGTTTTTAGTTAATGATCCACCAATTAATATCAATATTATGATCGAGGGGGTTGTCGATGGCAATGGTGAAACTAGATTTTAGATCTTGGATGTTAGATGTTGGATCAATGTATTTGTCTTTAATATAAATGACTTGATTGTTAGTTGAGCCGACGGGGGTGAGGTAGACCATGGAAGCAGAAGTGAGTTGGTTGTTGAGGATGATGATTTCGGTTTGGCCGGCGATGAGAGTAGTGGTGCCGGCGGTAGTATTGGAAGCGATTTCCGCCGATTGGGTAGCAGATTCACTCGGATCGGCTTGGGCGATGGCGACGTTGGGGAGGATGGTTAACTTGTTAGATCTTAGATCCTGGATGTTAGATGTTAGAGCGGTGAGAGAGGTGGTTTGAATATCGGAGGCAGTTATAAGATAGGTGGAGAGGGAACCCGAAATTGTGGCAGTTTGAGCGGTTAAGGTGCCGTTTAGATAGATATTTCCATTAACAGTGACATCGCCGTTGTCGGCAATAATAAGAGTGTTGTTCATGATGTTAATAGTGCCAACTTTGGAGGGTTGAATGTAGAGAACCGAGGCGGTGGTTTCAATAAGATTGTCTTTAATGATAATTTGGCCGGATTGGAGGGTGCCGGAAATTAGGGCGTCGGCCAATTCGGCTTGGCCGGCGACGGCCAACTGCCCAGCAACAACCAGATTGTCGGTAAGAGCCAGAGAGCCGGTAATTTGAGCCGAGCCGGTGGAAATATCAGCCAGCCAGTTTTCTGATTGAGAGAGTAAGACGTCTTCTGGGGGAGTAGTAACAGTGGATGTGTCGATGATTTTCTTGACTTCGTCGCGGAGGGCGGAGATTTTTTGAGTCATCAGGTCGCCAAAGTTACCTTCACGGCTGATGATTTGATCGGCGTAGAGGATGCCACTGATGGTGGCATCTTTAGATCTTAGATCCTGGATGTTAGATGTTAGAGCGGTGATAGCGTTGGCGGAGAGAGTGGTAACACCGATGTCTTGGGCGGTGATGGTTTTGGATTTTAGATCCTGGATGTTAGATGTTAGGGAGTCAAGGTGATCGACATTAAGGCTGGGGGTTTTAATGTTTTGAGCGAAGAGAGAGCCAATAACTTCGGTGTCGCCGCCGATTTTGAGAGTAGAACCAATACCGGTGTTAGAGATTGGTGTAATAGTTTGTGTTTCGATATCATTAGATACTAATTTGGAAGTATTAATGATTCCTGCCTTTAGATTGGCAATAAGAGCTTGACTGAACTGTCCAAGACGGGTAACGGCGGAGCCGTTACTGGATGTTAGATGATAGATCTTAG
The DNA here is from genome assembly GCA_041665485.1 of Candidatus Shapirobacteria bacterium. Taxonomy (GTDB): domain Bacteria; phylum Patescibacteriota; class Microgenomatia; order UBA12405; family UBA12405; genus JBAYFX01. The sequence goes on from JBAYIT010000001.1 coordinate 232,603, forward strand.
ATCCTGGATCTTGGATGTTAGTTTCTGGTGAAGTGACGATCTGGCCGAGGGTGTCGAGAGTAAGGAGGGTGTCGGGGTCAAACCAGCTAGGTTGGACTAAAGCGAGAATAGTGCAGTTACCCGGGTCAGAGCAGGAAGATGAGCTTTCCAGAGCTTTACCGATAATTGGCCCCGAGGTGGTGGCTTTTTGGGCACGGCCTTCGATGGTGGTAGAAGCAGTGAGCGGATCTCCAGGGCTAATAGCTCCATTTTCGAGGGTGATTTTAACTGGCACTCGGCCGGAAAGAGCGATGGGGTAGACATTTTGGGAGGTTTCCGAAGAGCCAAGAAGAAGACCGGGATTAGTAGAAACGACACCGACGAGTTTTTGACTGCCGGCTTGGGCGCGGAGGACATGGCCAGTGTTTTCGAGATCGAAGGTAACAAGTTCGCCGGTGGAGAGATTTTGAGTAGAGGGGTAATTTTCGGCCAAATCGGCGTTGGCGGTGTCAACCGAGCCGATGTGTAAGACACTGCCATAGTTATTTTGATAATACTGTTTGAAGTACATATCGACGGCGGTATAGCTGGCGGTGTCCCAGACTGAACCGTTGTAGTAACCAGCTTGGCCTCCAGTATAGGTTGAACTACTATCTTTTTCTCTGACATTGATGTAATTTGATCCGTCTCCACCAGTGGAGGTGGTGGTAACAAGACAGTATTTGGTACCGGCTTGGAGATAGGGCTTGGTAGAGAAGGTGAGGGAATATTCGGCGCCAGGAGAAGCGGTTTCGCCAATGCTGGTGTTGGCGATATTACTCGAGGTGGCGACGACGGTTCCGTTTGGTTGGTTGCCATCGCAATTTTGGAGCTGAACAGAGAAGTTGTAGGAACCGGCACCGACTTTCCATAACTGGAGAGTAACTTTTGACAAGCTACCACTGGCTTGGGGAGTGAAACTTTGAGAAAAAAGACGAGTGCCGTAAACAGCAAAACTATTGTTGGGGCCAGTGAAGCCTTGGTCGAGGGTTTCGGCGCCGGCAGCAGTGGAAACATCAATTCGGGCGCTGACGGAACCGTCGGATTTATAGAAATAGAAATCATTACCACTGCCGGCCCAGAGACGAAGATCGTCAGTGCCACCTTGTTTGATGTCGCCACCGGCAACAATTAAACTACTACCAACGCTTAGACTGGTGGATAAATAACCATTGCCAACAACCTGAAGTTTGTAGGTAGGATTGGTAATGCCGATACCGACATTGCCGGTAGAATTTTGGATAAATAATCTTGAATTTCCATCCTGATCAATATGGAAGGCGCTGGTAGTGGTTGGCTGTGACAATGTCCAAGTGCTTCGACCAGTTTCAACTAAGATAAACTTTGGCGTTGTCCCGGCAGTAGTCAAACTGTATATCGTGTTATTTGATTTAATGATGCCATTTACATCGAGGGTATAGCCTGGTGCGGTGGTACCAACACCAACATTGCCGGTAGTGTAAAGGTTAGTAAAGCTAGCGGTGCCACCGACATTGAGAAGATAGAGAGCGTTGGTGGAGCCAATACCAAGGCGAGTAGAGATTAAGGCATCGCCATTAACTTCTAGTTTGTAGAGGGGATTAGTTGTACCAATACCGACATTTCCGTAATTTGTTATTGTCATTGCTCTTGATAATCCAGCGCTAGCATTACCTACATCGAAACCTAATGCGGAATTCACCCAGCTTGACCCTCTTTCAAATCCCCCAGTTATTCTTGATGCACTTCCAATCCAACCGGCACTACTACCGTCATTGTTTTGAAAGACAATACTTGGGGAATATCTTCCGGGAGAGGAAGGAGAGCTGGTTAGAGTAAGTTGGGGATTATTGGCTGAGCCTGTAGTACTATATAGGTGTAGTGAGCTTGTCGGAGCAGTTGTTCCAATACCAACATTGCCACTAGCATGAAGATTAGTAAAGCTAGCGGTGCCACCGACATTGAGAAGATAGAGAGCGTTGGTGGAGCCAATACCAAGGCGAGTAGAGATTAAAGCATCGCCATTGACATGGAGTTTGTAGAGAGGAGCGGTGGTACCAATGCCAACATTGCCGGTGGAATTTAGAAAAAGCTGGTTATCCCAACCGGTGATATCACCAGTGGTAGAAGTGGAAGAAGCAAGAAGTAATCCGTTACTATAGCCACGAATTTGAGTGGCGGCGTTACTGACAATATGTCTTAGTGTACTACCAACGGCGACAGCATTAAAACGGATGGAACCACTTTGGTAGAGAGAGAGAGAACTGTCGCTAATTGAAGTAGAGTTAGATGTGTTGAAGTAGTAAGCGGTATTGCCAATGTCGACGAACTTGGTGCCAGTGATGATGCCGTTGGCGCTGATGGTGGCGGAGGAGCCAACACTTAGAGTGCCACCGATACTAAGATTGGTGGTAAAGTTGCCATTACCGATGACGTTGAGTTTAGCGGTGCTAGTAGCGCCGATGCCAACATTACCACCAAACATAGCATTGCCATTAATGCGTAAGTTAGCAGTTTGATCAGCGGTAAATTGATTTTGGACGAAGTCACCGGTGTTACCAATATTTAAATAATAACTACCATGTTGGCCATCGAGGAGATCAGCACTTAGGTTGGTGACAGTGTTGGTGCTACCGACAGAGACAAAAGTACCACCGATGGTTAAGTTGGTGGTGATATTGGCAGAACCACTAACGTTGAGCTTGTAGGAAGAATTGGTTGCGCCGATTCCTAATGGTCCAAACATACTGACAGATCCGTATTTAAGATAATCGTTGTAATTTGTAGAGAAAGCGTTGGCTTGATCGCCTTCGTAGAGCGAAACTGAATCGATCCAATCTGTATCACCGGCATGGGAAGTGCCGGTGTTGGTTAACATGAATATACTTATGGTTTTGTCGTCACCGATGGTGAAATTGGTTGACTGCCAGTGCCAGGCGTCGTCTTTAATGAGAGTTTGGTTGCCGTAGGCGACAATATAAGAGGTTCCATCATAAACACCGAGTTGAAGAGGGAGAGTGTTGGTTGAGCTAGATTTATACCAAAAGTTTAAGGTGTATTTTCTGGCCGTTGTCAGAGTGCTTCGAGGAGGGACGGTGTATTTTGCTCCTTGCCAGGCGCCACCATCAACCATTTTTAAAGAGTAGGTTGACTTATAGCCGGTGTCTCGGGAGAAGGTGCCACCATTGGATATCCAGGCGTCGGGAATGGATGAAGTGCCGATATTCCAATAATCAAAATTGCCATTGTTGATTAAATTGGCGGGAGCATTGGTGCCGTCGCCACCAACCAGGTGCCCGGATAGATTAAGATTGCCGGAAATATCAACTTTTTGAGAGGGGGCGGTGGTGCCAAATCCGACATTGCCAGAAGAGGCGATGTATAAAGCCTGGGTGTTGGAATTGATACCTAAGAAAGAAAGGCCAAAAGAAGAAACACCAATGTTGGTGTTTTGAGTTAGTGTTCCTCCTAGTCCAACAGAACTGGTGCCGATGGATTGAAGGCCATTGGTGGCAGCAATAAAGTCATTGGCGCCATTTTTATCCCAAGCAGTAGTGTCTAAATAACCAACTAAACCACTATTACCACTCAAGAAAGCAGCCACACTTGATCCACCAATGGCAGTATTAGAAAGGTTTAAAGAAGCAGTGGTGGTGGTGGTGCCAACACTTAAATCAGCGTTAGTGTAGATAGAAGCGGTTGAAGTTCCACCTACACCTAGTTTAGTAAAGACACCTTCACCAGTAACATGGAGCTTGTAAAGAGGATTGGTGGTGCCAAGGCCAATGTTGGTGCCGGAGTCATAGATAAGAGAGTTGGTAATGCTGACAGTGGCAGTAGTGCCAGTGAATTTAGTGAGGTAGCCGGAAATAGGGTTGTTATCAACCAAGGCGATGTCTTTGTAGGTGGTATAGGCGGCGGTGCTACCGAAACTGCCTTGGTAAAGACGCATTCCCAAGCTAGACTTGTTAAATTCGAGGAGGTTTTGATTTCCACCTGAACCATCGAGATATGAATTAAGATGGAGGAAGTCTGCCCAAGGGCCGGCACTATTGTTGTTGTAGGCAGTAAAACCGAATTTTAGATTACTAGTGTTGACTTCAGTAGGACCTATTGAACGGTTGTCTTCCCCGTAGAGGCTAAGAGCTGGCCCACCTTCAGCGTTGGAAGTGGCGTAATTACCAGTAGTTTGAGTGCCGAGAGTAACATCTCCCCAAGAAAGATCACCATGCATAAGTTGGTTGACAGTACCGGAAGTGCCAATGAGTTGATTGGTGGCATTGGTTCTAACCAGAGTGTTGGCGGTGACATTAGTTAGAGTAAGAGTATTACCAATAGAAAGAGTATTGCCAAAAACAGAAGCACCACTAACACCAATGCCACCCGAGCTGATAGTTAAACCGGCAAAAAGAGGGGTAGCCCCGGTGTGGATGTTTTGAGGCAGGGAAAGGGTAACGGCTCCGGTGGGGTTGGAAGCAGTAATTTGATTAGTGGTACCAAGAATGCTGGTAACACCAATATTACTAAAGACATTGGTACTAGAAAGACTAATACCAACACCGGCGGTGTAAAGAGTGCCAGCACCACTAGTAAAAGCGCCAGCTCCTAAAACATTTTTGTATAAGTTACCAGATGAATCAATAAAAACGGCGGTGGTGCCGACGCCGGTTGTGCCAATTCCTAAACCAGAAAAATTAACAGTTCCGCCAACTCCCAAACTTCCAGTTCCACCGACTTGGAGAGTGTAAGAAGGGGTGGTAGTGGCAATACCGACTTTACCGGTGGCATCGATTACTAATGCTACGCCACTTGCAAAAGTTTCAGAACCGTATCCAATCTTAAATTTGTGACTATCAGAGCCATCTCTACCAATCGACCATGAGGTACTTGTATTGGATCTAAAATTTATAACGCTATTGTTTGTAGATTTACCTTGTAAATATAGTAATGCGTTACCAGAGGCGACGTTGTCTATCATTACCCCAGAAGTCCCCACTATATCTAGGTTAACTCTTGGCCCCGTCGTTCCAATGCCAACATTGCCATTAGCCTTTAAATAAAGTGATTGAGTATTACCCGTACCCAGGAAAGAAAGATTGTAGGAAGAAAGATTAATGTTGGTGTTTTGAGTAAGTGTTCCACCTAGGCCAATAGATAGTTGATCAGTGCCAGAGATAGAAGTACCAATACCATTGTAACCAAGAATAGAAGCAGTATTACCAAGACCAATAGATTGAGCAGTACCCAGGGAACCAGCCAACATCCAACTAACATTGGCTGATTGAGCATAACGATTATCAAGATCAACAGTGGCCAAAGAAGTGAGATGACCAAGACCATCAAGACCAATGTCTTGAATGACAATACCATTACTGTTGTCAGAGGAAGCTTGAGAGGAAGTATCGGCGTGAGAGATAGTGGCACCAACTCCAGTACCGGTAACCACCATACTAGTTCCAGCTTGGAGATTAAGTAAACCATCAAAGGCCAGACCATTTAAAGCTCTTTTACTAACCACATTATTACTATCGATAAACAAGGCAGTGGTACCAGTACCAGCGACAGTGGAGGCACTTAAAGTTAAAGTACCACCGATGCCGACATTGGCAGAGAAAGAAGAAGTACCGGTAATACCAATACCACCACTGTTAATGAAAAGTGAATAGGTACTATGAGTAGCTCCAACACCTAGTTTAGTAAAGACACCTTCACCAGCTACTTGGAATTTGTAGAGTGGGGCAGTGGTACCAATGCCGACATTACCAGCTGACAAGATAGACATGGCATCTACGGGAGTGCCAGCAGTTCGAGTTCTAAAAAAGATACCGCCTAAAACAGCACTATTGTAAGTATTGTCGATATATAGGTTGGCAACACCATTACCGTTATAGTGAATGAGACCTTGGTAGGCAGCGTTGTTACCAATGGCGACCGAGCCATTATATGCTTGTGCCCCACCGATTGGATCCCAACCGTTGAACGTTGCTTGGGTGACGGAATTACTATAAACATTAAATGGACTAGTTGGATTAGTCATACCGATGCCTACATTGCCATTGGTAGTAATAGCCAGGGCTTGGGTGTTGTTATTAACACCCATGATGTAGAGATTGTTAGCACCAGTATTAATGAAAGTATTTTGAGTTAATGTTCCACCTAGACCAATAGATAGTTGATCAGTGCCAGAGACAGAAGTACCAATACCATTGTAACCAAGAATAGAAGCGGTATTACCAATACCGACTTGTTGAGCAGTACCAGTATTGCCAGCCAACATCCAACTAATGTAAGTGTTGTCTTGAAAGGCTAATCCACCTAAAGCTCTTTTACTAACCACATTATTACTATCGATAAACAAGGCAGTGGTACCAGTACCAGCGACAGTGGAGGCACTTAAAGTTAAAGTACCACCGATGCCGACATTGGCAGTAAAAGAAGTATTGGGAGTAATGGTTAGTCCAAGTCCGGCGATAGTAGTTAAGTAGGAAGCATTACCAAAGGTAACAGTAGCACCATTACCCATAAACAAAGGTGACTTGGCAGCAGTAGTAGCAGTAAGAGTGTTGCCAACAGAAAGTGTGCCGGTGACACTACCATTACCAGTGACAGACAAAGAAGCGGTAGTAAGAGTGGTGCCAACAGAGAGACTGTTACCAAACACCGAAGCACCACTAACTCCAATACCACCAGCGCTGATGGTCAATCCGGCAAAGAGAGGAGTGGAAGAAGTAGTTAGGTGTTGACCAGTGTTAAAGGCAAGTTGGCTGTCACCAATAGAATCACCAATGATAGCCAGGGAGACACCAACTCCTTCACCGGCAGTACCAGTAACCCCAATTTGACTATTACCGATAATGGTAGAAACATAATTACCGGCAGTTTGAGTGCCGAGAGTAACATCTCCCCAAGAAAGATCACCATGCATAAGTTGGTTGACAGTACCGGAAGTACCAATGAGTTGATTGGTGGCATTGGTTCTAACCAGAGTGTTGGCGGTGACATTGGTTAAAGTGAGAGTGTTGCCAATAGAAAGAGTATTGCCAAAAACAGAAGCACCACTAACACCAATCCCACCCGAGCTGATAGTTAAACCGGCAAAAAGAGGGGTAGCCCCGGTGTGGATGTTTTGAGGAAGAGTTAAAGTAACAGCTCCGGTTTGAGCAGTAGCCGTAGTGCCATTGGCTAGTATTTGATTGGCAGTGCCAGTTAAAGAAAGGACACCAGTATTAGTAATGGTCAAAGCATCGGTACCGGAAATGGAAGTGCCAATACCACTACCAGCTAAGAAAGAAGCAGTATTACCAAGACCAATAGATTGAGCAGTACCCAGGGAACCAGCCAACATCCAACTAACATTGGCTGATTGAGCATAACGAGAATCAAGATCAACAGTGGCTAGGGAAGTCAAATGACCAAGACCATCAAGACCAATGTCTTGGATGACAATACCATTACTATTGTCAGATGAAGCTTGAGAAGAAGTATCGGCATGAGAGATGGTGGCACCAACTCCGGTACCAGTAACCACCATACTAGTACCAGCTTGGAGATTAAGTAAACCATCAAAGGCAAGACCATTTAATGCTCTCCGACTAACAACATTATTACTATCGATAAACAAGGCAGTGGTACCAGTACCAGAGACAGTAGAGGCACTTAAAGTTAAAGTACCACCGATGCCAACGTTGTTAGTAAAACTTGAATTACCAGTAACACCAATACCACCAGCATTAACAAAGAGATTTTGAGCAAAGGTAGATCGGCCAGTGACAGCCAGAGTACCACCGATACTTAAGTTACCAGTGAGATTACCATTACCACTAACATACAAAGCATTAGTATCTGTTCCTCCTACACCTAACTTAGTAAAGACACCGGCACCAGCAACTTGGAGAGGGTAAAGAGGGGCAGTAGTGCCGATACCGACGTTGCCACCACTTTTAATAGTGACATTTGCAGTATTATTCGTCCCCAAAATAACGTCATTAGTACCATAAGTTCCTATTACTAAACCTCTTCCCGTTCCACCATTAGGGTTATTTATAATAAAATCATTGGCGTTTCTAGCTGCTCCCAAAATTGAAGCTACATTATTATTGACACCTGGAACCATAAAAGCCAGGTACTGTCCAGTCGTATCTCCTACCATAAAGCGAAAATCAGCATTAGTTCCTGTACTTGTATTTTTCATCTGAACCCCTGATATACCGTCCACGTTGTCGCTAATTAAAACCTTTGGAACTGATCCAGAAAGTATGGGGGTAGTAATCAGACCTCCAATATCAAAAGTGGCATATGGACTTGTAGTCCCAATACCAACATTGCCATTGGTAGTAATCGCCAGAGCTTGGGTGTTGTTATTAACACCCATGATGTAGAGATTGTTAGCACCAGTATTAATGAAAGTATTTTGAGTAAGTGTTCCACCAAGGCCAATAGATAATTGATCAGTGCCAGAGACAGAAGTACCAATACCATTGTAACCAAGGATAGAAGCGGTATTACCAATACCAACTTGTTGAGCAGTACCAGTATTGCCAGCCAACATCCAACTAATGTAGGTGTTGTCTTGAAAAGCGAGTCCGCCGAGAGCTCTCCGACTAACAACATTATTACTATCGATAAACAAGGCAGTGGTACCAGTACCAGCGACAGTGGAGGCACTTAAAGTTAAAGTACCACCGATGCCGACGTTGGCAGTAAAAGAAGTATTGGGAGTAAGAGTAATTCCGGAACCAAGAATGGTGGTTAAACCACTGGCATGACCAAGAGTAAGAGCACTACCATTGTTACTAAAGATGGGAGAGAAAACAGAGGCAGAGAAAGTAGGAGCATTAGTAGTACCAATGGTGACAGTAGAACCAGAGATAGTATTTAAGATGTTAGTGCCATTGGCAAAATTAACAGTAACACCAACACCGATAGCAGTACTACCAGCACCAGTAGCTTGCAAAAACCAACGATCATCACTACCACTCTTATCCCAACTACTAGTATCAAGATAACCAATCAAACCACTATTACCAGAAAGGAAAGCCGCCACACTTGATCCACCAATGGCAGTGTTACTTAGATTTAAAGAAGCAGTGGTGGTGGTGGTGCCAACACTTAAATCAGCATTAGTGTAGATAGAAGCGGTTGAAGTCCCACCTACCCCTAGTTTAGTAAAGACACCAGCACCAGCAACTTGGAGGGGATAAAGGGGAGCGGTGGTGCCGATGCCGACATTGCCAGCCGTAGTAATCGCCAAAGCTTGGGTGTTGTTATTAACACCCATGATGTAGAGATTGTTGGTGCCAGTGTTAATGAAAGTGTTTTGAGTAAGTGTTCCACCTAGGCCAAATGTAATTTGACTAGTACCAACTGAAGTAGAGGTAATACCATTTAGACCAGTAAAGGATAAAGTGGTGCCACCACTGATGGTTTGATTACTAGAAGCTTTAGCAATCCAGTTGTAGGTACTAGCAGTACTATCGAGGAAAGCTAGAGCACCTAATGCTCTTTTACTAACGACATTATTACTATCAATAAACAAAGCAGTGGTACCACTACCAGCAACAGTGGAAGCACTTAAAGTTAGAGTACCACCGATGCCGACGTTGTTAGTAAAACTTGAATTACCAGTAACACCAATACCACCAGCATTAACAAAGAGATTTTGAGCAAAGGTAGATCGGCCAGTAACAGCCAGAGTGCCACCAACATCAAGGTTGGTGGTAAATCGACCACTGCCGGTAACATCAAGTTTGTAGGCGGGGGAAGTGTTGCCAATACCAACCGAGCCGTTGGCTTGAATGTAAAGATTGGTGTTGGCGCCAGATCCGGAAGTAATTTTGAGAGAATAATTGGAGGAAGAGGTGGAGCCAATATCGAGATTGAGACCATTGCCGGAAGAATTTGACGAAACAAGAGAGGCAAGGTTACCAGAGCCTGATGAACCGATACTAAAAACAGTGCCAGTGGCTTTGGTGTAAAGCTGGGAGAGGTTAAGAATGTTGGCAGTGTCGGAACATGATCCGGAAGACTCGGTGCATTTGGAGGAGAAATTGACCAAGGGGTTAAGGATACTAAGACTACCGCCGGTGGCTGGTTGGAGAGAAACGGTGGCGCCGGCCCAGATGGAGAGGGTGTTGATGGTGTAACTACTGCTGGTGTTAGCGGCGCCGATTTGGTAACTGGCAACTCCGGTCACTTGATTAATGCCCTGATTCCAGAGAGATGTTTGCCCGGCTCCAAGGGTAACTGTTCTAACGTTATTAACAGACAGAGTGGAAAAAACAATTTCTGAAGCATTACTACTAGTGCCGATGGAAAGGTTGGTATTCATGCCACTGGCGGTAGTGGCAACGCCAATAGGGGTAATTTGATTAACATTGTAAAAACTGGCAGCGCCGGCGACGAGGCTGGCAGCTTGACCGGACATGGTGATTCCGATGCTGTAAGTGCCAGGAGTAGGGGCAACCAGATACCAAATATCGGCCCAGGTTTGAGTGCCGGAGGCGGTGGTGGCTTTGGTGAGTGGGGTACCGTTCCAGTAAATGCCGGAAACGGTGCGGGTAAGACTGTTTTGATAATTGACACCGACAATTAAAATGTTGTTGGAGTTATTGCCAACTGTGTGGTTGAAATTGAGATTGGTGGTATTACTGACACCGATGGAAGAATTGGCATCGGCGGTGATGGTGGCGCTTCCGCCGGTTATATTGGCGGTTAGATTTCTTAAAACCGAGAGGTCATTATTATTGACAGTGGAATTTCCGGTGTAAGTGGTGTCGTTGATAATATCTAACTTATTAGTGGGGCTGGTGGTGCCAAGGCCAAAATTGCCGGTGCCAAAAAAGCCGAAGTTATTGCCATTAAGATCGATTTTGGTGAGTTGGTTGAGAGTGCCACCGAGACCAACAGTTCGAGAAGTTTCAGTTAAGCCGTTGTTGAAAGTATAGGCACTGCCAAAAGCCAGAGCACCAAGAATGTTTTTGTATAAATTGCCAGAGGCATCAGTAAAGACGGCGGTGGTGCCGGTGCCAGTAGAACCAAGGCCTAAACCACTAAAATTAACCGTACCACCAACTCCCAAACTTCCTGTTCCCCCGACTTGGAGTCTGTAGGTAGGATTGGTGGTGCCGATACCAACATTGCCGATATTTGTAATTGTGACCCTATCGTTAGTTCCTAAAGCACCAGTGTTGTTAGAAAAGGTAAACGCCCCCGAATTACTATTATCAGCTCCAATTGTCCAAGCGTTTGCTCCCTGAGTGGTATCAAAATATATAGATGGGTCTCCGGCCAAACCTCCTGCAGTTTTAATTATAATTCCTGCGTTAGAATTAGCCGTGTTACTGGTATTTTGTATCGTCATTCCATTGTTGCCACCTGAGTTACTACCACCAACTGTGAATGCAGGTAATCCGTTTGCGTTTATGGTTACAGCTCCAGTGAAGTTGCCATCTCCAGCAACATTAAGAAGGGCAGTAGCGTGGGTACCACCAATACCTAATTTAGTGAAATTACCAGCACCATTAACGTCAAGAGTGTAGAGAGGGAGGGTGGTTCCAATTCCGACATTGCCGGATCCGTCGATAGTTAATCTTCGGGTAGCATTTGTATATAAACTAAATTTGTTGTTTCCGGCAACACCGATTAGTGCATTTGTGGCTGTTCCTGAATCAAAGCCCGCATCACTTCCCCAATAAGATAAAGCCGTACTACCGACTTTTAAATATTGATAGGTTCCACTGGCAGCTACGCCGTTGATGGTAATTGCACCTGATACTTCTATTTTTGTAGTTGGGTTGGTTGTTCCGAGGCCGACTCGGCCAGTGGCGTAATCGAAATACATAACTTCAGTATTACCAATATTAAGTCTGGTATTTTGGGTGAGGGCGCCGCCGAGGCCGAAAACATTAGTAGAGATAGCGGATAAACCATTGGTGGTGGAGTAAGTCGTGCCGATGGCGGTGTCGGAGAAAGCCAGAGAACCGAGAACACGGCGGGTGATAATGTTGGTGGATGGATCAATGAAGAGGGCGGTGGTGCCGGCGCCAACGATAGTGGAGTTTGAAAGGGTTAGAGCGCCACCAATGTAAACGTTGCCGGAGGCGCCAACGGAAAAACGAGTATTCAATTGAGTGTTGCCAACCCCTAAATCGTAGTTTTGAAATTGAAGAAAATTGTAATTATTGGAATAGTTACTTCTGACGATGCCGGAATAAAGATTACCGGAAACCATGTTGGCGTCGGCTTCGGCTTGAACAAAGCCACCAACAGCAGGGGCGTTCATTTCAAAAGAAAGATCAAGAATGCCGCCAGCATCGGGGTTGATGGTGATGTTGCCACCACTGCCGTCGCTAGCTTTGAGGAGCATGGCTTGGCCTTCGATGCCAAAAGTGCCGGAAACTGATTTGATGGTGGGGGAGGTTTCGCCAAGGTTGAGGTTGCCAGAGTTATCAAAAACAGCGACGGTATTTTTGTAACCGATGCCGGAGGTGCCAAGGCCCAAACCCTGAAGAGTTTCGGAATTAAGGGCATAGGCGACGGTGGCAATTTGCTGGCGGGGGTCCATTACTTCGGTGCCGGCGGTAATTTCTAGCCAAACTTCGGCGTTTTCAGAGAAAACGCTGGGAGGGATTTCAGTGCCGTGAGTTTTGCCAATGACGACATTAAAAATGCCATTGTCGTCGGGTTTAACAACTTGACTATTGCCGGTGCCGGAGGTGTAGAGAGAGGTGCCGGCGCCAAGCGTGCCATTGTTCCAGAGTTTAAAAATAATGCCGGTTTCGGAAGTGATGGGATTGCTGTAGGAATCGGTGAGACGGCCTTGAAAGGAGAGAATTCTGCCGGGGCGGATGGGGGAGGAGGTGGTGGAATAGGCAAGGTTTTTGCGGGCTTTGAGGATGGTTTGGGAATAGAGGCCGTAGGTGAGACCGGCGAATAATATGAGGAGGGTGGAGAGAACGAGATAACGACTAAATGAGATCCTAGATGTTAGATCCTGGATCCTAGATTGGAGGTTGGATGGGGTTGGGGATGGTGGTTGGTAACTGGTAATAAACTTCTTTTTAATTAAGAATTTTTTGAAGACGGAGATAGAGGAGAGCTTGCGGTTGATGGTGGCGGGGGAAAGATTTTGGGACTTTAAGTAGTCTTGGTAGGAGGAGAGACGAGAATGATCGAAATACTCTTTGAGTTGCAAATTTAATAATTTAAAAATTTAAGAATTTAAAAAATTTTGGAAATTGTTAATTTGTGGGTTGTGAATTTGTCCATGTGATATATTGGCGTAAATCAGAGATGTAGTTTTTGATAGTTGAAGGGGTGGCATGGTGGGTGGAGAGATAGGTAGCAAACTGTGATATAAGTGCATCAGGGGTGGGTGGAGGCGGGGAGGCAAGAGAATGGCGAATTTTCTTGAGGGGATTGTGGTCAATCAATTTTTGGTCGAGGGCAAATTGGCAGAAAGAGGAAAGAGATGCTAAATACCTCCGGTAGTTAGAATTGGCGGATACTTTGTTAACAAAATCGGAAATTACTTTGGAGTCAAATGGATTACCTTGGCCAACCGAGTCGAAATAGGTATAGAGGTCGGAGAGGTAGTTGCGGATAGTGGAATCGGAGTAAGACTTGGATGAAAGCCAGGCACGATAGGAGTTAGAGATCTTAGATCTTAGATCTTGGATGTTAGATGTTGAGGACATGGTTAGCGCCAGAGCCAAACAAAGGAGGTGGCAATGATTAGAAAGGGAATGAGCCGTTCAACTACCGGTTTTACCGAATATAAAATTTTAGCTTCAAAATTAGACTTTTTAGACATTGTTATCAGTTATTAATAATTAATAATTTAAATATCTACTATATTGAAAAAGCTGTCAAGAAGGGGAAATTAAGCATTAAATGATGTAGATAGATAGGATCAATTAAGATAGTTTTCAGTTACGAGTTACGAGTTACGAGTTTCACGGAGGGTTAACACGATGATTTGCCTACTTTAGAAATAGGTCAAACTATTTTAATCAATAGCTTTATTGAGGAATTGGAGATAAGAGCAGTGCGGAGATATGCGGTTTATGATGTTTGATGTTAGTTGATATATTAGTTTAATAACCAATTTTCAATTTTCAAATACCAATGAATGACATAATGAATTAATTTTTAAATTAAAACATTAAATAATTGTAAATTCATTGAAAATTGGATTTTGGAGTTTGAAAATTACTCGGTAATGGTATAATTCTTCTAATGAAAAGTTCGAAGTTGATAGTTTACGGATTGTTGATGGTGGTGGGAGTGGGATTGATTTATTTCATGACAACACAAGTAATTCCTCGGGCGTTGGTGTCGATGACTAAGGCAGCGCCAAGCCAGAGAGTATCGTTTACTAATTCGTTGATTTTGGGAGAGAGGGTGTTGGTGACAGCAGATGGAGTGGAAAATGCTAAGGTAAATGTATTCGTAATGGATGATTCAGGCAAGGGAATACCGAATAGGTCGGTTGAATTATCAGGTCAAGCTGATAGTTCACCAGTAACAGCAACAACTGACGGCGAGGGGATGGCAAGTTTTGAATTTAGTTCAAAGAAAGAAGGAGTGATTGAGGTGACGGCGAGTATTGAGGGGGTGGATTTGGGCAAGAAGATGCGGGTGACGTTTAGGAATTAATAAAACGTAATTTTGACTGTCTGGGGTAAAACGGTGGAATTGATTTGGGCTTTGAGGGTGTAGGTGCCGGCTTCCGGAGAGGCGAGGTCGAAGGTGGCTTGGCCGGTGTCGTTGGTGGTGTCGGAGCTATTGATGGTGATGAGGGGTGAGGGCTTATCTAGAGAAATAAGGAGGTTGGGAATACCCAGACCGCGGGAGTCGAGTAAGAAGACAGTCAAGCGGATGATTTCTTTGCCGTCGGCTTTGGCAGTTAAGGGAGAGGCGAAAAGATAGGAGTTTTGGCTAAAATCGGTGGTGGTGGGGGAAGAGGAGGCACGGGAGTTGAGGTTAGTGGTGCGGTAGATGAGAAAGAGGGTGGCGCCGAGGGCACAGAGGAGAATGAGGATAACGATAAAATTTTTAATTTTAAATTTTAAATTTTAAATAAAGATATTGATTTTATTATATCTGTTTTTAGAATTAAAAATTTAGAATTTAGAATTAGACTGAAAAGGGATTAGGCTTTTGGGGAAAAGAGCAGGAAAGTAGTGCTTGGATTTCTTTTGATTTAGTAGAACTAAAACGATGAGAGTAATGAGGGTGAAGAAATAGCAGAGGAGGAGGATAATTGATAAGAGGTTACTTTCCGACTTTAGTCGGTAATTCAGGGAGAAAGAGTTAGGAGATGGACTACTGTTAATGAGGGTAGTAGCGAAAAGGCGGTATTGTCCGTAATGATCGGTGGGGAGGGAGAAACTAAATCGACCTTGTTGGTTGCTTTTAGTTTCCAGGGGAGGGAGACTGGCGGCGTGGGCTTCGGGGATGAGAGAACGAGTGGAGCTAACTTGGTAAAAGTGAATCAGAACCAGCGAATTGGGAATTGTTTGGCCAGAGGCCGGAGTGGTGGCGTAAGCTTTGAGATTATCAGCGTCGAGAGTGAGGGTGGGAGGGAGGATGATGGGGCCTAGGTCAGTGTGATAGTTGTTGGGTGGAGGAGGGGGAATGCAAACAGGAAGAGATCGACGGGAGGATTCGTCGGTGCTGGAAAGACAAAGATCGGAGGGATTTTCCGGTAATATGGTTTTAGTAAATTCAAAATAGCCATTGGGGTCGGAAAAAGTGAGGGAGTAGACACGGGGGCTGGTTATTTCAACCCGGGAATTGGGAGAAGTGTAGCCAAAAATAGTTGCTTGATGTAAACCAATAGTCGCGGATATGGAAACGGATTTGACGGATTCAATAGAAAACGACGAATTAGGGTTTAGAAAAAAAAGAGCGAAAAGGAGAATTGGGCCCACAATTATTTGTCCTTATACTTGTTTTTGAGAGAATCGAGTTCTTTTTCTAGCTCTTCGATTTGAGCGCTAGGAGGGCCTTGGCGGGTGAGGAGTTTGACGATGGCAATGATGATGACGACAGCCAGAAGGGAGAGGATGATGAGCTTCCAGGGGATAATCCAGAAGAAGAGAGTGGCGGTGAGAATACCGCCAGCGCTACCGTAGCCGGTAGTTAAATTAGCTTGATAACGGCCAAAGAGCCATTTGCGGTTTAATTGATTTTCGTAGGTGCGATTGGTGTAAGGAAAAATATTGACCGATTCTAAAGGTAGTTGAGCCGTTTGGCCATTGAGCCAGTTTTTAATAGTGATTTCGCCGATGGGAGCGATGTGAATATCGGAGAGGTTGTTGATGGTGGTTTTGAAATCAACCGGTCCGTACTCCTGAAAATTAGGAGCAGTAAATTGGCTAACTTTAGCTTCTTGATTGATTGGCCCGGCAACGGTGATGTAGATGAGGCTACCGACGTTAGTGAGAATGGTGGAGCCGGTTTGAGAGAGAACAGCTTCGTTGTTGGGAGAATGGAGGACCATGGCATAGTGGCCGCCGGGAGTAGCGTCGTTGGGAGCAATAACGGTTAAAATAAGTGATTTAGTTTCACCCGGTTTGAGTTTAAGGTTGGTTTCGGAAACTTGGAGCCAATTAGAAGCGGCCCAGCGATTTTGTTCGGCTGACTTAGCATCGATTTGAGTGGGAGTGCCAATGTCATTGACGACAACGAAGTCTTTGGTGGAAGTGGTGATAAATCTTTCGACGTTGGATTCGTTTCTGACTTTGAGCTCTTTGGAAACAACTTCTCCCGGTTTAACGGTGATTTCCAGGCGGGGAGGAATGGCGGTTAGGCCAAGAGCCGACTGTGCGCGTATACCAGTCGGAATTTCCAATGACCAAAAAACAATTTCCAAACAAATCACAAAAGCCAATTTCCAAAGAGAATTTGAGTATGAGTTTTGAGATTTGATCATTGGAGCTTGTTTGGAACTTGTAGATTTGTAATTTGTTTTTTAGGTTAAAAGGTTGCTGTAGCAGTATAGGTTAACTGATTTTCGTAATTGCCAGCGGGTTGAGTGCTGGAAGCAACTAAACGATAGCAAATATAGGCTTGTTCGGTGGCAGCGGGAGTACTGGCGTTACTCATGATAGATTGAGCTTGAGAATAACTTTTACCGAAAGCTTTGTAGAGAGAAGTGGAGCCGACCCCAACAGTGTTGGCGCTAATATTTTGTAGGGTGTAACCCCAGCTGGATTGGGTAACGTCGGTGACCCAGGTATTGCCAACAGAATAGGTGCAGGTGCCGGCATCGCAGTTGGTGTCGGGAATAGTGTTGCCGGTGCCAAAATCTTTCATTTGGTCGGTTTCATAGACAGTAACAACATAGCCGTTATCGGCATTGGTAACACAGGAAAGGCGTTGGGCGAGATTATTGAAGGCGGCTAGATTAAGAGAGCCGAAAGCGACGGCGGTAGCGGTGGTGTTGGCAGCATTGGAGCCGAGAGTGTTACCGCAAACGACGTTAGAAGCACTGGTGCCGACAGCGTCGACGTAAAAAGTAATTGAGGGATCGACAGTGGCGGTGACACGAACACTTTCAACAACAGCAATTTTGCCTTCGATGGTGTCATCGGTGATAATGGCATCGGTGTCGTCTAAATGGCGAATGAAGAAAGAGTAAGTATCGGCAGTGGAGTTGGCTTGACCTTCAGTGTGAGATAGAGCCGGAGCCGGATTAATAAGTTGACTACCGGAAGCTAGGGCTCGGCCGATAGTGACGGTTGCGCCAACTCCGACGGGGTTGGTGACGCCGGCGGCCAGGTCGCAGAGAATGACGTGATAGCTATTACTATTAATAACGGCGGTGGTGCCAACGGAGGCGGTGCCAAAGGGGCAAGAAACGTCGGCAGCAGTTAGCCGTGTGCCAAGGCCGGCGGAGCCGGAGCTGGGAGTAGTGGCACCGAAGTCAAATCCTTGCTGATCAGGAATACCGTCGTTGTAAGTTTCTCCGGAGCGACTAGTGGCTTTGATTAAGAACTGCCAAGCACCGGCAGTTTTGTTTGATTGAGGAGTAAAGGAAATAGTGTGAATAGCAGAGCGGGTGGCGATAACGGCGTTGCCAACAAACGAGGCGAGGTGGGAAACAGTGGTGCCGATTTGAAAAGTGGCAGTATTACCAAGACCATTAACAGTGTAGGTGTTGAGGGTGGTGGCGCCACTGGTGCCGATGGCAATAGTATCGCCAACAAAAAGATTGTTAGTAGTGTTGCTGGGATTGGCAGTAAGGGCAATTTTGAGGATGGTGTCGTTTATGGTGTTACCGGTGCCCAGACGGGCAAAATAAGAGAGTTGGGAGGTGGAAAGAGTGTCTTTAACGTTGATAGGGCGGACTGATTGAAGCTTTTGAGGGCGAAGAGAAATAAAAATAGAGGCAATAATAAAACAGGCTAGGGGTAAAAAAATTTTTTGATGTTTCACTTTGGTGATTTAATATTAGTAGTGGGCCGAAAGGTTGTCAACAGGCGAATTATTAGGAGAAAAGTAATTAGGATCAGGGGAGAAAGAGGGAGGATGTAAAAATTAACCGATGTTTGGCCAAGAGTGGCAGTATAAAGCCCTGGCCAAAAGGGTGGTTTAAGAAAGCAATTAACCGGTAATTTTTGAGAATCGAGGCAGCGAAAGGGGCGGGAATTATTGGCTAAAATGTTATCTGGGGCCAGAGTGAGGCGGGAAATTTCCAGATTATTTTTGGTGATAATAATTTGATCTTGAATTTTAGTGAAATGGGAAGTGGAATTAGTGATTTGGCCGGAAAAGTTTAGAGGAGTAAGAAATATGTCTTTGATTTGAGGGGAGATAGTAAAGATGGTGGTGGTTTTCTGGGGCAGATTTTGGGAGGGAGAAAAGGAGAGGAGGAGGTGGGAGCCAATACGGGCGGAAACAGAGGTGGAGTTGCCGTCGGCGACGGCCGATGGCTCTTGAGATATAAATAGGGTGTAGTAGGCATCGGTGGGAGCGAAGTTGGTATCAGAGGAAATTTTGAGAACCAGTTGTTGACTTTGGCCTGGTCCGAGGCGGAAAGGTTGACCAAGCCGAAGGTCGCTATTATTGAGTTCAAAATAAATGCCGGGGGGAGTGGTAACAGAGTCGTAGGTAACCGAGCCATTGGAGCCTTTGGGGAGCCAAGGGAGAATGGAGGTGGTGACTATTTGGGGCGAATCGGAGAGATTTTGGATGTCAAAGGCTTGGGTGACTTTAATTCCGGGCTTGATGACTAGTTCGACTTGGGCAGGGGAGATGGAGAGTTTCATACAGATTTACACGAATTTATAACGGATTTACACTGATCTTTAGCGGATTCACACGGATCCATTGTCCACACCAGTCTCTTGATGTAGAGCTTGGAAGCACCGAAGTTAATCAAAAGTCCGAGTTGATAATTGGTTGATTTTAGATAATGAAGAAGTTGTTGTTTGGTTTGATAGACTTGCTCTTTGTGACCAAAACCAAGACTGTTGTAGACATTAAACACTGCCCCCCGAATGGAGTAGGACAAGTCGGCGTAAATCAGCTTTTTATCTGTGGTAATCATTAGTACTTAGGAATGGCAGTAAAATTAATAGAATTTTGGTATTGGCCCTCGGGTTGGAGAGGGGAGATGTTAACTTTGTAGGTGATTTGATTGATATGATCTTTGACGGGGGAATTTTCTGAGGCAATGATTTGGGGAATTTCGCTAGTTGCTTGGTTGGCAAATTGGCGGTAGTGGGAGGTGGTGGCAAAATAGGTGGTGGCGCCGGGGCCGGAGGCGCCGATGCCAAAGCCGTATTTGGAATCGTCGTCCCAAAGAGCGGAGGTGGTTTCGGAACAATTGGCAAGATTGCAAGTGGTGTCGGGAATGGTTTGACCGATTGAATTGGTGAGGGGGTGATTTTGAGAAACAGTGACGTCGTAGCCATGACCAGAGGGCGTAGTGATGGTGAGAGTGTTGGTAAGAGTGGTGCCAACATTGGGGGTAAGGGAGCCAAAATTTAGATCGAGATTATCAATTTCAAAAGAAAATTTATTAATTAGGATGTCGTAGATGTATTGAAAACCCATTTTGGCAGTGTAGCCATTGGAATCAAATTGGCCGGGGGCATTTTGACCAACGGTGTCGGTTAAAGAATAGTTGTTGGATGATTTTTTGCCGGATGTCATATTGAAATTACCCCAGTCGATAGTGTAGGTGGCGGATTCAAAATGTTGGGATCGCGCCGGAGGCGGAAATAACAAATTACAAAAAACAATTTCCAAACAAATCCCAATGACCAAAACCGGCAAATTTTTAATTTTTAATTTTAAATTTTTAATCAATTTGAAATTTTCAATTTTAAAAATTATTTAGAAATTAGAAATTGGAAATTAGGATTTAGACTTTAAATGTCTTCCGATTTATCATCAATTTCAGAAGTTAGTTTTTGGGAGGAATTTAAAAGAGACTTGGCCGAGTCTTTGACGAATTTGAGTTGTTCTTTTTGGGTATGAGGGAGAGTAGGGTTGGAAAGAAGGACAGAAGTGGTGTCGATTATCTTGACAATGCCGGTTTTGAATTTAAGGGTGAGCCAGAGAAAAAAATCGGTTTCGTCGGTGGCTAGAGTGGAGGTGAGACGCTGGTTTTGGAGGAATTGATGGCCAATAAACCAAGCGAGTGGAGTAACAAAAACGATGGAAATTAAAGGGATAACAGAGGGAGGAGAGTTGAGTGATTGAGAAAGGAGAATAACTTGAGTAAAAGAGAGGGCCATGGTGGTGGAGGGAGGGTTTTGGAAGGAAACGGTAAAGAGAAGAAAGTAGATCAGAAAGAAGAAGGGCGAATTGAGACCACCAGTGCTAAAAACAACCAGATGACAGATGATGGATAGAAAGTAATTTAAGCTTCGGGAGTATTTTTTAACAATAAAGGGAGTAATGATGCCAGTAATGGCAATGAGCTGGGGAGCGAGATTTTCAAAGGGAGTGAGAGTAAAGAGAAAGGGGATGGCGGCAGTGAGACAGAAATAGATGATGGAGAACATTTATTTAGTCTAAGTTAAAAAGTCCAAAAAGTCCAAAAAGTTAGAAAGTCTAAAACTAGTTTAGAATTAAGTAATGAGGAAATTGGTTTTGACCGATGCGATGTTAGTGCTGGGATTGGGGCTAATTGTGGCCGGAATGGCGATCAATTTAAAATCTTCGAATACTTCTCAATCAAAAAAACTAGAGATAATTAAGGCCGGGGTATCAGCTACGCCCACCCCGGCAAGCTCGTTTTTAGTGGATGTGTCAGGGGAAGTGATTAGGCCTGGAGTTTACAAACTAGGGGGTGAGGCACGGATTAATGATGTGTTGGTGGCCTCGGGTGGGCTGACGGCTAAGGCGGATAGAGAATGGGTGGAGGCCAATATTAATCGAGCGGAAAAAGTGAGGGATGGAATGAAGATTTTCGTGCCGAAAATAAATCAACAAGTTCCAAAAAATCCGTCTGAGACGGACTCAACTTCGTTTCGCAATTTCCAAACAAGTTCCACGTACCAAGTTCCAAGTTCCAAAACAATTAGTTTAAATACAGCGAGTTTGGCACAGTTGGATAGTTTGCCAAAAATTGGGCCGGTAATCGGGCAAAGAATTATTGATTATCGAACTAAAAATGGGGGGTTTAAAAATGTTGAGGAGTTGAAATTAGTGACGGGAATTGGGGATAAAATGTTTGAGGAAATTCGGGATTTAATTACTTTGTAATTTTCAATTTTCAAATTCCAAAATCCAATGAATTTATTAATGTTTTAATGTTCAAATTGAAAATTTTAAAATTTAAACATTCATTGGTATTTGAAAATTGGAGTTTGAAAATTAACTATGGTTTGGGGTTTAGGCCATGAGAGAGTATTTTTTGGAAGTAGTTTACAGGAGTCTACCTCCACAAGAGGCGGGGTTAATGGCGGGGATGGTGTGGGGAGACAGAAGTGGGTTTTCTCTCGAATTAACCAACAGCTTGAAGGATAGTGGGTTGTGGCATTTGGTGGTGGTGTCGGGAGCCAACGTGATGATTTTGGCTCGGATGTTGGTAGAATTATTGGCGCCTCTAATTGGCCGAAAAAAAGCAATTGGGGTGATGATGGTTATGACTTGGGGGTATGCCGGAATTGTGGGGTGGGAGATGCCGGTGGTGCGGGCGATAATTCTGATGTCGATTTACTATTGGGCCCAAGTCTTGGGGAGAAAGTTTGATGTTTGGCGGTCTCTCATGTTGACTGCTATTTTGGTGTTGGTGGCTGACCCGGAGGCGGTAGGGAGTTTGAGTTGGTGGTTATCGGTTGTCGCCTTTATTGGAGTAATAACTGGGAAAAATTTAAATACTTTTTGGCAGACGATTTGGGTGGGGGTGTGGGTGACGCCACTTTTGGCAGTGGCCATAGGCAAAATAAGTTGGATATCGCCGTTGGCCAATGTGGCAGTATTGTTTATGGTGGAAGTAATAACTGTAATAGGGTTGATAGGGACATTAACGGGGGGTTGGCTATTGTGGGCGGCAATGCCGTTACTGAGGTGGTTGCTAGTGGTGGCCGGGGCAGCAGGGAAGGCAGGGGTGGTAAATTATCAATTTAATTGGCTGATGGTTATTGGTTGGTATAGTCTACTTTTTTGGTATTTATGGAAAAACAAAATTAAATCTTAAAAAAATACGTCATTGCGAGGAATAGTTACAAAAGTGACGAAGCAATCTCGATGAGATCGCCAGGTCTCCCGATAGTTATCGGGATCCTCGCGATGACGTGTGTATTGTTTTATGAAACTTAAAATAAGTTGGTTGGTAGTTGCTGTCTGGCTCTTGATGGTTGGTTGGGTGGCGTGGGGGGAATTTAAAAAACCAAAACAGGTGGTAATATTTTGCAATGTCGGGCAGGGGGATATGGCGATTGTGATTGACGGCGGATTTCAGATGATAGTTGACACCGGCCCGACAGGGAGAGCTGGTGTTGAGTGTCTTGAACGAAATTTACCAATTTGGGACAGAAAAATTGAAGTAGCGATTATTACCCATGGAGATGCTGATCATAGTGGTGGGTTAGTAGAAATTCAAAAAAGTTACTTGGTGGAAAAAATAAATGTGAGTGAAGGTGATGTGGTGAGATATGGTGAGGTGGAGTTTAGAGTGATTAGCGGGTCTCTCGACTTTGCTCGGGATGAAAATGAGGGGAGTATTATTGGAGTTTTGGAATATGGGGATAAAACTTTCTACATGATGGCGGATGCGACGGCGGAGATGGAACAGGGACTGGTTTGGCGACAGAAGTTAGAATCTACGAATTTACGAATCTACGAATCTAGAGTTTTGAAGGTGAGTCATCATGGCTCGAGGGACGGGACGACGAAAGAATTGTTGGAGACGATAAAACCGGCAGAGGCGGTGATTAGTGTGGGGAAAAATAATTACGGCCATCCGGCGACGGAGACAATAAAAAGACTGGAGGAGTTTGAAGTGAGGGTGAGGAGGACGGATCGGGAGGGGGATATCACTTATAAAATTTTAAATTTTTAATTTGAAATTTTTAGTCAAAACTAAATGTTTTAATCCGTCTGAGCCGGACAAGTTTTAAAATTTAAGAATTTAAAATTGATTAAAAATTAAAAATTGTAAATTAAAAATTAGACTTTACTGATTTAGGGAGACTTGTTTGTAGACCAGGTCGGCGATGCCACGGATGGTGGCGGAAAGTTTGTTGAAGTCTTGGCCCCGAGTCATAATGCAGATGAGGTAGGGTTTTTGAGGATGATAGACGATACCGCAGTCGTGGAGTTGTTTGAGGCTGGTATCAAATTTTCTTTCACCATATTTGTGGGAGCTTTTGATGTTTTTAGGAGTCACAGCAGTAAGGCCTTGATTAAACGTGCTTTGGGAGAGAAGAGAAAGAAGTTTTTCGGAGTTGGTTTGATTTAAATAACTGGCGTTGTAAAGAATACGGAAAAATGAGGCATAATCCTTGACGGAAATGATGTTGCCGCCTGGGTCGGAAAAACCCTTACTGATGTCAATGCCTAAATCAGAATAGGTTTTGACGATTTCTTGGTTGTCGATGGATTTTTCGAGAAGTTCGTAGGCAACATTGTCGGAATATATAATCATCCTTTTTAGTAATTCTTCAACAGAGTAAGTTTGATTGAGTTCGAGTTTAGTTTCGGGTTGAAAATTTTGGTTTTGATATTCGGAGAGTGAGGTAACGGAAAGCTCTTTGGTAAGAATTTGAGGGTCAGATTCTGAATGTTTAAGATAAGTGATGGCGGTGGGCACCTTAACCAGAGAGGCGGGAGAGAAAAATTCGTCTTGATTGATACCAAACCAGGGGCCATTATTGAGGTCACGAAAATAGACAGCAACAAAATCGACAAGGCCAGAAGATTTAAGAGAGTCGATTTTTTGGGAAATAGCGTCTTCAAGAGAGTGAAGAACGCCTTTTGACGAGCTTAGGGCCGGGTCACACTCGATGAGGGGATTAATAAATTGGTACTTTTGGGGATTACGAGTTTCAGAAAAACTAGATTGAAGTGAAGAAGAGAAAATTTTAGTTAAACCGATGCCCAGGGCAAGGCCGAGAGTGAGAGAAATGACGATTATCGGGACTTGGCGATTAAACATTTCTAGGTGTATAATAGCAAATATGTTAATTAACCTCCTTCTCTTGTTGGCTTAAAAGGCGGGGGTTAAAGGAAAAGCACAACCCCGCAAGAGCGGGGTTTTTTAGTTTAAAATAATAAAAATGGCGGAAGAAAATAAATTTAAAGAAATTGAATCTAAATGGCAGGATTATTGGAATAAAAATCCTGATTTATATTCGGCTAAAGATAATTCGGATAAACCTAAAAAATATGTTTTAGTGGAGTTTCCGTACCCGTCTGGATCGGGGTTACATATCGGTCATGCTTTTTCGTTTACTGGGGGAGATGTCTATGCTCGGTTTAAACGGATGCAGGGGAATAATGTGATGTTTCCAATGGGTTGGGATGCTTTTGGCTTACCGACAGAAAACCATGCAATAAAAATGAAACGCAGGCCACAGGAGGTAACTAAGGAAAATACCGATAATTTTAGAGAGGAGATGAAAAAGCTGGCTTTTTCGTTTGATTGGAGCCGGGAAGTAAATACAACCGACCCTGATTATTATAAATGGACACAGTGGATATTTATAAAATTATTCGAGAAGGGGTTGGCATATAAGCAAGAAATGCCAATTAACTGGTGTCCTAGTTGTAAAATTGGGTTAGCAAACGAGGAAGTCATCGATAATAAATGTGAGAGATGTGGGGCGGAGGTATCCAGACGTAATATTAGCCAGTGGGTGGTAAAAATTACCGATTATGCGGATAGATTAATTGATGGTTTGAAAGAGACGGATTTTATTGAAAAAGTAAAGCAGGCACAGATTAATTGGATTGGACGCTCGCAGGGAGCTCGCATTAAGTTTCAAGTTAAAAGTTTGTCAAGTTTATCAAGTGTTAGAAAGTTAGAAGTATTTACCACCAGGGCGGATACGTTGTGGGGAGTAACATTTATGGTGATCAGCCCGGAACATCCATTCGTCGCTTCGCTCCTTAAGTCGAAAGTTATAAAGTTAGAAAGTTTGAAAGCAGTTGAAGATTATGTAAATCAGGCGAGGAAAAAGAGTGATTTAGAGAGGGCGGAATTGCAGAAAGAAAAGACAGGAGTGTTTACTGGGGTGTATGTGGTTAATCCGGCTAATGGCAAAGAAATTCCTCTGTATGTGGCCGATTACGTGTTAATGGGTTATGGAACAGGGGTGGTGATGGGTGTGCCGGCGCACGATCAGAGGGATTGGGATTTTGCCAAGAAATATAATTTGGAAGTAATTCCGGTGATAGAAGATGGTGGACATGATTATGTAAAAGAAGCAATGGTGAGTGTTGATAAAGGCAAGATGATTAATTCCGGGTTTGCAACAGGAATGGAGGTGAAAGAAGCGATCAATAAGGTTAATGAGTGGGTGGAAAAGGAGGGGATAGGCGAGAGAACCAATATGTATCATTTACGAGATTGGATATTCAGCCGGCAACATTATTGGGGAGAACCTATACCAATGATTTTTTGCGAAAGTTGTGCAAAAAATCAGAATCTAGAATCTAGAATCAAGAATCAAGAAGAAAACAGAAAAAAAATAAATGCAGGGTGGTATCCGGTTCCGGAAGAGCAATTGCCGATTAAATTGCCCGAGGTAGAGGCTTATGAACCGACAGATACAGGGGAGTCGCCACTGGCGAAAATGACTGATTGGGTTAAAACGACATGTCCTAAGTGTGGTGGGGAGGCAAAAAGAGAGACAGATACCATGCCCAACTGGGCTGGATCAGATTGGTATTTTCTAAGATACTGTGATCCTGTTAATGATACAGAATTAGCTAGTCAGGAAAAGATAAAATACTGGATGCCGGTGGATGTTTATGTGGGTGGAGACGAACACAATACTTTGCATCTACTTTATTCTAGATTTATATATAATTTTCTATTTGACTTGGAGGTAGTACCAACACCAGAGCCATATAAAATAAGAATGTCACACGGTGTCATACTAGGTCCAGATAGCCAGAGGATGAGCAAATCGAGAGGAAATGTGGTGG
This sequence comes from Candidatus Shapirobacteria bacterium, assembly GCA_041665485.1. Taxonomy (GTDB): domain Bacteria; phylum Patescibacteriota; class Microgenomatia; order UBA12405; family UBA12405; genus JBAYFX01. The sequence continues at coordinate 259,213 of JBAYIT010000001.1, forward strand.
TGCCATCAGTAGTGGCGGACAAGTACGGAGTTGATGTGCTAAGGTTGTATTTGATGTTTATGGGACCATTCGATTCGACAATGGTATGGAATGAAAAAACGGTGATGGGAGCAAAAAGGTTTCTTGATCGCTTCGCTCAATTTATCAAAATCCAATTTTCAATTTTCAATGAAACTGTAGAAAGTAGCAAGGAAGTTAAGGTGATAATTAATAAATTGGTGGCGGGAGTAACGAGGGATTTGGAGAGTTTTGGCTATAATACGGCCATAGCAAAGCTTATGGAAGCTTTGCATAAATTTTCAAAATCCAATTTTCAATTTTCAATTGAGGACATAAAAACGCTGATTAAGTTATTGGCGCCGTTGGCGCCGTACACTGCAGAAGAATTGTGGAGTCAAGTTAGAGACAAGGATGATGATGATGTTTCGGTGCATGTGGCGCCGTGGCCGAGGGTGGAGGAGAAGTACTTGGTGGAGGAGACTGTGACTATGCCGGTGATGGTAAATGGGAAAGTGAGAGAGCAGATCGTAGTTGATAGATCGTCGATCGTAGATAAGAAGAAAATAGTTAAAATGGCGAAGGAGAAAGAGAAGATAAAAAAGTGGTTGGAGGAGTGTGAAATATTAAAGGAAATCTATGTTCCAGGGAAACTAGTGAACTTTGTTGTCAGTACAAAGTAGAATACTAACATTTAGCAAAATATAGTTTTGTCTGCCAAAGGAATTTTGTAGTTAATTGTATTGGACTTTTGGCTATAAAGTTGTTTGTTGTTAATTGATTGTTGGTTGTGGAAAAGTCGGTGGGTATTTTATTAATTTGTGGGCAGATAGTATTGGAGCGGGATCTTTGAAGTAATAGCTAGCAGGCTTTTTAAGCTGAAGAGACAACCGTGAAATATTATTAAAAATAGCTTTTGATGTGGAGGCAGTATGTAGAAATGACAATAGGAAATAGATAGAGTTGGTGGTCGACAATGGTTGGTTTGGCTTTGAATGCGGTTTATGTGATCTACTAAATTAGATAAAGATAATACTTCGATGTATCTGTTTTTATCTTTTTACGGTTATTGACTAGAGAGGAAAAAAGAGTAAAAACGATGCAGAGAAAATACGGAGATGTTAGAAAAAGATGCGGAGATAGTAGACTAGATGGATTCAATCGGTACGGTAATTGTGTATCCCCAGGTGGAAACGAACCACCATTTCAGGTTTAGGAAACCCGCGTTCTATCCATTGAACTATAGGGACGAGAACAAGTTTGAAAGTCCAAAAAGTCCTAAAAGTAAAAAGTAAATTATCATTTGCTTTCAACTTTCTAACTTTGAAACTTTTTGGACTTAGAGTCGGGGACGCGGGATTCGAACCCGCAACCTCACGATCCCGAACCGTGCGCGCTACCAGTTGCGCTAGTCCCCGCCTACGCTCTTCGAGCTTCGGCGGGCAATGCCCGCTTCTACTCGTAGTCAAGGCTACGGCAGGTAAACCCGCTCTAGCCTTGTAGGTATGAGTATTATAAATGATAAATAGGACTTTTGAATTACAGGATAGGTGGGGTAGTGATGGCTTTGTTTATATAGATTTATCTTAAATAGTGTTTTGATATATATATTGAAATCTTGGTTAATAAAAATTAGCAGGAGCGGGAGATGAATGCCAGAGAACTTAATGGTTAATTGGGGTGGGGGGTAGGGGGGAATTTAGAATATACGAATCTAGAATCTAGAATCTAGAATTACGAAATAAGGAACAAGTTTGTAAATAATTAATTATAAATATAGGATATTTTAGGATGGGCTTGACAAAGGAGGGGAAAATACCTAGACTTAATTTATGAATAATCAAGATAGAAATACTAGAACTTTGATCGTTAGTTTTGCGATTGCAATTATGGCTCTGGTGCCTCTTCGGATGGTAGAGGTAGGGCAGATGGCGAGTTTTATGGAGGTCAATAACCCGGTGGTTTTAGGTGAGTCGACGGTGGCCGAGCAGCCGGTGGTGAAAAGCGACACCCTATTAGAAGCTCCTTATCGGGAGATTGAAGAGAGGTGTGCTAACGATGTAGTTTTGAATGAAAGGATAAAAGTGTTGGAAGCCAAATTGAACCAAAGTGGCTGGACGGAAGGCCAAGTGGGAGAAATGCTGAAGGGGATTAAAGAGATGGAGATGGAGAAATGTCGGTAAATCAAAATCACGTCATCGCGAGGCCGAAGGCCGTGGCGATCTCGTTTGGGATTGCTTCGTCTTCCCGATAAATCGGGACTCCTCGCAATGACGTTAGAAACTTTTTACCTAATCGTAATGGCGTAGAGGTTTTCGGGGGCGCTGTCGTAGGGTGAGATAACAGTAACCAGATCAAGGCCGTTGGTGGAAGTGGCTAGAACCAGAGCCATAAACTGGCCTTTGAAGAGAGTTTGGCGGTTGGAACCATCGGAGTCAGAAGCGTAAATAGTGTCGGTGGTGGCTAAAATCAGATTGTCGCTATTGGGGAGCCAAAAAAGATGGGAAAACTGGCCATTATCGGCGATCAGATAATTGGTGTCGTTTTTGAGGTCATAAACATAATATTTTAGAGGTTCAATTTGGCGTTGCTGGGGAAGATTGTTTTGGCTGGGTGGAGTAACAGTGAGGATAGGAGAAAGATTAATTTTTTTGTTTGCAAGATAGAGAATTTTCGATTCATCGGGAGAAAATTGAAGATGAGAGGAACTTTGGGTAGAAATTGCCGATTGAAGTGAGGATGGCAGACGGGAAATTTGAGAATTAATGAGGGTAGTTTGTTGAGTTTGCCATTCCTCTTTAATAATAGGTATTTGGGTGGTGACATCAAAAAGTTTGCCAGAAGTGATGGCAGAATCAAGTTTTATTAAGTAGTTGATGGCAGGTTTGAGGCTGGTGGCGAGAATGGATTTGCCGTCGGGAGCAAAAATAAAACTAAAGTGAGACCAATTAATACCAACAAAGTCGGGGGCGATTTGTTTGGGGGTGTTGTGGCCGAAAGAGAGAGGATAGCCCTGGTCTTCAAGGAGGTAGAGGCCATTGTCTTTGGTGGCGGAGGCGGATGCAACAGCAAAGACTATTTTGGTATTGTCGGGGCTGACGGTGGGGTTGATGGCTCCGACGAAAGTAACCGGTTTAAGATTGGGGGCAGAACGAAAGAGTTGAGCACTAACCGGGCTGACAATTTCTTTTTTGATAGTGACCAGTTTAGCCCAAGGGAGATAACCATCTTTGGCAATCCTGACTTGGTAATTTCCCGGGACGAGATTGAGAGTGTCGTCGGTGGCGGTAACTAGGCGGTCGTCGAGATAGACGGAGGCAGATTTGGGGGAAGAAGTGGCGGAAAGAAGACCGGTGGCTTGAAATTTTGGGCCATTGCTAAAATTAAGACGATAGCCTTTGCCAAAAACCACCAGGATGTAGGTGCCACAAACAACGAAGGTAAGAACAGAAAGGAGAATAAGGAGACTCCTGTTATCTGATGGACGGGACATGAAGTTAGTATAAAGGATTAAGAGATAAGATGCAAGAACTAAGAGATAAGAAATGGTGGAGATTTACAGACAAATTTTTAATTTGAAATTTGAAATTTTTAATCAATTTTTAATTTTAAATGTTTAAGTGTGTAAAATGAGGAGATGAGATTATTTAAAAGATTGGGAATAGATCTTGGGACTTCAAACACGGTGATTTGGACTGAAGGAGAAGGAATAGTCTTAAATGAATCAACAATGGTGGCGGTGGCGCTTGAGGACAAACAGCTGTTGGCAGCCGGGGAAGAGGCAAAGAAAATGTCGGGGAAAACTCCGGATTATATTGAGGTTATCCGACCAATGAACGAGGGGGTGGTGGCTGATTTTGAGGTAACGGTGGCAATGATGAGGTATTTTTTGAGAAAAGTAATGGGAAAACTGTGGATGTTTGGCCCGGAAGTGTTGGTGTCGGTGCCAAGCGGAGCAACTGAAGTAGAGCTAAGGGCGGTGATTGATGCAATCCTGGCAGCCGGAGCAAGAAAGGTTAATCTAATCGATGAGCCATTGGCGGCGGCCATTGGAGCAAAAATTCCGATCGCTGAGTCTTTTGGGAATATGGTGGTGAGCGTGGGTGGCGGGTCAACTGAAGTGGCAGTGATAGCTCTTGGCGGAGTGGTGGCTCATAGTAGTATTCGGGTGGGAGGAGATCGAATTGATGAAGCGATTGTGTCCTATTTGAGAAAAAAACATAATTTATTGGTGGGGGAGCAGACAGCCGAGGCGATAAAGATAAAATTAGGGAGTGCGGTGAAGTTGAAACGTCCGGAGACGATGGAGGTGTCGGGGAGGGATGTGGTTAATGGTTTGCCGAAGAATGAGGTGGTTGATTCGGACGGGGTGTATGAGGCGATTTTAGGAGTGTTGGAAGTGATTGTGGGGGCGGTGAGGCAGACACTTGAAGTGACACCGCCGGAGTTAGTGTCGGATGTGGCCGACAGAGGAATTGTGTTGTGTGGTGGGAGTGTTCAGTTGAGGGGATTTGACACTTTAATGACTCGGGAAATTGGGGTATCGACTCATGTGGTTTCTGAGCCGCAAATGGCGGTAATCAGGGGGGTGGGGATGGCGGTGGAGAATTTGGAAATCTATAGGCAAGCGCTACGGTGATACATTCCAAAATCTTAACTTGTAATATTTTGGAATAATTTCTAATTTCCAATTTCTAATTTCCAAAAAAAGACAATATAAATCTAAATTAGAAATAAGAGATAAGAGATAAGAATTAAGATAGTTTCTGTTGATATATAGATAAATAGTTTGAGTAAAACAGTTGTTCAATATGATTAGTAATTGGTAATTAGTAATTGGTAATTGGTAACTTATAATAAGTTTGGCGAAGAATAGGTGATATAGTTATGTAAATAGACTTATAAAGTGATAGTTTTTGGGGCGAATTTTAGCTTATAATGGTGAAAAATTAAGAATTATAGAGAGATTTGCTAAAAAAAATTTAAGAATTTAAAAATTTAAGAAAATGGATTGGTTTGAACTAGAGAGGAAAGTGGAGTTTGATATAGTTTTATTAAAAAAATAGATAAAATTTTAAATTTTAAATTTTAAATTGAGGCTGAAGATAGCTAGTTTTTATAATATTTTAGTTTTGGCAGGAGGGAGAGGGAGTGCTAAGGGTTTATAATCATAATATGAGAAGTGGGTTTAAAGCTTGGGATTTGTGGGGAGTACCCCTCTTTGTAGGTACAAAGAGGGAAATTTTTCCGTCTGAGACGGACTCCGCTTCGCTTCGTAATTTTCAACCATTTTGGATTGCGACGGTCAATCCGGAACATGTGATGAAGGCGGTTGAGGATAAGAGCTATATGGAGTTGTTGAACAAGACGGATATAAATGTGATGGATGGGATTGGTCTCCTGTGGGCTAAAGCCCTGCAGGAGAAGTTCCAAATTACAAAAAACAATTTCTCCGCCAGAGGCGGACTCCGCTTCGCTTCGCAAACAAGTTCTAAAAAACAATTTCCAAATTTACAAACTATTTTGAAAAAGTTATGGATTGGGTTTTGGGTGGGGATAGAAATTTTGGGAGGGAAACATAGGGAGGGGTTGATAGCGGGAAGTGAGTTGATGAAGGAAATGATTGAGGAGGCGGGAAGAACGGGGAAGAAGGTCTTTTTATTGGGGGGGTGGGGAGACCGAGCCGCCGTTGCGGCTCGAAATTTTAAATTTTTAATTTTTAATTTTAAAAATAATTTGAAAATAGAAACGTGCGCGGGGGAGCCGGTCGAGTCAAACTCGATGGTAATTGAAAAAATAAATAAGTTTCAGCCGGATTATTTGTTTGTGGCCTATGGGATGAAGAAACAGGAGGAGTGGATTTTGAAAAATAAAGATAAATTGAAAGTGGGGATGGTGATGGGGGTGGGGCGGAGCTTTGACTACTATAGTGGCGACCTAAAAATAGCGCCAAAATGGGTGAGAAGAATGGGATTAGAGTGGCTTTACAGCCTGATTCAGGAGCCTAAACGTTGGCGCCGTCAGCTGGCGTTGGTGAGGTTTGTGGGGAGGGTGATTTTGAGTTGAAAAGCCTGCCTGCCGGCAGGCAGGTCCAAAAATGTTCTTTGAGAGGGGATTTTGGCCTTTAACCTTCATATAAACGATAGAAACATTTTTGAAAAGGACGATGTTCTCTGAGTCTGTCAAGGGCTGATTGGAGGTTGTCGATAGTAAGTTGGGTAATTTGAGCTGGAGAGGTTCGTTTGGTTTGAATAAGGCCGGCGGATATGGCTTGTTGGGCTGAGGCTAGGTGGCTTAGACAAATACCGTGTTCGAGCCCGTAACGTAGGTGTAAGATCAAACGTTGGGTTGGGGTTATGCCGGGACGGGGGGTAGCTCCTCTTTTGTCGTGCCCTCGGTTGATGAGATCATATTCTGTGGCTGTGTCTAGTGCTCTTTTAATAGCATTTAGTCTATCTTGACGAGCAAAGGGTAAATCGAAAACTGGAAGAGGACGATCAAATAATTCTTTAATGAGCCATGTTTCTGGGCCAATGGCGAGGTATTCTAATATTCTATTGACACCGGGTATGACCTTGGTTTTACTCCGACGATCTTCGTGAAGTGTCAGAGTGGTATCGGGTGATGCATGGAGGATATCTCCGAGAGTAACTATTCCATATTGTTTGGCTAGCCCCTCAAGATACTTCGGAGAGATAATGTAGGAGGGGGTATGGGTGGCTGAATCGTATGGTAGACCTATGCTTGTGAGTGGATACATCAACACTTCTGGTGAAGGCGGGTAGGCAATAAGTTGTTGTCGGATATTTGGATTGATAGAAACTTGGAAAAAACTGTCTGGCCTGAATTGGCTGAAATCGAGCCGTGGTTGAAGTAGTCCTTCTTTAAACATGAATTTGATTATATATGGTGGTGGAAAGAATATAATTATTTATATGGCTGGAGAGCGGGAGTGTGTGGTGGGGGATGTGGAAAAATTGCCGTGGTATGAAAAAGGCGGGGTGCAAACTTGCCCGTTTAAGGGAATGATTGAGGTGAGGGTTGGAATGCAAAGAGAACAGGTTGGAGGCAAACTTTGCTTGGCAATCAGGGTAGAGCAATGCCCAGTGGGGAGGTTGTGGAAGTAGAAATTTTATCTTGAATTTGGTTTTGTATTGTTCGCCAATCTAGGTAGTAATCCCAAGACTCGTCATCATCTCCGGCTAGCCAATACCAAAAAACACCAGTGCGTAAACGGTCGGCCAATATGAGGTCAGGTAGGAGTTTGTCAAATTGACGTAAATAATTTTGGATAACGGTTTCCTCGTCGACAATTGGCGATGAGGCAATAACCTCTGGGGCTTCAAGCCGTTCAGGTGTGATGTGCTGAACAGCCCACCGCCAAACATCGTCAAAGACATTAGTTGGTCTGGCTGTTTGGCCTGGCTGAGGCAATTTAAGCCCGGGCATGTCAACAACAACAATGGGAGGGCGGTTACCGTTCTCAAATAATTTACAGAATTTGTCGAGGGCGAGGTTAAGGTTCCATTTTTCGGTTGTAGAATTGTTTTTGGGGTTCTGTTGCCAATATTGGTTGATGGCGGCGACAGCCGCTTTGATATCTAATGGTTGATTATTTAATAAACCAGCCTGATTTAAAATGTCGGTGTATAAAGAAATGTAGTCAATAGAAGAGAAGCCGGCTAAACTAACGACTTGAATTATTTCTGGTTTATTTTGGTGAGCGATAGCAGTGGCTAGGATGCTTTTGCCCATATTGCTTAGGCCGCCAAGGGCGACAACAGCTGGGGCTTGAACATCTTCGTTTGGTTGACCATATTGAGCGATGAGGTTAGCTTTGATTTGGAATAAGTCTCTGTCTCGATTTTTGTGGGCAAGGTGGCAAGCGGCAAGTAGCGGTAAGCCAAGATCTGACATGGCAAAAGCCATAATTTCGAGAGTATTTTGAGAAAGTTGAGGTTCTGTTTCGGTGGTAGTTGTTTTAGTTGTTGGTTGGGGGAAGTGTTTAAGAAGAGGTAGAAGGACGGTTCTGGTGCTGTCAACATCGCGCAAGACAGCCAATTGGGCATGGTTTGCTAGCACCGGTAGAACAATAACTTCTCTATCTTCGGCGGCCATAGGAAATAACGGTTAGTTGATAACCAACCTTGGGAATGGTTTGGATTTGGTAGCGGGAGAGTTTGTCGTTTAGACGGCGCATGGTTTTGGCAATGGCTTGATCGGAAAAGCTGTCGTATTTACCCTGGCCCCACTTAAGATCAGAAATTTGCTCTTTATTGATTTCAAACTGATGAAGAAGCATAAATTCAAGAATATCTTTTTCGATTTTATTGAGCCGGTGGGGGGAAGGGATGCCAGCTTCACTGAAAGACAGGTCGAAATTGACAGTAATGGTGATTATGTTTTGTTGATTTTTTTTGATAAATTGGTCGAGAAGTGGGCTTTTAATGTCTTTAACTTGGTCTGATTGACAGGAGAGGTAAATTTGGGCAATGGGTTTGAGGATGCGGTCAAGATTGTTAATAGTTTCGGGATTGGAATTTAGAGGATAATTAGTGGCGACGAATTTGGTGAGCTGGACAATGCCGCCAGTTTCGGAGTAAATTTTGAGGTAATCATCGGGCTTAAGTTTAATGCCAAACTGACTGATAACTAACTTTTCATCTTTAGGAGACAGGGGTGGTAGATAATAAGTTTTATAAAGGTGATTGTGGTATTTGGAGAGTTGAAATTCAGAGCTGTGAATGAAGCCGGGGTTGGTGATGGCTAGAGCAAAATTTTGGCCAATTTTGGCTTGGGCAAAATACTGGTCGGCAATTGAAGAAGCGGTTTGAGGTTGCTGATCGAAACCGAGGTTAAGAATATTGAAGTCAGACAATGGTTCGTTTTCTTTTTCAATATATTTAATTTTTTTAGCGTGATGTTTTTCAGCAAACGATTTAAGAAGATGAGTGAGCCCCATGCCAGGGAGGGATAAGAGGAGGATGCTGGTTTTAGTGTCAATGGAGTGGATTAGCTCTGATTCGAGTTGTTGATAGGCTTCAAGATCATAAGTGGCCATAGTTGAGTTAAATATAACATGTCCGGCATTTGTCCGGTAAATGTCCTGTGAATAGAAAAAGACTATAGGATAATGGGGGCATTAGAGGTTAAGAAAAAAATGACAAGCCGTTTAACAAGTAAAGAGAGTTCAGTTGGTATTGGTGAAAATGGACAAAGAATGGTATTTTTTGGTCGATTGGTTGAGACTGGTCGCGATCTTTTGAGGAGTGTTGGCGGAGTTAATCGTTATCGTACAGGATCGGATGATAAGGTTAGGCCTGAGGTTTTGTTAGAGACACCAGAAGGGCTTTTTAATGTTGCAGTGGAAAGGTTGGTGGGTGAGAGTGGTGAAGGTGTAAGGGTGTGGGTTAGACAGTGTGGGCAAATCAGTGATGATGGCAATAAGTTGGTCGAGAATAGTAGAGTGATGGGGGTGGATGGCGGAATGGGAGGTTGCGCGCTCGAGATTTGGGAGGGAAGTTGCCATCGTGATGAGGAGTACGGTTTGGTGGTAAACCGAGAAACTGCGGTGGGGACGGATAGGTTAAATTCGGACGACATGGCTTTATTTGAAGTGGCTGATACAAAGTTAAGAGAGAAATCGGCGATGGTTAACGAAGAAGTTAGGAGAATTAATGGAGATATTGAGAGGATTGAAGGATTGAAAGATGTGTTGGAGAGGGCCGAGAAGGTGGGAGTGAATGGGGCGGGAGGTTTGGCGGTGGAAGTGGCACAAGCGACAAAGGTAAGCGATAGTAGTCAGGAGAATTTGCGTGCTTGGTTGGTTGTTGAGCTTGACAAGCTGGTAGACAATCGTAGTGTGGCTCGGGACAAGAGGTTTACTGATATTGTCAGGAAGTTGTGTGTGGCAATGATTGGTGGTATATCAGCGACACCCCTCGTAGTTGGATTGTTAACTAGTAATGCGAAGATGGCGGCTGATAGTATGGTGGTTGGTTTTATTTTGTCTTTTGGGGTATTGCCATTGATAACTTCTCGTACAAAGAGAGAACTTGTTGAGTCGGATGAGCGAGCGGTTAGAGGTTTTAGAAAATTAATTAAGGAGGTAAGTCAAAAATGAATAACCTAATTGATCTAACCTATTTCGGAGTTATTAGTCGGATATTTGACAAGTCTTTGGAGAAGTTGGGGATGGCCGAGGAAGAGAGAAAGAGTTATGTGGAAAAGGCCAAAGAGAAAATTATGATGGAGGCCTTTGATAGGCTAGAATTGCAGATTTCTGACGATGAATCAGAGGAAGAATTATTGAAGAAGATAAGAGAATTAAAACTAGAAGGGAGATTTGTTGAATTGTTATTTGAAGAAGCTCAAAAACTACTCCATAAGTTTTTAGAAACCTATACTAGTAGGGTTGACATAGCAACTAAAACAGAAGTGTTGGATTATGCAGAAAAAGAGTTGAAAGAGGTGGTAGAAAAGTTTAAAGGTTCAGTTTAAGGGTGATGGTATATACTTTTGACTATGAGTGGAGATGGCGTTAATTATGAAGTGGTTTTGAGAAACCATCTTCATTTGGGACAAGATGTGGTTGGTGAGGGTAGAGAAAAAGTGGTTACTGTCGCCGGAGAAAGAGGTGATAAGGTTTGGGTGCAATATTCCAGGGATGGAGAAAACAAAGATGCTTTAGTGGCTGGTCCTGAATTTTTCAAGGCGCAATTTTATCTTCATAAAATTCTTCATGAGTTGTTGCCAGATAACTTTCCAGATTATCTTCTTACTGGCCAAGGAGGTTTGTTGGTGGAACGTATTCCAGCTGATGAAGATGCGAAAAGAGCGAATGATATTATGCAGTTGGTCAGACAACGGAGATTGGAAACTGGATCTGGATATTGCGAATCGGACGAACATGAATGGCTTACACAAAAACATAACGCGATCTATTATAGTGATGAGTATCAAACCTTAGCGCGCGTTTTAGAGTATATAGGGGTGGCAGAGGTTGGTGATCGAGACAGAGATGCTTATGAGTTGGCGGTTCCCGTTAATACCTACATAGTTGACGGACATCCAGTTATTATTGAAACCATGGATCCATTAGTTAAAACCAAGTCTGAAAGAGGAACTGAAGGGCGTGATTTATTATTGAATATTGATAGATTAGGAGAAGTTGTAGATGAAGGAGTAGTGGTGGGAAAAGTGACAGAAGAGGCAGCTAGAAAAATTAGAAAATACGCCCAGAGATATAAGGTTAATGCCAACAGTGCGATAGAATCTTGGATGGTTGCTAGAAATAGCCTGGAAACATTAACTGAATTGTGAGTCGTTGACAAGAGTATTATGGGGAATATATTGTAATGAACAAAATCAAAATTCTCCCAACAATTTAATTTCTGGTTCTAAATTAATACCGAGTTTGGATTTGGCTTGGGATTGGATAAGGCGGACGAGGGAGAGATAGTCGGTGGCGGTGGCTGACCCATTATTAACAATAAAATTGGCGTGTTTGTCGGAAACTTGGGCATCGCCGATGGCGTGGCCTTTTAGCCCGAGTTCTTGGTCGATGATTCGGCCAGCAGAATCGTTTGCTGGATTCTTGAAAACACAGCCGAGAGAATTCATGGATTGAGTAACCGATTTTTTGGCAATTATGTCGGAAACGAGTTGTTTTGATGTGTTGGAGTTACCTTGGGATAGAGATAGGGTGATGGATAAAATGAGCCACTCGGGGTGATTTTGGAATTCTGAAAAATCGTAATCCCATTTTAGATTGTCATGGTTAATTGTTTTTGGGCTTGCAAACGAATTTTTGCAGTCCGCGCTACCTTCGGGATCCTGTGGTAACTGGATCTTTCGCTGTGGGCTGAAAAATTGTTTGCTTCGCCCTAGGTCTAACATTTCGACCGAGACGATAAACTTATCGAAATTGCTTTTATTAACACCGTGGATATTGCTCCAGACGGCGCCACCTGTTGAGGCGGGAATATAGCTAAATTCTTCAAGGCCGGTGAGGGAGTGGTTGATGGTTTGGTTGATGAGGAGGGGGAGGGGGGTGCCGGAGGCGACGGTAACAGTGTGGTTGTCATTAAATTTAATTGAAGAATCGGAATTTTTGATAACAATCCCGCGGATGCCGGCATCAGAAATCAAAACATTACTGCCGTTGCCGAGAATAGTAATGGGAATTTTTTCTTCGCCAATTAAATTTAGAACCTTGATCAATTCGTCGTTTGATGAAGTTTGGATGAATAGGTCGGCCGGGCCGCCGATTTTGACGGTGGTATAAGGCGCTAGAGGGTGATTTAGGTATGCTTTAAGGCTGGGGAAGGCCTTGGTGAGGGGTTGGTGAAGCAATGAGAGATCCATTATTTTATTTTATCAGTTATCAGTTACGAGTTATCAGTTACGAGTTATGGGATATGAAAAATTATTAGTTATAAGTATTAAAATATGTCTTATAAAAACAATTGATTTAATATAAATAAAGATATGGGACAGGAGTGTGGAAAAGTGGAGAAATGAGGCCTCGGCCTATAATTAGTAACTGGTAATTTGTAAACAGTAATTGGTAAACTGATTACTAGTTACAGGTTACTGATTACTAATCAAATGATTCTAGGAATTGATCCGGGAGTAGCAAATACAGGATGGGGGGTTCTAGATGATCGGTCGTCGGTCGTCGGTCGTCGATTGGTTGGCTATGGAGTAATAGAAACAAAAAAGACTGATAACAGTGGGAAAAGATTAAGTTTGATTGCGAATGGAATAAGGGAAATTATAAGCAAGTATCCAATTGACGTAGTGGCGGTGGAAACGTTATTTTTTGCTAAAAATGCTAAATCGGCCATAAAAGTGGCGGAAGCGATTGGAGTAATTAAACTGGTGGTGAGCGAGATGGGAGTGGAATTAAAAGAAGTAACGCCACTGCAGGTAAAGATGGCCTTGGTGGGCTATGGGAGGGCAGAAAAATCACAGGTAGAATTTATGGTGAAAAAAATACTGGAAACAGATGAGAATATTAGGCCGTCGCACGCGGCCGATGCGGTGGCAGTGGCAGTGGCGGTGATGTCATAACGCTTTGGGAAATAAGTTATGACGTTTTGGCTAAAAAACGGCCTATAAGGGAAATTTGATAGAGTATATTATATTTACTTTGATGGCTGTTTTTCTTAGACTCTGTAGTGATTATTAATAACAGGAGAAGGATGGGCGGTTTGGTTCAAATTCCGGTGTTGGTGGGAATGGTGTTAATGTTGGTGGCAATACCGTTGGCAACTAGACTGGTAAACCAGAGTCAGGATACGAGAAATCGAGCAGCGGAAGGGTGTCGGACTTACGGAGAATGTTGTGGTTGTGGTAAGGCGAAAGAAGTGGAAGAGTGTACTGATGGTAATGGGAACAAGAGTTGGAGCTCCGGTGGATGTGATAATGATGCTCCGGGATGTACTAATGGCTGTAGTGCGCCACAACCAACCAATCCTCCGACTAATAATGGTGGAGGAGGTGGAGGAGAGAGTTGTTGCCACAGTAATAGCGATTGCCCGGCCGAGCGTCCCAATTGCGAAAATTGCCAGTGTAAAGGTGGTGGATGCTCTGGCCCAAATGACTGCGCCAGCTGGGAAGTTTGTGAGAATGGAAGTTGTAAAAGCACGGCCGGTTGTTCCCAGGACAGTGATTGTTTGAGTGGTAAGTGTAATAGTGGCACTTGTGCGGGTGGTAAAACTCCGACTTGCGACCAATGTAATCCGAATTCCGACCCGGGAGAAGGTTCTCCGGTTTGCCGGGGAACTAACAAGGCTTTTTGTGGCAATGATTGGTGTTGGCATAGTCTGGCTGGCGATAATAGTTGTTTGGCAGCCTTGACGCCAACAGTAGTGCCAAATAGCGGTGGCGGTGGTGGCCAAACAACGCCGGGAATCAGGCAGATTAGTTGTTTTTGTAATGGAGAAATTTTGAAAGGGGCAACGTGCCCGTTGGTGGGTGAGCCATGCCAGTCAGAGGAAGCAATAGTCAGTGACATTGTGAAATTGATGGCTGATTACCAGGCGGGATATAAAAAATACTTGGTTGATTGTGGTAGTGACTCGGGGGATCCGATGGGGAATTCTGACTGTGGCCAGAGCCGGCAAGAACTGGATAGTGAATTTCAGAAAAATAAAAAATTTTTTGATGCGGTTTTTGGTTCGATAAACAAGACGGAACTTGAAGCTGGAATTAAAGAAGAGGTGAAAAAACAAATTGAAGCGCCTAAGGCGTTGACAAACTATGAAGACAGCTATCGGGATTTAAAGGAAAACGACTGTTTTAATCCGGCAATGGCGGGGGAGCCAAGTTGTGTGGAAAAATTGAACAAGAATCAGGAGGCGTTTAAGGAAGTTTTTCCTTATTACACCGATGAGTTTAAAAAAGAAGGTGGTTTTGAGGCGGAGTTTGACAAGAGAATTGAGGCGGAGAATAAGGCTAAGGTAGCCCTGGCGGAGTATGAGGCAAATTATAGGAGTTATAGGGAGAATGGTTGTAATCAGGCTGACAGGCAGTATGACCCAAATTGTGTGGCCAGTGATGAAAAAATGAAGCTATCGTTTGAGCAAGATATTAAACCGATTTATGGGGGTAAATATCAAAGTGAGAATGATTTGACGGCGGTAGTTCAAAAAAAGATAGATGTGGAGAAGGCTTATGCTGATTATCAGCAAGCTTTTATTAAGGCTCAGATGGAGTGTAAATATGCTGGGGTGGCGGGAGCGAGTGGGAGTGGTTTTTGTCAAAAAGTGTCTGAAGATTTGGTTAAATTTTGGGATGAAAAATTGAAGACTAGTGGTTATGGTGACAAGGCGGGAGTTGACAGGGGGTTGGGTGTAATGGTTTTGGAGCAAATTACCAAAGAAAAGAGAGAAAATGAGCAAAAAATTATGGAGTTGAAAGTTTTAACTGGTGATCGGAGTGTTCTAGATAAGAAGTGTTTGGAGACACTTTCAGAAAACATGAGCGCAGATCAGAAGAATGAAATTTGCGGAGGAAAGTCGGTGCAGGAGTTGGTGACTCAATTTTACCCGGGGGCAGATGCAAAAAAGCTGGGGGATACCTTCGAAAAAATTGATGAAATAAACGGGATTTACACATCAATGACGACGGCTTTAAAAATTAAGGAAATGAGAGATTTGGGGTATTCAAAAGAAGACATTATTAGGATAGTGGGAGAGAAAGATTATTGGGATAGTTATACCGGTGGGGCGACTGAAGAAGACTTAAGGAAAGAGATAGTGGCCAGTTACGGCGATACAGTTAAGCCAGAATTGTTGGCGATGACGGCGGAGGAAATGCAAAAACAAGGATTCCCCGGGGCAACAATTGAGTATTACACCAAGATGAAGAAGGAAATAGAGGCAGAAGTGGAAAAAAGACTAGGGTCAAGCCAGGAGAACTTAAAAAAATGTCAAGGTTTAGGGCTGGTTGACTGTGGGGTGGCAAACAAAAAAACAGCGGTAGCGGCACTAACAATTCTTAATCCAAATGCACCAACATTGGTAGCAGAGGCAGAAATTTGCCAGTCTTTTGGAAATACTTTGGGTAGTTTGGGGTGGGTGGAGGTGAGAGATGGTGGTTGCCATTTGACGGAAAAAACAAAAGGTTATAAAGATTCGGAGACGCCAATGCAGGACATGGTAAAGGATTTGGAAAAGCAAAATACACGATTTAGTGCGGTAGGGAACTTTATATTCTTCAATGGTATAACAAATGGAATGGTGGCCAGAGGGCAGGATATGATTGATGGGTCGGTGGCGGCGTATGAGCGGGCGATGGCAATTCAAGATAAGTTGGCTAATGGAGGTGAGTTGGATTTGTTGGAGCAAGCTTATTATGAAAGTGATGATTATAAAAAGGATTCTGAGGCTTGGAAAGAGAGAAATCGTGGTTGGGTGATGAAATGGAGCCCGGGGGCGGCGGCGCCGGTGGGGGTGGTGGTGGGAGTGGGAACTGGGTTTCTTTCTGGAGGAATGAGTGTGCCTATTTTTTTGGGAGCAGTGGGAACTGGCTTGGGGGCGGCGTCAACAGTGATGAGTGCGGGTGATGTGGCCATGGCTTGTGGTGACGGGGCTAATATTACTAATAACCGCAGTTGCGCATTAGCTTGGGGAAATGCAGCATTTTCGGCAGCATCAACAGGCGCTGGTGGTTTGGGAACAATTGCTAAGGCGGTAGGATGGGTGCGGTTGACCAAAGTTGCCAGTGTGGCTGATGTATTTGTGTCGGCGGGTGGAGTGCCACTGTTTGGTGCTCAGGCAGCTGACCAATTTCTTAACAATAATATTGAAGGTGGCATCATTTCTAGTATGATGGCGTTGGGAGCGGTGGGTAGATCGGTACAGGCCTATCGGTTTTTACAAGGAGGAAATGGACTTCAAATAGCGGCTGGAATGAATAAATATTTAAATCCGGCAGACTTGGCTTTGAATTATGTGACGACAGTTACAGCTTGTAAGTCGGCTTTTGATAATGATCCACAGGGGGCGACTGTATTGATGTGCTTACAGTCGGGAATGAGCGCTCTTTTGACTAATGCCAATATAGAATTTGCCAGGAGAGAGGCGGCGGAGGGCCAGATAGGAAAATCAAATGAAGTTCTTCTTGAGGGGGTAGATCCTGAATTAGCGCCAAAAATAGTGGCGGAGATTGAGGCGATTAGACAATCAAAGAGGCAAGAATCAATTGAGGCGGGGGAAAAATATGCCGAGACGATTAGGTCGGCCAATGGAAACGATGAAGTATATCGACGAGCGGCTGAAGAAGTTAATCAGGCTCAAACAAGAATAGCAAATGAACTCGATGAGGCAGTAAAAGTAGCAGTTGAGAGGGCCAAAATTGTTGCCGAAGCAAAGAGGCCATTAACAGATATAGAACAACAACAGTTAATTGAGGCGGAGAGGGTGGCGACAGAGGCAAGAAAGGCAGCGATAGAAGAGTTTAATAGAGCGGTAGAAAGGGCGAAAACAGCAGACAATCCAATTGATGCAGTATCAGAGGCAAAGATAGCAAGAGCTAGGGCAATTGAAGAGGCTGATAGATTATTGGCCCAGAAGAGAGCAGAAGTGTTGGAAACAGGTAACGGGGTAGTGGAGGCGAAAAAACAGGCGGAATTAGTGGCAGCCGAGCAGGAATTGGCCGATACTAAAAAAAGGTTAAATGATGAGTATTTGGCGGAGGAAAAGAGGATAAAAGAAAATAGCCTTGAACCAGAAAGCCTAGCGTTTGCAAAAAGAGATCTTGAGTCAAAAATTAAACTGGCGGAAGTGGCTTATGAAATGAAAAAAGCTAATATTCTGGCGACTGTTGGAGATCCGGGGCCGGTGGCGCCGGTGGTTACTAAGTCAGAGTCGCTGATGGTTAAACCGGCAGATTGGCAAGTTGTTTCAGAAGAAATGGGCAGAGCGGTGGTTAAGGAGGCTGATAGTACAGTATTGTCATCTGACATAGCTTTAAAAGCAGTGGAGGTTCCAGAGATTAAACCGAGAACTTGGTTTGAGGATTTGACAAGTGCAGTTGGATTGGGTCCAAAAAAACAGCCAACGGTGGCGGAGGTGGAAACACAGAAAGTGTTTGAAAAGATAGCCACTGGTGAGGCTGGTACTGAAGTAAAAAAACTACAGGAAGCGCATACAGAACTGGCGGAATTCCGAGAGTTGAAAAAATTGGAAGCGATACCAACCTCAAAGAGAAATGCTGAACAAAAAACCAGAGTGTCGGAGTTGGCAAATAAATTTAAAGGAACAGATATTGAAGGGTTAAAAGATCGGTATTACCAGGCTTTAGATCAGGTGGAAAGCAGATTAGAGATGACTGATAATCCTGGTAAAAAATTAATGGAATTGCAAAAGGATTTGCAACAGGTGGATGTGTTGACAGAAATCAGATCGGTCCAGGAAAAGTTAGCAATTGAAAGATCTAAAGCGACTCCTGATCAGAGAGAGATAGATAGCTATGGAAGAAGACTGGGAGAGTTGGGGGCAATAAAAGAGGCGAGATTGGATTTATCGGCCTTAACTGAAGATCAAAGAATTGCAATTGATTGGGTGCAAAGGGATGTGGAGCATCGAACATCGATTGATGAGGACGGGGTAAGGATATCTCGACAGGCGCAGTCAGAATTGGTGGCAATTGGTTTGGCCGATGATGCGGTGGCAAAGGAACTGGTAACAGCCGGAGGTAAGACAATGGCAGGAGCGATTATTTTGAGGATTAAAACAGAGGTATTTGGAATAGATACAGGTATATATTTAGCCAAAGAAGGGGCAGAACCTAATATTCAACGAAACTTGAATCGAATGACTAGGTTTGGTGACAAAGTGGTAATACTTGATTCGCAAAAATTGTCTGACCCAGCTTATTTCAAATCATTGATGGAGGCCAAATACGTAGTGGTGTCTAATAATGAATTATCTTTTACTAGGGATCATGTAATGGATGTGGAAAATCCGATGTCCAAACAAGCAAATAGTGTTTGGAAGAAACTGACAAGGAGGGCGGCCGGTTATGCCGATGAGGCGCAAATTACTTTGGATATCAACACTCAAGGAATTATCTCTAAAGGGGAAAGTAGAATTTATTCGGATACAGATATTAAGGTATTGGCGACTAAGAAAGTGGCTCAAGTTTTAAGCGAAGAAAAGATTTTAGTAAAAGGAGATCAAAAAGCTCATGAAGGGAGGTTGGTTACTAGTGTTACACACGAAGGTGAAACACTGAAAATTTCGAGATTCGACAAGACAACTGAAGAGGCGATTATGACAAATTTAGCCAAACAAAATGAAGTTTCGCCTGATTTTTTCAAGAAAGTAAGACAGAAAAAGACTGAGTTAGATTTGATTTTAAAAAATGGTGGCGGTGAGGTGGAATTGAAATCGGTATTGGGTGAAGGCTTTGATGGGGTGGAGAATTTATCTCAAAGAGTGGGGGGAGTGCTGGAAGAGCTGTCGATGGTAAGAACTTTTGCTCAAGCCATGGAAACCGAATACACCAGAACGGTTGATACTAAAATTCAGGCGCAAGGAACGGCTACAGGAGACAGATATGCCAGGGAAGTGTCGGTGCCAACTGGCGGAGGTAAAGCAAACTTTGGCCAAACATATCAGGGTGATATGAATTTGGCAATGGAGGCGGTAGGAGCAATTCGGGCAGGGGGAACACCAGAGTTTAATGGACTAAAAGGAAGTGAAAACAAAGCCTTTAAGTCGTCAGCGGCTGATTGGGTGGCAGATTTGCAATTGGATCCGGAAAGCTCAATTGTGGCGGTAACTGGTACTTTGGGCGGAAACAGAGGAGTAGTGGAGACGGTTTTGGGGCTTCGAGTTCATGCCAATGGTGAGTCAACAATAAAAATAGTGGGTGAGGTTGATACCCCGACGGGTAGATTGGTTAATGAAGATAATTCGATGGCAGCTAAAGACAATATTGATAGAAATCAGTTGATCGAAGATGCAGTGACGACAGGGAAATTTGACACCAGTCGGGGTAAAGATTCTAAGGGAAATTTAAAGGTAGCTATGACCAATAAAAACGAAGATCCTTTAGAGGTAGCTGTGGCAATTGATAAGGGCCGGAGGCAAAAGGGATTGGAGGAGACAACTTATTTTGTCCAACAAGGAGGAAGTGATTATTTTGAAATTAAACTGGGAGGTGATGGCACTGTAGTTAGCCGGGTATTGGTTACTGATAAACAAATTCAGGCCAGATATAGTAATGGAGAGGGCAATTTAGTAACAGTGATTGGCCGAGGCGGAGCAACAGGGGATAGTATTTTAACGCCTGATAGTACGCCATTCTTATTGATTACTGCCAAAGGTGATCCAACTTATACGGTGGCGCAGGCGGGAGCAAGAGGAAATCGGGGAAGCGGGGACATGGATACGTTGGCGATTGTGGTTGGGGAGGGTAGTGGACGGGCGGGGGGCAACACTTCGGCAGAAAGATTGGAGGTAGCAAAGCAGGCACTCGATTTTCCGGCTTGGAAAAAAGAAATTGATCTAGCAGAAAAAACCTTAAACAAGGACAATATTACTACAGGATTAAATAATGGAGTGGCGGCAGATAGTGCGCGGATGATGTTTGACGCTTTGAGTAATAGTTCTGATGCTGAAGTGAAAGCGTGGGCATCAAAACAGACGTTGGAAAAATTTAATAAGGCAGAAACAGGAAGGGATCTGACAGATAGTGATGGCTTTACAACTAATTTGGAAAAACGAAACCAAATTGCGGTTGAGGAATCGAGGCGATGGAAAGCAATTATGGATGATCCGGATAATCAAACGATATTGGCTAAAGTTAAGGCGGAGTTGCCTAATATTTATGAAAATATGCGGATAAATGCCCAGGAAGCGGTGGATTATCCTGGTGGCGGTTATTCATATGCCAGTGGAAAAGAGGGAACTAAGGACGCAGTTTTAGTGGCAAGAAATTTAAGAGAAGCACGAGAAATGCATAATCGAAACATTACAGCGGATTTGGAAAATAAGTACGCAGTAGTGGGGAAAGCGGATAGTAGTACGGTGGCGGATTCTACGATTAAACCCGGTGATGGCGGGGGTGCCTTGTCGGCGGCGGAAATTGGGAGTGCGAGGGTGTGGGGAGTGGTTGATCCGGCAATACCGGTGGCGAGTTTAGATCCGGTGGTAGTCCGGGTGGCGGTGGTGGCAAAACAAGCAGAAGCCGAAAAAGAAAGGGCCAATGCTGAAAGATTACGAATAGCTGGTTCGACAAATGCTCCGACAAGACAGGAAACACTTGATAGATTGAAAGAAGCGATAAAAATTGCTGAAGCGGAGAACGCAGAGTGGGAGAGGTTGTCAGAGATTCCGGCATATGGCGATGATGGGAAGGCTATTTGGGAACATTCGGAATACAAGAGGAGAGTTGAGGCAAAAATTGTGGCAGTGAACAAGGAAGCAGCAAAGCTGGGGGTGGCGACGGTAGATCCGGTTACGGGCAAACAAAGGCCAATAAAAGATATTAATGATGAAATTGCTCTTAAAAAGGGTACTGGGAGTGTGGGGATTGGGGAAGATGAAACTAAGAAACAAAATGATAGGGCTAAAGAATTTGGAACAGTAAGACGAAGCGGTGAGGAGAACAAAGAGTTGGAAATCAGACTGGATGGAATAAAAAGGGAATATGACGCGTTAAAGAGTTTAGGAATTGAAAGGGTAGCAGATACTAGTGGGAAATTACCAGCCTATGGTGTGTTTATGTCCGGAGCGATTAAGGAACTTGATAAACAGATGGAAAGCTATGGTTTGAGATATAACAGTAGTGATGGGATAGAGAAAAATGTGGAAGATTTGAAGGTGGCAAAGGCAGAAAAAAGAGACGAGGTAATCAGGTTGGCGGAGACGGCGGGGGTGGAGGGAGTTGATTGGAGTACTTTGACGACGACGGAGATCAAGAGAATGACTGTTGATAAAATTGCTGGAAATGAAGCAGACATTGTAAGGCAAAAAGCAGAAGCAGAGGCGGAGGCAAGAATTGCAACGATAGTGGGGCAAATTAGAGCCATAAAAACAGACTATGTCCGGCCAGACGAATTGGATGAAAATGGGGCGAATGCTGATTTGGCAAAAGTGAAAGAAGAGAGAAGTGAATTGGTGGATCAGATAAATGGAATTGATGGTGGTCAGAAGAAGGCAGATTTGGAAAAAATGACGATTGGAGATTTGGAAGCGAGGCTGGCCGATCGACAGGAAAAACTGACAAGTCTTAAGGCAGAATACAAAAGGCTGGCGGGAGAGGAAACTGGTGTGGGGGAGATACAAAAGTTGACAGGGCAGATAGGGAGTTTAGTGGCGACGAGAACTGGTTTGGAGACAACAGCCAAAATTAAGGGTATAACAGCGACAGTGACTGACGCTTTGTCAAATCCAGCGATTCAAGAAATGATTAATGATGATAATAATGCTGAGGCGGAGTTTAGAAATACGAGAAGTGGAGAAGGTTTTATGTGGAGAGATAGGAACAATGGAGAGTTGGAGGGAGATTATGAGTTTGAATGGAATAAGGAAAAAGAGGCCAAAAGACGGGAATTAAGAGCAGAGATTGCTAGGGTGGCGGGTGGTGAAGTGGCCGGGTTGGAAAATTTGACAGTGAAAGAGTTGGAAGTAAGGTTGAAACAGGAAGAACTGGTGGCGACAAGTCGGGCAAATTTGGTTCAACTGCAGGCAACATGGAGCGGTCTTGTGCCAGAGGCGGCTAGGTATGGACGGGAACACGGAATAAGTCCTGACCAGACGGAAAACTCGTACAGAACGGCGATAACTGGTTTAAGGAACTGGATAGCAGAAGCAGAGAGGACGAGGCAAACAACTTTAGGGAAAATTAGAGATTTGGATGGGGTGGTGGCAGTGGCAAATACAAACACAACTAATTTGGGTGTTTTGGATGAGGTTTTGACAACGGTGAAGAAAAATAATACTGATTTGATTGCTTTAGATAATGAGATTAAAAAATATTTGGGAGCGGATTATAAAACGGATAGAAGTCAGGGTTTAGTTAAGGCTTTGGAAGTGGCAGAAGCAAAACTGGCTGAAGTAAAAAGACAATGGAATGATTTGTGGACTCAAATTGATGAGATTCGTGGTGTGAGGACCAGTGACAAGGTTCGATTGGGCCAGAAAAATTTAACAACTTTGGGGAGGGTAAAAGAGTTGGCGAATACAAGAGCGTTACGGGCGAGTGAGGCAGAACAACAGAGGCAGGTAGAGGAAGTGACGAGGAATGAAACAAGAAGAGTTGCCTTGGTGGTGGAAGTAAGGAATATTTGGGGAGATGTGAGTTTGGAGCCGGATGGGTTAGAAAAGATGACCATTGTTCAAGTGGGATTAGAGAAGGCTAAAGCCAATCAGGCCTTGGTACAGGCCAGGCAGGAGGCGACAAAAAATGGGGCGACGCCGACGGAGTTGGCTGGGGCGAAAAATATAAAAGCAATGAGGGATTTGGTGGCGAAAAAGGTGGAGGAGGCTACAATATTGGCGGATGAACAACGAAGGCAAGCCGAGGAAGTAGCAAGACAGGCTAAAGCTGAAGCAGATAGAAAAGCGGAGGAGGCTAGAGTGGTGGAAGAACAAAGATTAGCCAAAATTGCGGCGGATAAGCAATTAGTGGACCGGGTAATGGCGGAGGTAAATGGAATAGTGGTGACAACTGGTTCGAACCAGGATGAGACAAAAGAAGCCTTACAAGCGGCAGTAAATCGGTTGGTTGGAATTGATACTATAACTGCAAAAGGGGCAAATGATTTAATTAATCAAAAGAAAGCTTTGATAAAGAAAGTTGAAGAATATTATGAAGGTCAAGATGTAAATGATGCACTGGTGACGGGAGTGGCAAGGGTGTTGGGGGTTGCTCAAGTTAACAATTGGAATACAAAACTGGGAGCTTTGCAAAACTATGTTGATGAACAGATGTTTAGTAATCCAACTTTCTGGCCGGATGTTGGCGAAGAAGTGGTGGTGCAAAAAATTGGTGAAAAATTGAAAGAATTGCTTGGCACTAGTGATCAGGTAATGGCAACAGAGATTAAAAATAGATGGAATACTAAATTAGTCGCGGAGAGAAGTCGTCGTGAAGAAATCAGAAGGGAAAACGAATTGTTTGCTCATAAGCAACAATATTTCTCTGGAGAAAAGGCAATTCCAAATTTAACAGACAAGGAAAAAGAATCGATCATGGATGCGGTGGATAGGAATGCGGTGGATACAATAGTGGCGAGATTAAGGGTAGAGAAAGAATTGAAAAAAGCAATTGGAGAGGTGGTATCGAGAACCGGAGTAAATGGGGATTTGAAGGGACATTTGACTGAAGCGGATGTAAGGAAAGCAGAAAATATTGAGGCACTTAACCAAATGGTGGCGAAGGCAGAGGTAGCAAAAGGTTTGGCGGTGGCGGAGAGAGTGGCAGGAGGGGAATGGGCAGGGGAAAGGGGGAAATGGTTGAATATAACTAAAGGAAGGAATGAACTGGATATTGATTATATTAAAAAGGTAGAAAAAGCTGAAAGGAGGGTGGTTGTGGAGCAAGCCAACAAGATTTTGGCCGGATTGAATTCAGAGATGGCTAGGGAATTGGAAAGATACGTTGTGGAAAGAAAATCTATTCTTGAAAAAATGACAGCTGAAGGAGTTACTGTGGCAATTGGTGAGCATTTAGCTCAATACGCGCAGAGATGGTATTACCGAGATACTCCTGGATCTATATATCAGACGGTGATAAAAAATATGAGAGACACCCCGGGAGAATTAGGCAATGTGTATGCCCTTTCGGTTGAGAGGGTGGTTGGGTCTCAACAACAAGCAATGATTGACAACCAGCTGGCAAGGCTGAAAACAACTGTCGGAAAAGGGGTTGCGGCTAAAAGAGTGGCTTTGGGAGATGTTCATAGTGATGTGGAACAGCTTGCTCGTATTCTTAGAGGTGAAGTCAACGTGGGAGCAGATTTTAAACCAGTGTTAGATAAAAGTAATAATTGGATCGGAGGAAAGACAGTTATTAGACTGACGGGAGATTTGATTGATAAGTTACCGCCGGGGATGACAGGGATACAAGTTTTGCAGACAATTAGAAATTGGCAGAAACAGGCGAGAGATGCCGGGGGTGACATAATCATTACCTTGGGGAACCATGATATTCATACAATTGCTATGGCAAATGGTGTATTGGAAGAACCGATGATTACCAGTGGTGTTGATATACATTTAATTTTGGAATTAAGGAAACCAGAATATGGAGACCTTTTAAATTGGTTTACCCAATTACCCTTGATAACTAAAAGTGAGGAGAGCGGAAACATTTACATACATTCAGATACGGTGGCCTATTTGGAATATGGTGACACAATTGAGGAGATAGATCAAAACATCAGATCGATATTGACTACCGGCCGGGGATTGCCGGGAAAAATAGCACCAACAAGTTATTTGCGTACCGATCCTGCAACCAAGGAAAGAAGTTGGGTGAGGGGGGTTTCTCCAATTGAAGCTTTAATGCACAATTTGACGGGCCGAAGGGGTGAATTTAAGGATCCAAATAATGTGACGAGATTTTTAACGATATTAGATGGTAAGGGAATAATCCATGGCCATAATCCTGGGGTTAGTTATGATGATCCGAGGGTGATAAATGTTGATGCTGGGATGTCTTTGGGTATGTATAAACCAGGGGATGACCCAGGATTACAGAGAGGGCGAGCGATAGTATCAACAATTTTGCCGGGTGGTGAGTTGAAGATAGATATCGAGAGAAGATTTGCCCAAGTTAAGATTTCGGATAAAGACTTGCCTGATGTGGCTGATTTGTGGCTAATTAAACCTACTTTAAGGCCGGAGAAAAACATTATTTTAGGGAGAAACGAAGGAGTAGATTTACCAGTAAATGATAGTAGAGTTTCTAGCAAACACGCGAGACTAAGTCGTGATCTGGCTGGTTTCTGGTGGATTGAAGATAACTCTTCGACTAACGGGGTAGCAGTTTGGGAGGGGAAGTATTGGCGTGAATTAAAAAACATTGACCCAGTGGCAAGAAACACTGGTTTAAGAGACAGGTCGAGGTTGGTTGATGGGTCGATAATATCGCTAAACAGAGATACGAATTTGTCGTTGTGGTTTCGGGTAAAAGTAGATGGTAATGGAGAAATTAGTTTGGAGCCTTACTCGAGTCAGCCACAACAGCCAGGTTTAGGTGTTGAGGCACCGGCAAAAACTAGTCAACAGGATGGGGATGTAGCAAAGAGTAATCTTTTGCAAGTGATGGCCCAAAATGCAGGGATAGAAGTTGGTTCGGTTGTTGAAAAAATGAACAATATGGCAAATGAAGCTCGTAGTGGTGGCTTCAAAAATTTGCCATCAAACTTAAATAATCAGAGCAACATAATCGAGATTGTTAATATGAATGCGGCCTTGGTGGTTTACTTTAAAGCTGATTATAGATCAAGAGCGGGTGTGGATTTAACTAAGCCGGTAGTTGTCGGGGCAACGGCGAATTGTTTTGATTGGCAAAAGGCTTATGTGATGGCCATTTCGGAAATTGGCAAACCAGCAAGTCAGCCAAGTGTGGCGCCGTCGGCAGCGCCGTCGGTAGCGCCAGCGCCGATAATTGTGCCACCGGCAGGAGATACTGGAGTTGTGTTGGGGGTTGATAGTAAAGGGAGAGAGGTGAGAATAAAGACGGTAAATGGGAAAGAGGAGGTAGTTGTTGAAAATTTGATTATTAAACATAATTCAATTGGTACTGTTTTAGGAAATGGGACAAAATATGAGAAGTCGGTGGCTGGAGAACCAGGTGATGTGGTGGCGGTGAACGGAAAAGGGGAAAATCAGATTAGAGTTAGTTTTAGTAAAGACGGCAAGGTGGTGCAAGTAAAGGTGGGTGGGATAGTGGTGGAGAAAAAAGAGGCCAATGAGGCAATTACTGTGGCTGATTTGGTAGTGAGAGAAGTAACTTTGAATACGGCGGCTGATCAAAGTGGAGTTAAAAAGGCAGTGACTAGGGCAAAAGCAGAATTAGATAAAATTGATCCAAAAATAGCTAGTGAAGTGGAAAGTAAGCTGGGACCAATTAGAACCAGAATAGTAGAAATAGAGAATCATGTGGCAAGAGTGGAAGGGTATTATGCGGGTAAGTCGAACATTGTGGTGGCAGAACAGGTGGCGAGGGTTTTGGGGGTGGTGGGAATGGATAAGGGAGATGATGTTTATGCGGTGGTGGACGGATTATGGGGAGGGATAGAAATGGTACGAATTGAGGATGTGTCAACTGACACAAGCATAATTGCAAATATAAGAGGAGAGATAATGTCGAGGAGGTTAGGGATTAGTGATTCTCAAATTGTTGAACTGGCTAAATTTATCGCCGGAAATTGGACGACTCAAGTGGCGGCGGAGAGGGTAAGAAGAGCAGATTTAACAAAGGCTAAAACAGAATACTGGAGGGCGGAATCGGCTAAGTCAAATTTAGCGGCGGCGGCATTATATGAACTGGGGGGAGGGAGTTATGCGGTCAATTTGACAAGCCGTTATCAAACACTAGACCAATTTAAAATTGCCGTGGAGGAGCAATTGCGAATTGCCAATTATCTGGTGGATGGTTATAAAACAGCAAATCCAGAAATAACTGATGAGGATATTGAGTCGGCCTTTACTGGTTTTGGCACCAGTGGTTCAACCGCTTTTGCTTTTAAAAGTGTGATGAATGGTGTTGACGAAAGAGCAAAGGCGAGGGTGGCAGAGGCAAGAGTTAAAGCTTTACCAATAGAAGGGTTTTTGACAGTAGAAGAGGTTACGGCTAAAAAGACAGTTAAAGAGATAGATGATTTGGTGGAGGAAAAAGGGCGCGAAAGAGATAGTTATATCGCAAAACAAAAAGAGGAGTTAAGGCAGGTGGCGCCATTAACTCAGGATGAAGAAAAGGCGATTGATGGGGCGAGTGGGAAAACAGCCATTGATAGAGAATTAGTTAAAATAAAGCAAGCAATAGCGACGAGGGTTTTGATTGAAGATCAGAAAAAGAATCCGTTAGTAAAAGTGGGGAATGGTTATAAAAATAATAGTGGTAGGAGCATTAAATATCACACTACTGATAATCAAAAGACTTGGACGTGGGTAGCGGGACAGGTAATTCCCGAAGAAACTTTAAAAAATAAAATAGTGGAAGTGGATGATGACCGAGTAATCTGGGTAAATGGTCAGGGAGTGGTGACTACCTACACGATTGCTCTGACAAATGCCGATTACAAGCCATTGCAGGCAAAATTTTTAGATAAAAAGGGGAATGTAATAAAAGACAAGGATGGCAAGGTGGACTTGGATTCGAGTAAAGTGGAAGGGGTAGAGTCATATGAGGTGAAAGGTTCAGATGGGACAATAACAGTATTTCATGTAGCGAATGCTAAGTTTCCACAAGGCGTAAAGTCAAAAAGAGAATTGGTGGCTAATATGGCTTGGGTGGTTAGCCGGACAAGAGAAGTTATCGGGAATCAGGCAAAAGATGTCTCTAATGAGGTGTTGTTAGTGCCTCAAGAAGCAACGAGTTTTGGAGGAATGGCGCCAGGAGTGAAGAGTGAAGATGTTAATTCGGTAATGGTGGTTGTTTATGATTTGGTTAAGACGCAATCAGTTCTGGCTCATGAATTGGGGCATGAACATTTTGGTAGTTCTCCAGTAACCGATATTAGTGAGGGGGTGGCAATTAATGTGTCGATGGAAGCAATTGGAGGCGGTGTTGATCAGGAACGGATGGATGGAATTTTAGATCAGCCGTTTGATGTGAAGGGGGAGGGAGAGGGAATAATAACTTCGACTGGTTTGGCTACTTTGGATAAAGCCACAGAGAAGGATAGATGGCTTTATACTTATAAAAGTGGAACGTTTTTGATTAGGTCCTTGATTGAGGTGGTAGGAGATAGAAGTAAAGCTTGGGAAATGGTGGGTCGATTAATGGAGGCTGGCCGAAAGAAGTTTTATTGGAGTGAAGGATTGGTGGTCACGAGAATTTCTGGGGGAGCAACAGTTGATTATGCCACGGCAATAGATGAATTGTTGGTTGACGTAGGATTTAATGCAGAGCAGAGAACAGCAGTTTACGAAAAACAGAGTACGTATTTATACTTGGGTAATAAAGCTCAAATTAAATACGAAGAGTCCGAGGTGACCAAAAAAATTGGAACAAAACCAGGAAATGGAGGTTATGTGATCAGAGGAATGTTTTTAGCCAAAGAACACGTTGAAATGGTTAGAACTAGGAGGGGAGGATTGTTGTTGATATCGAATAAGTCGAAGATGGGGACACGTGTTTTTAGGGAAGGGCAATGGCAGGAAGTTCGGGTGGGAGGCGATCCGACAGAGTTAAGGGAAGGGGATGTGGTAAAACTGGGATCAATTGGAAGTTCGGTGTATTTTAAGGTGGTAGATCTTTATGGTCGATTGGACCTAAAAGAAATTGAGGCATATGGGGTGAAGGGGAAAGAAAAAAATAAAGAGGAAAGAGTTTTGGGGGAAGATCCAGTGGTTACAGAATATAGGCGAAAGTTATGGGATAATTATAGATATGAGGACCCCCATGAATGGAGACTAGGTATCTTGAGGACGGCGATGAACACGAGAATTAGTGATGTGACGAGAATGAGGGCACGGGCGGCCAAATATGGAGTGGAAAACGATATTAGTTGGGCTGGTAGAACGACGGAAGAAATGAGGGCGGATTTGGAAGCAAAAGTTGGGCCAATGGTGGTAGCATTAAACGCTCGGGCGAAGGCGGTGGGATTGGTGGATATTAAAGATGAAGAGACAGTTGAAGATTTTGTAAAAAATATTAGTGAAATTGAACGTTATATCGGTCTGTATAAATTATTGAATAAGGGGTCTGCCGACGGATTGAATTTTGGAGTTGAGGGATTTCAACAATTATCCACGAGGCTAAAAGCTAAGATATGGGAGTTGGCTCGACAAAGAGGGGTGGCTTCAAATAAATTTGTCACTTTTTCAATAGCGACAGCCAAAGAGATGTTAAATAGAATTGATGTGCTTAATGCCAGGGCGGAAAAAGTAGGATTAGCTCCGAAATCTTCGGATGTTAGTGAGATTGGTTATTTTTATGATTTGGAGAGAACAGAGTCGTTAATAAAGTTGTTGAAGTTTATGGGGAAGACTGATATTGGTGTTGGTAAATTGATGGAATCTGGTGAATTATACGAGAGACTGATTGGTTTACTTGAGGAGAGGGCAAAAGAATTAGGTTTGACTGACCTTGGTGACGTTTCGGATGAGAACAAAGTTTCAATGGTCAGGGATAGATTAAATGCCGGTTGGGTGGAGAAGGCCCAGAAAGAGGGTTTGACAGTGACGGTGGCGACAGGCGATTGGCCGGTGGATATGGAAAGAAAATATGAAAGTGCTAAGGAGCAATTTTTAATAGCCGAGTATGGTGGTTTGGCAGTGGCTAGACCCAGGGGTGATGATACTTTTTTGGTTTGGGAAAGTTGGTTACGTAAGGCTAAGTCCGACAACAATAGGAAAATTGAGATGGCGGTTTTGGAGGGATTGAATGTTGGTGGTTTAACAAGTACTATGACGGAGTCTGAGTTAGTGGCCAAAATAAGTGAATTAAGGAGAAGAGCCAAAGAAGAATATTTGGGGAGAATTACGGACCGGGTTCGATTGGTGGGAGTGGCTGGTACTTCGTGGATTATTTTAGAAAAAGATACTCAAAGTTTAGAACAATTTAAGAAAGATGTTGATTCAGCGGGGGATCTCGCGGTTAGTTTAGTAGAACAGGCAAAAGAAGAAGTGCCGGAGATGAAACAAACAGATATTGATGCCGAATTTGCTACGAGCAAAACTGGCACGGTGAATGGGAGATTAGTGGAGGCAAAATTAGTGGCAACCAGAAGATTAAATTTAGCAAAACAACCAGTCGTGGTTAGAACGATGACAGGTGGGGATTTGGAGGGATTTTTGACGACGACAGAAATAGAGGCCAAAAAGACAGTAAAAGAAATAAATGACTTAGTGGCGGAAAAAGGACGAGAAAGAGATAATTATAAAGTTAAACAAAAAGATGGGTTGGATTCGGGTGGAAAAGCAGTGATTGATAAGGCGAAAGGAAAAACAGCAATTGATAAGGCAGTGGCAGACATTAATCAGGAGAGAGTAAATTTGGAAGCTAGGGCTAAGGTGGTGGGAATGACGGTCACTAAACAGCAGTCTGGTGAACAATTGGGAAGATTAATAAAGGCATTGGAGGAGGCAAATTCAATGATGGTAGATGCTAATAATTTAGCAGAAGCGAAGAAGTTATTGGCTAAATTAAATGCCGAGCCGGCATATAAAGGATCGCCGGTTATAGCAGAATTGGAAGGGAAAATTGGGGTGGTGGCGCTTCGGTCGGCTTTACCGAATGGACAAAGGCCGGAGGATTTGACGGTAAAAAATAAATTATTGCCGGAATATCAGGTGGCGTTGGAGGAAATGTATCAAGGGGTGCCGGATGGCTTTAAAAAACAAGCGAAATTGGCGGCCTATTATTTCCAGTCTTTAGATACTGGGGAGAAATTGGTGACAGCTCAGGGGTATGACTTGACTCCATACCGAGATCGATTTTTAGAGGCGTTTTCCCACACGGGTTTTGCCAATGTTGTTCAGCCTGGCTCGAAGATGTATGATGTGGCTCCGGCTGAGGCGTACCCAATTTGGCTACAGGAAAAGCAGGTGGCGATTAGAGAGGAGAGGAGAGTGGCTAGTGAAGGTTGGGATTATTCGAAAGTGGAAACATTTGTAAATCAATATTTAAGAAATTATGGTAAGTTGGATAGCTCAAGCGGGCAGGATTACTACTTTTTTGATAGCAGCCGTGGGGCAAAAGAGGTGGAAAAACCGTTGACCTACAACAATAAGATGTATATCGAAAATGGGCAGTTGATGGATTTGGACAAGTTAGGTGAATTTTTTGATCAACTAAAAATACTTGGTATACATCCCAATGAAATGAAGTCTTTTGAAGATGGAAGTAGCTTGGTGTTGTATTGGTCAGGCGGACTACTTGATAGCGAAGTTAAAATGATCCAAGATGTGTTGGCGAAGGTTGGTCTTAAGGCTAGGGGCCCGGCTCAAGATCCAATACGCTTAGTCGTTGGTAAAGATGGTAAGTTGGGGATGACGGTTTTTGGTTCAAATGATGCAAGTTTAGGTGATGCGGGGAGAAATCCTTTTATTTGGAGTGATAAATATAACGAAGGAGAGTTTTTCAAGCAGTGGTTAAGGTTGACTTATTATGGGCAGAAGAATCCGGCTGATCCGTATCGAATGTCGTTTATTAGAGCAGAGGTAGATAAAGCTAAATTAGCTGATGCGGAGTTAGAAAAAAAATTAAGAGAGGTGGATACAGCTGGGTTGCCGATCGTGATTAGTAGTAACTTTGGCCCGAGTAGTAGTGAGTATCTGTTTGGAACAAGTTTTGGGAATAGCCAGGGAAAGATAATTTATAAAGCTGAAAGTAATGTTGATTTAGCCGAAGCTCAACAAGCCCAAGAGCAAAGTAAGAAACAACAACAAGCCGTAGGAGGGTTTTTTGGAGTGGCTGAAAGTACGTTTCGTTCGCTGGGTGATGATTTCGGAAGATGGAATGTGGCAAATCAAGCGGTAGGTTGGTATAACATGGCAAAAGTGGTGGAAGTTTATAATGCCATGGCGGAGGCTGAAGGAATAACAGATTTTAGTCAGGTAGTTGATGCTGATGATTCACTGAGAGAATTTTTAAGACAGAAGTTATTGGTAAAGAATTTAAGTTTAGAAGATGGGCAAATGAATGGTTTGGTGGAGTATTTGGAGGAGAAATTGAAGGGGGGGGTGGAGGAGGAGATAAGAGGGAGGAAAACAGAAAGGCGGTTACCTGCTGGTGTTAATTTATTATTTGTCCAGGACGATGTTGATTTAGGGGTTAACGAAGATGAAAATATCGTTTACTTGATTTCTGGGGAGAGTGTAAAAACGGTTGACTTGTCACAAATTCCAGACCTTTTTTACTTTGATGAGACCCAACAAAATCACGTTCCTAAAGAGGCAACCATTGACCAAGATGGTTGGGAATTGCGGGGAATGTCTCCCTATGATGTGGAAATTAAAAAGGGTGCAGTTAAAATTTTTGTTAAATTTGGGCGAAGGATGCAATATGACAAAATTATGTGGCTACGGATGTACGTGTCAGATGGATTGGTGTTTGAATGGGTGAAGTTGGGTGATAATCCGCAGTTGACAGGTTATTTGTTAGAGGGTCAGTATTTAAGTGGAGACAGTCGAGGTGATGATTTGGCATATATTGAACAATTGCGGAGGCTTAGAAACTTGGCGATCAGAGTGCTTGGTAGTGATGTTTCGGGGGATGGTTTGAGACGTTTTTATGTTGTCGAAACTTTGCTCCCTAGTGCGAATGGAATGACAACCGACGAGATTTTAAACAAAATTGAAGAAAGATGGCAGAAAAAGATAGATGAGGTTAACTTGAAAGCAAGAAGATTGGGGCTTGCTCCGATGGGTGAAGGTGATGATTATGACGGATATAATGCAAAAGTTGCAAACTTTGAAAGTAGATTAAATGTTTTGCGTGGTGTTGGGAAAGAAGCACCAAGGCTTGAATATGCAAGAGTTTTAAATAGCGCTAGATATAGTGATTTCTATTGGCAAGTCAATAGACCCGCTTTGGAGAATGTTGATATGGCGACGGCTCAAGTTAATAATGGAATCGAGAGAAAAACGATTTGGGACAGCTGGTTGAAAACTGTGGTAGGTAAAGGTTTACGTGTTGTTAATGGAAACGTGGTTTGGGGAGTGATTGATTTTGGAAAAGAGCCAACAGCAGATGTTGTTGGTGAATTGGAAAGGCGTGCCCAAGAAATCGTGACCAAATATAATGATTCTGTTGTTGTGCTGGAAAGGTGGAGTGAAAGGGTTGGTCAGAGATTAGATTATGTGGGTGATATGGAAAAATTCTTGGAAGATAAGCAGGAGACATTGAATTCATGCAGAGAGGCAAACGAGAGGTTGCTTAAGTTTGGTCAAGAATATGGATTAAGGGAAGATGAGTTGACAGCCATAAAATCGATAGCGAGACTTAACCAAACAACCCAAGATTATTCTAGAAAAGAAGCAGAATTACCTGGACGTTTTTCTGCTTTGAATGTTGGAATAGTTAGAGATCCTAAACAAAGATTAGACGAGTATGAGAATCAATTAGTCGAGTTGCAGCAAATGGTTGATAATGGTTTGGCACTGTCGGACCAGCTTGATGGAGAAACAAATAGTCAATATTTGTCTAGAATGAAGGAAAAAGAGTCTCTGGAGTATGGCAAACTAAAAGAAATTGCGAAACAAAATGGTCTCAATGATGTAGATATAAAACAATTTGGTACATTGGGTAAATTAAGAAAAGAGATAGTTAGATTATTAAAAGAAGAGATTAAACTTCTTGGCGGAGACGTTGAGGCTGATGGAATCGAAGATATTGAGCAATTGGTGGTATTAAAGGGAACAGTTCAGGAACAAAAAAGAATGGAAAAAGAAAATTTGTTAATTGAAATTATGAAATACTATCCAGATTATAGTAATGGAGGTATATCCGCTATTAAAAGTGACTTGGCAAAGGCGGTAGCGAGAAGAAATGAGGTAGCCGGGCAGATTATGATAGTTAATCCAAATTTGGCAGATAAAGTAAATGCAACTAATAATATTGCTGAGTTGGAAAAGATGTTGGAGGTGGCTAAAGGGGCAAGGGAAGTGGATCAAAAAACAGCCGTGGCGAATAAAAGTGTTGGTGGTCAGATTGACCAATATTTTGAAAAAATTAAAGATGATTTAGAGAGAGGTCGATTTGTGGCCAGAACGTTAGGGTGGTCAAATTTTGGTAGATGGGATGATGTTTATAATGCCATGGCGGAGGTTGAAGGATTAACTGACTTTAGCCAGGTGACGGACTTGGATCAGTTAGCTAAATTTATTAGAGATCAAGACCGGATCAAGGCGTTGCAGTTAGAAAAAACACAAGAGGATCAGGTGGTGGAGTATGTGAGAAGGAAATTGGAGGGGAGGGTGAAAGAAGGATTGGAGAGGAGGGCAAAATCGGCTGGGGTAGAGGGTGAGCTTGGGAAAGTTAAGGTGGCGTTGGCTGGGTTGGTGGGAGTAGACAAGGTTGGGGGTTATGAGGTGTCGGCTGACGGACTGACGCAAGCAAAGGCGGATTTGGCCGAAGCTAGCCGGAGCGCGGGAAAGTTGGCTCAAAGAATAATAGAGCTTGACCCGGCCAAATCTTTGGAGGTGACAAGATTAAACATTCCGGCTTTGGAAAAGATGCTTAGAGAGATGGAAAGCGAGGCGAGGATTAAGGAGTTGGTTAGGAGAGGAGGTACTGTGGTGGCGGGAAACACACCGGTTTTGGCGGCACTAGAGGCCAAACCTCAAGTCCAAGATATAGCTAAATTGGAGGCGGTAGAGAGATCAGTGACGGCTATGCTTGGGGAATTAGAGACGGAGGTGGCCGATCCGAGGGTGGCTAAGGTCTTGGGAGATTTAAGGTTGCAGCAACAGAGGGCGGCTAGCTTAAGGGTGATTTTGGAACAAGAGGTTCTGGTGGCCGAGGGGCAACAATTGGCAGTGGAGGTTGGCGAGGTGAAAGGAAAGGTGGAAGCTCGGCAGGATTTGGCGAGGCAAAAAGGAGTGATTTCTTCTTTGTTGACCAGAGCTAGAGCATTGCAGGGAAAGTTGGAAAAGATTGTGTCTAGGGAGAGAAAAGTGGCCAGCGCCAGAGAAACAGTTAAGGGTAATATTTCTACCCTTGAAAGGTTGGAGACTGAGGCCAACATGGTTGCCTTGTCGGAGAAGCTAGGGAGGGGAAAAGTAGAATTAATAATTCGGGAAAATGGCCAAGAGTCTGGAAACAGACTCGATGTAAATGTAGCCTACTTGGATGCGATCGCTTCGGACTTAGATGTTTTGATTGGACAACAAAGGCTGGTGATCGCTGAACTGGATGGAGTATTGGGTGAGTTAGATTCAGTAGCCACTCTAGGTGATTTGTCGCCAAAGACAATGGCAGTGGTTAAGAAATATATACCAAAGATGGTTGTTACAGATAAGGTGGCAGAGGTTGTTGGTGAGTTGAGGGACCGGCGTCAGGAGTATCGTGATGTGGTTGGTGAGTTACTGGGTCTTCAGGCGGCATTGAGAAATAGGACTAAATTTGATGGATTGTCGAATGGTGCTGGTAAAATTGTTAAACGGAGCTTGGCGCGGAGATTTCACCCTGATACTGTTGGTGAGATAGTGACGGTTAAGTTGGGCGGGGAGACCTTGTTGGTTGATTTAGAGAGTAGAAGAAATATTCAACCACTGATATCAGAGTTGTTTATAAACCCCAAGATTATAGGAAAATTTGAGTTTGGGGGAGCTATTGAGACTCCGAGTGGTTCGGGGGCGAGAAATGGCGGAACAGCCTCTGCTGGCCAAAATATACGGAAGTCGGGACAGGATGTTGTTGTCAGTTTTTATGACACTAAAGTTAGAATTCGAAGGGACAGGGGCCGTTATTATTTATATAACGATGGCCCCTCTTGGATGAATGTCGATGTTGCTGGTCGGAATGAGCTTGTAATTGTGTTTTCGAGTAAAGTTTATGAATTGAAGAATGGGGACTTTTTCTATGATCAGTACGGAGTCGGGTATAGGTTTGTTGACAATGGTGGCGTGGCGTATTTGTTGGATGCTCAAGGTAACATAGTGTGGGTGTTTGATCAGGATCAGAGTAGGAGGAGTGACGAGGTAAGGATTGAAACTAATAACGTGGTTTTTGATTTGCCATCTTTGGGGATTCTTGCCAATATTTTTGTTACTAATACCGATGCTAGTGGAGTAGTGAAAATTTACATAGACGAGACAACTACAGGCACGATATATGTTAAAAAGGAAC
Organism: Candidatus Shapirobacteria bacterium; assembly: GCA_041665485.1. Lineage (GTDB taxonomy): Bacteria > Patescibacteriota > Microgenomatia > UBA12405 > UBA12405 > JBAYFX01. The sequence goes on from JBAYIT010000001.1 coordinate 295,696, forward strand.
AAATAGGGGGATTTAGTGTTAAGCAAAACTATCCCCCGGGAAGTTATCAGTTGGGTGATGGTGATGAGGTGACAATTGCCGGGGTAGTGTATACGGTTATAAATCAGCCTCAGTTGGGGACAATAATCATGGGTTCAGATGGAAAGCAATATAAGATTAGGGATCCATGGGGTGGCAAGTCGATGAGAGATAAGGCAAGAGAAGACAGAGAGCCGATTTCTCTTAAGTTCGCCGGTATTTTGGACAAGATGAACAAAATAGACGCCATATTATTGTCAATGGGGGTGGCTGATTATGAGAGCAAGATGGTTCAGGTAGAAGCAATAGCTGATCGTTTAGAGATTGATATGGCTGACGTGGAAGCCCAAATTGGCGGATGGTTTCGAAATTATGGAAATTATTTGGGGCCCAATGATGGTATCAGGCAAAGCATGGAGACAATGAGCCGTGATCTGAAACAGAAGCGTTTAAATTTGGTGGAACGGAAAAAGATGCTAGCCAATATTCAAAAATTTGCAATTAAGTGGAAACTTGGGATAAATCATGGTCTCGCTTATGAGACTATGATCGGAAATTTGGGGAAACTGGATACGAAGTTGGCAGAGGAATATCGTCGCGGTCTTACAGATATTAGAACAGATATGGTGGCAAATGGATTTATACTGAGAAGTGGGATGCCGGGTAGTGGTGAAACTAAGGCGGAGATTTTGAAATCGGTTGAAAGTGATTTGGTGGCAATTGATAGTTACATTGGAGTGGTAATGAGAATTAATGAATTAAAGAGCGGAAGGGCTAAGATCGGGGAATGGGAAATCGAGGCTGGGGAGGTTAGGCGATTAGGGCAGATTTTAGTGGCGGAGAGGACGGCGACTAGACCACTATCATCCTCGATGGTTTTTGACATACGGGAGAAGATGCTAAATGCTTTGAACCAATTAGTTGCTGAAAACGTGGCAAAGGCAAGGGGTTTAACCACTAAAGATCGCGACCAAATACTTTCATGGGAGGCGAGCCTGAAAAAAAATGTGTCAAATGTGCAAATGATGGAGGTCATAATTCAAGCGGAGGAGATGCAGGGGAGAGTGGGAGAGAGTAAAGGTTCAATTTCTGGAGTTGTTGGGGGGAATTGGCGTAATAGGTTGACGAAGATAATTGCCGAAAATTGGCGAAGATTAACTGAAAACTATTCCAACCTTTGGATTGGAAAGATGGTAGCTGATACAACCCAGGTAATTGAGAATGAGAAAAAAGCTGTGTCGTTTGCTAGCGAGGAGGAGGCAAGAAGGTGGGTTGTCGAGAGAATAGAAAATAGAATGTCTGCCTATTTGGACTCGCCTCCCGGAGGTTTGAGTTGGTTGCAGGGGCAGATAGAAAGTGGCGAGACATCGGTGCTGGCTAAAAGATTGGCCGGGGTGGTGGTTGCCACTTTGCAGGGGGCGAGGGGTGATTTATCGAAACAGATTTTAGGGGCGGTGTCGTATTCATCGAAACCGGTGGATTACTCGCAGTGGTCTCAAGCAGCGAAAACTAATATCTCAATTCAAGTTGAGGAGAACTCTTTGAGAGTAGCAAGATTTCATCCATATGTGCGTCAAGGTAGAAGTAAAGAGGATAGGGCGGCAACGTTAGTAGATAGCCGGGGTTATGCAATTGGCCAGGTGATAGCAGATGGGCATTCGCGGGATAAGAAGGCTGGTCAGTTAGTGGAACAAGTAGTGGCCAATGTTCAGTCTAATTTGAAAAGATATGATTGGACGACGATGGACAGAAAAGGAGCGGAGAGGATACTGGTGGGAATCTACAGTCAGATATCTTTAAATTTTGCATTTGAAGAGAGGGGTGCGGTACTTCAGGTGGCGGTAGTGACGACAGATGGTTATGTGGTAATGAATGTAGGTGATCCGACATTACTAACAGTTGATGTCAGAGGCAGGATAGTAGAACACGGAGGTGGAGATTGGGCCACGGTAGCCGAGGCAATGCAGAAATATGATAAGGCCATTTGGGATCGATGGGTGCCAGATCCTTTTTCTATTGATACCCGAGGTGTGTGGCGGGACGATAGGTTGTTGATGGTGGCCAACACGATCGGAGATGATGCTAGCGCGAGGCGGGGTATTCAGATAGTAAGGGAATATTTGGCCAAAAACCAGGGACGAATGAATCCTGAATTAAGGAGGATTTTGGATGGGGCAGTGAATTATAGAATGGAATATTTTGGGAAAGACGAAGTGGCAGGGGTGATAATAGGCTCGGATGCGGTGGTAGATAACTCGAAGAAGACTGGTGGTTTTGAGACAGTGGTGAAGAAAAGTTTGAGCCAGAATAGTGAAGACGTTATTAGTCGGATGGTGGGAATGATAAGTCCGGACGTGTTGGGTAAGAGTGTTGATGATTTGTCGGTGGGCTACCTGAAGTGGAGTGAATATTTCGGTGGTGTTGGAAGTGTTGAGGTAACTTTGGATACAGCAAAAACGGGACAGATAAAGATAGGTAATGTAGTAGTAGGTGGGGGTCAAGGTAGCCAGACGAGTGGATCCGCGGCGGCGAAAGTAGTTTACGAGCCAATAATTATTGGTCGGAACGAAAATGATTTGGATGGGATGTTTAGGTTTAATCAAACAGTGTCGCGCAGACAGGCAAATTTGACATTAGAGGGTGGCGATTTATTTATTGATGATGCTGGGTCGATGAATGGGACTTGGGTGAATGGTGTCAGAATCACAGGAAGGACAAAGCTATATTCTAGTGATGAAGTGAAATTTGGCTTAGGTTCACAAGAGGTGGTTTTACGGTTTGGACTGGAGGGGACGACTTGGGTGGCAGTTCAAAAAACCACCGGAAAAAGATATGTGTTTAATTTTCAAAAAGCTGGTTTCCAGCCCAATGGTTGTTCTGATTGTTCGGTGGTGCGACAGACGGTGGAGAAATTGGTGGCGAAGGCGAAAGGTTTTTATGAGGCGGGCAATTCGGCAGAATTTCAAAGATTGATTGATTTGGCTTATGGTTATAACAATAATCACACTTTTGTGAATGAAGTAATTCAACAATATGGCATGGCGAATATTAGTTACGTGGAGGCAATAATGAAGAGGACAGCGGAAACAGTTAAGTATGCTCAAAAGATGGCGGCGTTGTCTTTGGAAAAAGTGGACGTGGTTAGGGACGGAGAAGCGCTAACAGGGGGAGCATTAGCAGAATTGGATGGCATAGAAAGTGATGTTAAAGCTAAACAAGGAGAATTGGGAAAAATTGAAGTAGTCAAACAAAGTGAAGAGGAACAGGCGGCAGAGGTAAAGGCAATTGACGAGAGGCAGAGGGCACTTGACGAAAAGAAAAAAGCAGGAGATGCTAAAACAGAACAACAAAAGAGTGAAGAAATGAAAGTAGTCGAGGATGAAGTGGCGGTGGTGGAGGAAATGGAACCGAGTGTGAAAGTGGTTGAAGAAAGTGATTTGGGCATAAAATCATCGGAATCGGTTAAAACAACTAGAGCCAGGATTATTAAAGACGGAAAGGACTTGGGGTGGTACATCGTTAAAGAATTTAGGTCGAGCGAGGTGGTACAAGACAATTTGGATGATTATCAGCTTTTAAAAGAAAAAGGATTTCCGGTTCCAGCAGAGGTAATGGTAATTCCAGGAAGGCCGAATTCAATAGCAGTTACCGACTTAACTGAAAACGGAAAATATGAAATTTATTCATATAACAATATTACTGACGGGGCCATTAAACCAAATATTTCTAACTTTGACGAAGTAAAACGGCAATTTAGAGACATAGCTCAGAGGGCGGATGACAACGGATGGTTGATGACCAATGATTCATATTTTTTAGTTCTTGACCCAATCACATATGTTGGAAGGGTAGTAGTGGGAGATTTTGGTGGGGCAGTGATGACAAAAGAGGAGGCAGTAAAACAATACGGATATTTGAAAAGCGACACTAGTTTGAAAATGGTGGAGAACTTTATGTTGCCGACCTTGGCGAGTGTGTTTAATGGAGGGGAAGTGGGAGCAGTGGCGGCGGCGGAATATAAACCTCTTGGTTGTTCGGATTGTGCGGTGTGTGATGTGACAGTTGATCAGATAATTACTCAGGCTAACGACGAGGCGATTAAGGGCAACGATCAAAAGGCTTTGGAAATATTACGAGGGTTAACGGCCTATGCCAATAGTCACGTCTACGACAATAAGGTGGCTCAACGGCTGCAAAACTTGAGGATTGCGGTGGCAGAAGCAATTATCGCCAGAACATCAGAGACTCAAAGTTATGCTTTAATGCAGGCCAACTTGGCAATTGACGAAATAGAGAGAGTGTTGAAAGAACCAGGGTTGACCACGGGACAGATAATAGGTCTGGTTCATGAACGGGAGGAAGAAGTGAAACCGGCGATAAAAAAGGTGCGGGCGATTAGAGTGAGTCAATCGAAATTGGGTGAGATGTTTGAGAGTAGATTGAGAAGGGCGGAAATAAGTGTGGCTGGAGTAGTGGGGACGGAGGTGGAGGCGGTTAGACAGAGGATGGAAGCGGGAACGGAAGAATTGAGTGTTGTTTTAGAAAAAAAGTTAATGTCAGTGGATAGAGTAATCGAGCCACAAATAGGAGAGCATTTATTGGAGGCTAAAAATCCAAAGATGTTTTTGGCAGTTAAACGGCTGTTGAATTTTTCCAATCAAAACGAAAGATTTTTGGATGACAACGAAGGGGTGGTGGTTGGTTTGCAAAAAATTATGGACGATTTAACAATAGTGGTGAACAAGGAAAGAGTGGCGGGCAAGAAAAAAGCTATGCCGGCGGTTAAAGTTTTTGTTCAAGTGGGGGGAGAGCCAAACGCCTTTAGTTTGCCGGATGGGTCGATAGTGGTGACTCAGTCATTAATTAATTTAATGAGAACAGAGGATGAAATTGCGGCGATTTTGGTGCATGAATTTTCTCATTTTGAGGACCACTTTATGGACTGGCGGGAAGATATTTTTGATAAGGGGGGGTTGGGCGAAGAGGTGGGTCAACCATTAGTAAGTAGATTGCAGGAGCATAAGGCTGATTACGTGGGAGCGAGGTTAAAGAAAATTGGTTTTAATGGCATGGCGATGACGTCGGCATTGGAAAACTTGCAAATTTATGTGGCTGATTTCGAAAAAGCCCAAAATGAAACGATTCAGAAGGACTGGAGAAGAAAAATATGGAAATTTTTTGGCATAAAGACAGTTGATGAGTGGAAAGCGGGAACTGATGTGGCTCATGGGTCGATTGCTAATAGAACGGCCGGCCAGGAGGTAGGTAATAAATTTATTGAGCATGGGGGGGAGGCAGTGGCGCCAAGAGAAGTGCCAAGTGGCTGGAAGGGTAAAGCGGGGGTGGATGAGATTTATGGCCATTTAGTGGGTGATAATTATGGTCCGGAATGGGAAAAAGCATTGAGGTCGGCGCCAAGCGAGGTGGTGCGGCAATACATGGAGAGTTTTACTAAGGAATGGTTGGTGGAAATGGCGAATCAGAAGACTTATTATGATGGCCGATTTACAAGGCGGAAGGATAAAAAAGGAGTAGAGCGGCTGGTTCAAACAGTATATGATGATCGCCTTTTTGAACAATTTAGTCAGTATCAGTTACAAATGCTGAAGAAGTTTGAGAGTTTGGAGAAATTGATGGCAGAAAGGATGGAAGTAAGTGGAGAGGATGAAGGAAAGATGATTAGACTGATGACAGTCATCAAACCAGGTCCACAAGGAGGAGAGCTTTATTCGCAATTATTGCATCAACTGAAGGGGGAAATGATGCCGGGTAAGGCGCAGGAGGAGGGAAAAAAGCTTTTGGCTAGAATTGGAGTGGAAAATGGCCAAATGTCGCAGGAATATGTGGCGAGGATAATTGATCAAAAATTTTGGGGAGAGAGATTGGCTAGAGTGGGATTAAGTGGGGCAGTTAACTTCCGTCCGGGGCCAATTATCAATAAGATTTTTGATGAAAATCTTTGGAATGAAGCCAATGATATAACGGCATTAACTAGAATTTTGGATTGGGTGTTGGTTTTACCTATGTCTGATTATTACCCGAGCGTATCGATGGAGAAAAAGGTTTTAGGAATGATGTTAACTTTGGCGTTAAAAGGACCAACGCAGGGAGAGTTAGTGTTTAATGAAGAGGTGGCCAAGAGGCTGGTGGAGGCGGGCTTACGGGTGTTGGAAGCCAATCCAAAATTAAAACAAAGTGAGTTGTATTACGATATTTTGGGTGACAATTATAATTTCAGAGGAGCACCTTTTTTGGTAAAGTTGGCTTATAAGAAGTATTTAGTGGCGGGATGGGGAATAGTTGACCTGTTTACAGCAGAAGAAGATTTTTATATTGCGGTTTTGAATCAAGATGAAGTGGCCTTGCAAAAAGTTTTAGTGGAACATCCGGATGCATCTTTGAATTACATAATGGCGGCGGCAGGCAACGGGGTTGGTGAGGAAAGACAGAAATGGTTGATGGCCGAAGTTAAAAAGTTTTTAGAAGGGCCGCAGTTTGATGGGGCGGATTGGAACGTGATGCATCCGGAAGAATCTAAGTTTATGTTTAACTATCAGGCATCGATGGTTTTAGTTGAGGGCTATGAAGAAAGGCTTCGAGTGGCGGATTTAGTTCAGAATAAATATGTTGAGGTGATGATAAGGATGGATGATTCGAAATTGGGTAATTTGGTTTTTAAAATTTTTGAAATTCAGAGTATGTATGGGATTAATAAGGAGAAGTATCAGGAAAATGTCGAGAAAGTTTTTGGCTTACCGGTTTTTGATTTAGTGCAAAAAAGGATATTGGCCGAGAGTGGAAAGACAGGATATTGGGGTCAGCCAAAATACTTATATCGGAGAGCGGTAGCATTTTTGGAGGGTACCAGACAGATGTATGGGGGTGGGGTAGATTCTACCACTGTGGCAAACTATCCATTTTTTGGGGAGAATGCTTATGAAGCTAAGTTTTTGCAGCCATTTATTGAGCTGATGCTCAAGCAAGTAACAGACACTTACCCGGCTGATTTCCCCAAGACGACGACCACGGCTTTGAAGTATTACCAAATAATTAAGGACTTACCGAAGAGTGATGAAAGAAAAGCGTTGCTTGACAGGGCGGTAGAGATGATGGTTCAACAAATGCCATTTGATGATTTGCTAAAGTTTGTTCAGGCAGAAATAGCCGATGGCAATGCTGAAATTGGAATTAAGTTTTTGGAGAATCGGGTGCAGACAAATTTAGAGTATCAAAAAGTTAAAGAAGCTTTTGGGAGTGATTTTACCAAAATGTTAACTGGCGGGGCGGTGGCGAAAGGGTCGGTGGGAGTGCTTTTGGATACGTTGATGAGTAATGTTCTTACCGGCGAACAGACTTTTGAATTTTTTGAAGCGGCGCTAACCGGAGATGATGCCAAACTGAGATATTTTATGGGTAAGGCGTTTAGTGAATATCTTGGGTACAACCAAGATGGAATAATGGTGCACGAGGATGGTTCAATTACGGGGACAGGGGTGGGAAATTTACCTATTTTTGAGGACTTGATGGCGGAGCTTTACAGTATGTCGAAGATGCAAAAGACGGCTTTAATTTACAAAATTTTAGCTGATGATAGCTCTGGGATATTAAAACATGAAGAATTACATCCGAGAATTGCCTCTATGATGCTTTCTAGGGTTGAAGGTGAGCCCGGGATGAAAACGTTTATGAATAAGGCCATTTTGGCGGTGTTGAAACAGAGAAGGGGGAGGACAAAAGTGGCTTTGGGGGTGTCGAGTAGTTTGGCAGACATCTTTTTAATGAAGCCGAAGCAAGTGGCAAGTAATGACTATGCAGTGAAGAGAATTATCGAAGGGAATTCTAATTACAACGTTCTAAAAGATACTACCGGATGGTTGGAAGAGCAGAAAAAATATTTTTTGAGGGTATTGGGAACAAAAAAAGATGATGTAATGAAAGATCCGAGGAATAACGATCCGGTGGTGGTGGAATTGAGAAATGAGGTGGCAGAGATGTACAAAACAATGTATCAACGGATGGGGGTGGTTGAGAACAGTGGCCAACAAACTTTGGGCTTTGAAGAGCAAAAAGTGCCAGCGACTAAATTTGTAGTTGAGATCGGCAAAGCCTTAGGAGCGTTGGGAGTAAGATTTTTGCAGGTAATGGGCCAATACTATGAAATTACCCCGGAGATGCGAAACGACTTTCAAGCGGTGTATGACAGTGCGTCAAGTTTGTTTATGGCTAATGCTTTCCAGACGACGGAAATGGGGATAGCGGCACTTAAAGCGGAAGCAGATAAATTAGAAGCTGATGGAACCAATCCTCAAAGAGTAGTGTGGTTGCGAGGGGAGGTGGCGGCAATGGAAGAAAGGCAAAGGACAATGTTGGTAGTGAGAAAAATTGGCGGCGGGTCAATTAATACTGCCTATGAGGTAACTAAAATTGGGGGCGGGGAGCGCGAGGTTTATAAAATCTTAAATCCAAATACGCAGGAGGAATTAATGGCAGACACGGAATTGGTACAGAACGTGTTGGCGGAATTGATCCGTTCGGATCGAGGTAGGAGGCAAGACTATGAGGTGGCGGGTAAGTTAGTTTCAACCCTGGCTAATTGGATTGCCGAAGATGTGGCCGATGCTAATTATTTAACTTACGACCCGTATTTTACTCAAGCTTATGAGAGTTATTGGGGGCCGGAAGGAACAAGGATGCGTGTGTCGGAAACCAGGAGCCCTTATAATAAATGGACCAAGGCAGAAGGCTTTGTTGAGGGCGATACTTTAAAAGCGGCGATCAACGGAGTGGTTGGAAATGATCCACGGAGGCTTAAAGACACAACCAGCGATGAGGGACAAAATTTAATTAAAGTGATGAGTGATACAGTGAGCGATTATGTTCGACATATGTTTATACCGGTCAAGTTGGCTGACGGCAGGGAAGTTTATTTGTTGCATTCGGACATTCACATAGGGAATATCATGTTATCCACCCAAGGCGAGGGTTATGTAATTGATAGGAGTTATTATCTGGTGTTGGAGAAAAAGGATGTGGATATGATTGATCAACTTTTAGCTGGTGACATCTCGGAGACGAAGAAGCTGGATATTTTAATTAATTATTTGTTAGATGAAAATAAGGTTACAGGTTTTAATCGGAATGTTCTTTACGGTAAGATGTTTTTAGCGGCGGCAAAACATCGAGCCAATACCGATGCGGCGGTGAATGCCTTGATGCAGGAAGTAGGGAGGAATGATTTGGAAGTGCCACTACGATTGAGGTTGTTTATGAAAAATATGAGTTCGGCAAACCGAATGTTGGAGTATATTGGCAATGAAACTTTGGGTGATTATGTACGAAGGTATCATGAAGCAGAAAAGTTTCAGCAAGAATATTTTGATGAAGTAAGAAAATTGTTGACAGATGCTGGCCAGGATCCGGATGGAGTAGTGGGTAAACTATTGACTGGTGATTTTGAGGGTGGTTTTAGAATGTTGGAGGAGGTAACCTCAGCCTATGAGCCTCAAGGTTGTACTGATTGTTCGGTGTTTGTTCATGAAGTTAAAAAGAAAATTGCAGAGATAAACGGATTAACCGAACAGCCAGCTAGGTTAGCAAAACTACAAGAATTAAGGGATTATGTGTTTAATCACAAATTTGAATCGAATCGGGTGGTGGAGGCTGGCGCCGAAGCGGTGGTAGAAATCGAAGAAGTGGTGGTGATTAAGACAGAGGAAGAAAAAGATGATGCTTTAAGAGCAATTGATTTGGCGATTCAAAGAATTGATGAAGCCCTAGAGGAGAGTGGGTTGAGTGTAGGGGCAAGGGAGGCGTTGGGGGGTTATAGAGGGGAGATGGAGAAGAAAATGTTAGAAGTAATCTTTGTGATGTATGATGATTTTCTAGACGACAAAAGACAGTTATTTATTGGCGATAAGTCGGGATATTCTTTTTACGGATTAGTTGGTGATGAGGAAAAAGAATGGCTTGAAGAAGGGTTTTTGCCGATGCAGTTTAATTATGAGGATATTACTCTTTTAAATCAATTTGGTCGAAAGGTTTATGTGTTGCCTCCTGGTTTGAGCGTGGAAAAACGAGCTGAGGTTGTGGGTGAAATAATTAACGGTGGAGATCCGGAGATATTATTACGTAAATTTGGTGAGGCACATTTGCGAAGTGATAGGGGGACAGATTTGTATTTTAATAAAGATCAATCTCCACTATTATTTGTCTATGAGCCGGTTGGAGAAGGGCCGCAGGGTGAAAAGATGGCGGGGGATTTATTGGCGGTTCTATACTCCGATACACCTTATCCTTCAATTGGAAATTATGTTCAAGAGCTTGTTGGTGAGCATAGACCAAGCGCGATGGTGTTGGAGACGTACACGATACCTAAAGATAAAGCTGAAGTATTAGGAAAAAAGATTAATCCAAATCGTCATGTATTGATGCCAAAGGGTAGTTTTATGACGCAAAAGGCTTTTGAGGAGGAATATTTTTGGGTGAATAGAGATGGCCAACTTGGTTTGTGGTCAGGACACTTACCTTCGGAGATTACTAAGAGAGTTGAAATGGCTAGAGTGGCGGTAGCTAACGGAGGCATTGAATTTCAAGAGTGGAAACAGGAATTGGGTAAAAATGAACTTATAACTTCAACTGATTTACTGGCCAAATCAGGAACGGTGGCTCGTGGGATAGGTGCGGAGTATGCCCTGGCGACGGTTAGCTTAGGATTAAGAGCGGGTAGTAACGGAATTTTTTATTACGGTCCATTTGCTTCAAGTGGTGGCTATTCCGACCCAGGTCTATTTGTAAATATTAATAGTGGTGTTTCGTTTGTGGTTGGGAGAGATATCGGTGATGCACGTAGAAAAATTCAGACTGACGAGGCAGGAGATAAGCAATATATTGCACTTGAGGATGTTCCTGCAGTTTTGGTGGGTAATGAAAAAATAAGATTAGGTTTACTTGATGGGATAAAGGCGTTGGAAGATGGCAGGGTGGTGAGGCCAGGAACATATGATTTTTGGAAAGACAGGATAAGGTTAATAACTGATATTAGAGTTAGAGAAGATATTGATGGTCTTTTTGGGGAGAGGGGTAGATAAATGTTATAGTTGTCTATGATTTCAAGCCTAAAGGGAGTAATAACTAAAATTTGGGGGAGTAACTTAGAAATAGAGGTGAATGGGGTTGGATATGATGTGAAGTTTAAAGATCAAAGATCAAAGTTTAAAGTTGGAGATGAAATTAGATTAAAAATTCATATGGCGGTGAGTGAGCATGATATTAGCCTTTTTGGCTTTGAAACAGACGAAGAATTGGATTTATTTAAATTATTAATAACGGTTTCTGGGGTGGGGCCGAAAACCGGGGCGCAGATATTGGGAAATTCGACGAGTATGGAGATAATTAAAGCGATAGGGGAGGCGGATGTGGGCTTTTTTGGAAAAATTAAGGGGATTGGTAAGAAAACGGCCCAAAGAATAATTGTCGATTTGAAATCAAAGATTGGGGGCTTGGGAGAGTTGAATTTGCGGGATGATTTGCCACTACTTGACGATGACTTGGGGGCTAGTTTACGGCAATTGGGATTTGATAGAAAAGAGATAGACAAGGTTATAGTAAAGTTGCCATCTGAACTAGAAACATTAGAGGAAAAACTGCAGTGGTGTTTGCAGAATATGGGAGGGTAGTTTTGGGTTATATTTGGTAAAATGAATCTATGAGTAAGGATGATTTAGACCCGAAACCAACCAAGGAAGAAAAGGTGGTGGAAAAAAGTTTGCGACCACAAACTTTATCTGAATTTATTGGCCAGGAGAAAACTAGACAACAGCTTAGGATTTTTATTGAGGCGGCCAAAAGGCGAGAAGAGGCAGCTGATCATATTTTGTTTTATGGGCCGCCGGGATTGGGAAAAACAACCCTAGCGTTTTTAATGGCCAAGGAAATGGGAGCGGGAATTAAAATTACTTCCGGGCCGGCCATAACTCGGGCGGGGGATATAGCGGCCATTCTTTCCACCCTAAAAAAAGGTGATTTTTTGTTTATTGATGAAATTCATCGGTTAAACAAGGCGGTGGAGGAAATGCTATATAGCGCCATGGAAGATTTTGCTTTAGATATAATTTTGGGCAAAGGGCCGTTGGCAAAAACTGTTAGATTAAATTTACCTAAATTTACAATTGTGGGAGCAACAACTCGAATTGGAATGTTGTCGGGGCCACTGCGGGATCGGTTTGGTTATGTTCAACAATTGGATTTTTACGATGATAATGAATTAAGAGAAATTGTGGAAAGAACGGCTGATGTATTGAAAGTTAAAATAGAGAGGGAAGCGGCGGGGGAGATTGCCAGGAGGAGCCGAGGGACGCCACGGGTGGCTAATAGGCTTTTGCGGCGGGTGCGCGATTTTGCCCAGGTCAACAGTGATGGATTAGTAACTTTGAAGGAAGTAAAAGAGGCCTTAGAAATGCTTGGGGTGGATGAAATGGGCTTGTCTGATGCTGACAGGCGGTATTTGGATATAGTCAAAACGCAGTATGGCGGGGGGCCAGTGGGAGTAGAAAATATCGCTGCGGCTTTGACGGAAGACATCGATACTATAACAGAAGTTTATGAGCCGTTTTTGATGAAAAAGGGGTTGGTGAAGAGAACGCCCCGCGGACGAGTAACAAATTAGGAGATTGACGCTAGTTGTACAAGGTTGTACAATTGGGATATGAATACAAAAGTAAAATTTGTTGATTCAAGTAAGGCGAGGGCAGAGTTTTTTGATATTTTGACGGCCATATACACCAAGGGTGAGGAGTTTGTGGTGAGAAAATCAGGGATACCGATGATAAAAATGATACCTTATGGTGATAAACCAAATGATTTTAAGCGTTTTTCCGGAATAATCAGTGAAAAGGAGGCTGATAGAATGACCAAGCTGGTTAAAAGTGGAAGGAAAGACGGGTCCAGTAAAAAGAAATATTTAGCTAATTGGGGTGACTAAAAATGTATTTGATTGATACGGACTATTTAATTGGATATTTGAGAGGAAAGAAGGATGTGGTGGAGGAATTAGATTTATTTGATATAAACTTGTGGTCTACAAGTGTTATTTGTGTGGGTGAGGTGTTGGAAGGGGTGGTAGACAAGAACAAACAAAAAGTAGAAAAGTGGTTTGAAGAAATGAAGATTTTTGAGGTTGATTTAAGGGTGGCAAGAGTTTTTGCTGAAATTAGGAGAGAGTTGAGGAAGCAAGGAAATTTGATTGACAATATGGATTTGTTGATTGCTTCGACTTGCTTGGCTTACGATTTGATCCTAGTAACGAGCAATAAAAAACATTTTGAGAGGATTGGTGGATTGAAAATTTGGGAGAAATAAATCAAAAAAGGAGCCCTCCTAAGAGAACCCCTTTTAAGTCAAAGTAATTGTCGTTTTATTCAGTTTGAATTCCCAAAAGCCAGAGAACGGCTTCTTTGCGATAGCGGCGGTCGCCACGAGCATTGATGCGGATAGCGGGGAGCTTACCCCGTTTGCCCCAGCGCTTAACAGTTAGTTTGCTAACACGAAGGAGATCGGCCACTTCGGCAACGGTTAAAAGATCAGGAAGATTGTCAATGGAAACTCCGTTGACTTTCTTGGCGGGTACTTGTTTCACAAGTTTATCTTGTGACATATTTTGTTCGTCCATGGTGTGTATCGGGGCAGGTCTAAATAATGTTTAACTATAAAGAGTAAACCATAAAGGATGTTAGTGTGTCAATATGATAGTCGAATGTAGAAAGTTAAAAGTTTATAAAGTTTGGGAAAGTGAGGAAAAGTACAACAAGAGAGCAATGGGGAGGGGAAGAAAGGGAGGGGAGGATAGCCGGGCCCAGGGTGTCAGAAGATGACAGTGGGCCCGGCAGGAGATTAGCGGAGAAGACGTTCGAGGACAATTCCGAGAAGAATTCCGGTAATACCACCGCCAACACCGCCGATGAGCCAAGCTACATCACCTTGCAAACCGACTGCGAAAGCGACGAACCAGCCGATCAGGAGCCCCCCGAAGGCGAACCTACCAAGATTGTTTTTCATTTTGTCCCCTATCCGTTGATGATTCGATCTACGATGACCCCAATTGCCGCTGCTACAATGCCACCGACTACGCCGGAGAGGAACCATTCCAGTCCCTTTAGGTTAACTATTGCTCCGACGATCCAGCCGATGAGAATTCCGATTTTTATGAGCTGTGTCATTCGTGGATCAGTCCCATAGTCCATTTTATTTTCTCCTTCCGTAGTAGAGAACTAGATTTGGTGCGAGGCCGATCATGAAACCGATGGCCAAATCGGAGTCTAACCCGACTACTAGTACAAGACCGAAGACTAACCCAGTCAGGACGATGTACCCCACAAAGTTGACGAAAAATCCAACCTTGCGAAGTATCCAGCCGACTGCTAGGCCGGCAAAAACACCAGTGGTGGTGGGAAACAATAATAGAACTTCCACTCTTTATCTTCCTTTCTTCTGTTTTTTCCGCTCAAACTACAGCAGAGATCGAGGTGTGGCGAGCACACTCCGGTTTCTGCCGTAGCTTTTCCATTGCTCTCTTGTAAAAGATCCGGTTAGCTGGCCGATTGGATTGGTGCGTTTACCAAAAAACCGGCCATTTCTTGGCCGGTTATAAATCTTGAAGCGAATGAGTCAAAAAGCTTAAAGAGCTCCGATATTTGACTCTAAGGTAGCTTCAAGCAAGGCGTTGTTAGATTAACTAACTTAGCTTACTAGAACAACCTATAATAACATGGTGGAATGGATTTGTCAACTGTTTGTTGCTAAAAAAATATTTTTTAGTAATATGGATGTATGGATATATTAGGTGTTGTTGTAGAAAAATTGAGACCAAAGTCACCTGCAGAGAAGCGGATGAGTGATTGGGTTAAAGAGCAAAAGAGGAGTGGGAGAGAGGCGGTGGCCGCAGCTCAGAGGGACTTTATTGATGTAGTGACAGCGCCGATTGCTCCGCCAACAGTAGAAGAGTTAATGGATACGGAGAGGGCAATTAAAGCCGATGCAACTATTGATGAAGTAAACAGAAGGTTAGATGCTCAAGTGGAAGTGAGGAGGCATGTGGCACAAATAAGACAAATTGTTGGTAGTAAGAAATAATAATGGCCGACATTACAGTAAAACAACTTTTGGAACTTCAACGGCAACAGGCGGAAGAGTCGTATCAGGGTGTTGATGATTTGGAGATTGCCAAGGAAGAACTAGGGATAAAGGATGGCACAGATCCTGACTTTGTGGCTTTGTGCCAAAAGTTGCAGGTAGAGATGGATGGCCAAAACGTTTTGAAGGTTATTGGCTTTGCAAGGAGGTTTGTGGATATTTTTTTGGGGATTAAATATGAGGGAAAGCCGTTAGAAGAGAAGGTTGTCTAGAATATTAATGGTGGCTAAAGATGTTTTTGAATTGCGGATGGTTGGTGGTAAGGGTGTTGGTGAGGCAGAGTTGGCCAGTATGAAAGCTGATTTTGAGGCAGAAAGAGAGATGGTTAGAGCGATGCCGGGGGAAGGCTTAGAACCAGCAAAATTGTCGGAGGGGACAATGCGGGTATTGAGGGGTATGGAGGCCAGTGCCCGTGAATTTTTAATCGAAAAAATTCAGAGACTGGGAATTGAGGGATATGAGCCGGACTTATTGCCTGTTCAATATGTTCGCCATGCTTCCAGCGATTTGGGTTTTTTGGGGATGAGCAGTGAGGGTGGATATGTTGATGTTTATAACCGACTAGTGGTTGGGGTAGATCATGGTCCGTTGTCGACGATAGCTACTCTTGGTCACGAATTAAGCCATGCTGCGGCTAGAACCAGATTGGTGTTGTATATGACCAAAGGAGTTGATGGAAAAGTTGAACTAAAAAGCGGAGCCCACGTAAAGGGTCTTAATTTACCTTCTGGCCAAAGGTGTTCGGAGATTTGTATTTTGCCCGAAGAATTGGTAGCAACTATGGATGAGGTAGATTTTATGGGCGAGCGAGTGGCCAGAGAATTACCCCAATTATACGTAAAAGAGAGAGCTAAAATTGACGACGAGGTAAATGGTTTTTTAGTTAGAGACGCAATAGAGGAAATGAGGAGAGGTGGCTGGGAGATTCCGCCTGATTTAGATTTAGTGCCTTTTGTTCAGGAGTTGGGGGTTAGCGAAAGTGGTGATGAGTGCCTATTGTTGCTGGATGGGGTTATTATTAGAAGGTACTTATTGGGTTTGAGAATATCTGAACTGATCGGACGTTTTCAGAAAGGGGAAGGTTTTACCAAGGAGGATTATTATCGTGTAGGTAGATGTGTTTTAGATAGGGACAGATATGTACAGGGTAATGATGTTCATCGGATGTTGGTTAAGATTTTTGGTGGTAAGGAATCAAAGGTGTTATTTACGGCTGGAGATGGTTTGGCTGATTTAGAGAAGGTACACGAGTTGGTGTCTAAGAAAGAATTGGAATATAAAATTTAAAGATTGAGGGTGCCAATAGAAGAAATTTATATTTTGCTGTAAAATGGGTTTATGACAAAAACAAATCGTGGTGGAGAGGGATTTGGGGGATATGTTGATGGTTTAAATGATGTAGATATTGCTCCAGGGAGACCGGGGGCGTTAGGTGGGGCGGTTGACTATGTGATTCAGAAAGCTGGTTTGGAGGAAGTATTAGACGGGGAAATGTTGGTAACACCGGATAGACACAAGGAGGCGGTTTCGTATTTACTTGATGTTCAGAGAGGGGCGGGGCAACCGGCGGTGTTGCACTTGGTGGCGCCAACTGGTGATGATCAAGCAAATAGGAGGGGTGAACAAGGTACGGCTAGTTCGATGGCTTTACAGGTAATAAAATTAGCTAGAAAGGTGAAGCAATGTGGGGGAGATTGGAATACTGAGAGACAATTAGTTGGCGGTTCGCCGAGACTGGAAATTGAGGTGCCGTTTGATCCAAAGGATTTTAATACGACGTTGGGGTTAGAACTAGGTACTATTGAGGACGTGCTAGCCAACGGAGGAGTAGAAGGTAAAGATCCGATTAAAGAAACTCGTGATTGGCAGAGAAAAATAATGTTGGATGGGAGAAATTATGCTTTGCCGCCAGAAGTTCCTGAAGGAGGATGTGTAGTGGTTGATAGATTAAAAGGTGAAAACGGAGGAAAA
The DNA here is from genome assembly GCA_041665485.1 of Candidatus Shapirobacteria bacterium. Classification (GTDB taxonomy): domain Bacteria; phylum Patescibacteriota; class Microgenomatia; order UBA12405; family UBA12405; genus JBAYFX01. The sequence continues at coordinate 312,871 of JBAYIT010000001.1, forward strand.
TTGGTGGTTTTTGGCTCGGAGAGCTTTATTGGGGTGGTTGCTATTGGTGTGGTTGGAAAACCCAATCCAGAAGTGTTTTTGGTGGAGAGGTAAAATTTAGAGCTTTTTATTGTTGCGCTTTGCCACCGTACCAAGCTGAGTTGTCTCTGACGTAAGCAAAGGCCTTGTCGGCAGATGTTTGATCAAGTATTCTGGTGTCTCGGCCAAGTCTTAATTCGTGAAGACGCATTTGGTTTTGAGGGTTTGCACTGGCGATTTCAGCTTCAATTTCGGTTTGTTCGTGTTGAGAACGGCGCAAAAATTGGTGAGCAAGCTCACGGGTGCATTGGACGAGAGAAGCATCAAGAGGCTGTGTGCCAGTCAAGTAATCGAGAGCTCTTTGGAAGCCGTTTCGGGAAGTAGTTAATTCTTCAACAGTTGCTTCGGGTTGTTTGATACCAAAATCTAAGATGGCAATTTCGGCTTGGAATAGTTCGGCCAATTGGGTTGGGTCTGGAGTGGGGAAGTCTGTATTTGGTAGAACCAAGTCAGATGGCATGGGGAATCTGATGTCGTGGAAAGCTATTGACCGTTCTAGAGCTTTGGAGTTAGATTCAGGGAGGGTTCCTGCTTTGGCTTGAGACAGAAGGTCCCATTCGTCTTTTAAGGTGGTGGCTCCGTAAACCGTAACTTCTTGAGCACCGAAACAGGCAGTTTGGGCTTGGAGTAATCTGGTTTGGAGTTGATCAATAGTTGGTTGTGGAGCTTCTGGTGTTTGTGTCATATAAGAAATATATCATAAAAATAGTAAAAGTGAGGTAAAATGGATTAATGGACTACAAAATTGGTTTTTTTGGGGTGAAGAGTTGGGAGAGGGAGGCAGGGATTAAAACGAAGTATTGACAATATGTGGTGTTGGGTATATACATATAACAGACAATGAGATTTGATATTTCAACTGATTTTGAGTGGGATGCCGGTAATGAAGACAAAAATTGGCTAAAGCATCAAGTTTCAAAGTCGGAATGCGAAGAGATTTTTTTTGACCCAGAAAAAATCGAATTAAGAGATTCAGAGCATTCTAAAATAGAAGACAGATTAATCGTTTTGGGAAAAACCAAAAAGGAAAAATTATTGTTTGTGGTTTATACCAGAAGAAAGGACAAAATTAGAGTTATTTCGGCAAGGACGGCCGATAAAAAGGAAGAAAAATTATATGAAAAAAATGCTTAAACTACCAAAATTTAAGAACGAGGACGAAGAAAGAGATTTTTGGGCCAAAATTAGTTTGGCGGACTATTTTGAGGCTAAAGATTTTCAAAAAGTAAGCTTTCCTAATTTAAAGCCAACGTCGGAGGCAATTTCTATCAGGATACCTCAATATATGTTAGTAAGGATAAAAGAGAGAGCAAACGAGATAAACGTGCCGTATCAGACACTGATTAAAACCTATATTCAAGCGGGATTAGTGGCGTAGTGTAAAATGGATTAATGGACTACAAAATTGGCTTTTTTGGAGTTAAGAGTTGGGAGAGGGAGGCGATTGAGAAAGAAATAATTAGATTGCCTTCGTTTGGGGTGGGGATATTTGAAAAAGAAGTCCAGGATGATGTGGAATTGTGGTTGATGAGAGAGTTCTTTCCTGGTGGGAGTGTTCCTGTTTTAAGTGGGCAGGAAATGTCGGTGGCAAAAGGTGTGGAGGAGTTGTATGGATTGTAGCTAAGAGGCCATGTTGTTTTGTTAACTTTTTTGTCGGTTTGGTTAAAAAGGGGAGGAGGTGAAGATGTTAAAATGAGCCAATGAATGGGGATGGAAATCGAGAAAAGCCACTGCAAGCACTCGATGTGGTTACATACATAAGTAGAGGGGATAGATTAGGTCTAGAAGAATTGGAAAGGTGTGGAGGTAAGAATTGGAAAGTTGTGGCGGAAGTTGTGGCTCAAATCGGCGAGGATAAAAATATCGCTTGGTTTGGGAGCGGGGCGCATGAAGTGTTAGCCGGTGTGGCCGATGAGAGAATGAGAGGTGCGGTTGCTTATGATGTTGAGCATTACAGCTTGAGGAGTGTTTCTGATCTTGATCTAATAGTGGAAGATGATGTTGATTTGGTTGGCTTAATGGGAAAGATTGCTAGTATGGGTAACTGTTGCTTATTGACGCCAGAGGCTAATGGAGTTAGCCGAAACAGATTGGAATTGACGTTGGATAACGGGTTAATAGTAGAAATTTCGCAGGTGGAAAATATCGAGGAACAAATGAAGAAAGTGATGTTGAGGCATCAAGGAGTAGGTTTAAGGCCGGTGTTGGAAAGTGGTAGAGTGGTGGGAGTAGAGGTTCTTGATGAAACTGATTATTTGGCAGACAATCCGGCTCCGTTTCGGGTGACTTCAATAAACCCGAATTGGGAGGGGAGTATAAAGTGGGGCGATTTGAAAATGGCCTTAAAGGCAGTGGCTTGGATGGCTCAAAAAGGCGGATCAGTGAAAAGTATTGATTGGAGAGTAATTGGCGAGAAATTAATTGGTGAGGTAGAGGGTGGCCAAATTGGAGGAGAACAAATTGACTATATTAGGCAAAAAATGGCCAAGATGATGACGGATACATATGCTTACAATCGGTTTGATTTTTGGCAGGCAATGGTGTTTAAAGTACCAGCGGTGGCGGTTTTTAGCCCAACGATGGCTAATGGGTTTATGGACCATCCGGAATGGCAGAATGGGATTTTACTGAAACTGCTGGCAGATGAGACGAGTGGAAGTAAAATTGAGGTTGAGCCACAAGTAATGTGGGAAGGGGTGATTGGGTTGATGGTAGCAGAAGCTACCAATGATGTTGACTTGGGGGTAGTGATAAGCGAATTGGCTGAAAATTGGCCAGATAAACATCGTGTTGATTGGGGTAAAATAAGTTCTGAAGATGGCAGATAAAAAGAAATTATTTGAAATGTTGCCGGCGACGAAAGAGTACTTTTTGACTTGGTTGCCAGCGATTTTAGATAAAGTAGATAGAGGTGAGTCGGCGCAATTGGTGCATTTACCCTATACCGGAGCAACAGCTTTAATGAAGTTTTTTTTAGAGTGTGGCGAGATGGTGGTTGATGATTGGCAAGAAAGATGTGGCCAAAAAAAGTGGTTGTGGCTGGATTTGGAAAAAGAGGTTTTTGAGGTGGCTGACTTAAGTGGAGGAGAGGTGTATTTGGAAAAAGAAGTAACGGCTAAAATTAAAGAATGGAGCTGGGGTGAACAAAAACAGGTGGTGGTGGTGATAGATGAGGCGGCAAGATTAATTGATGGCAAGCCGGAATGGAGAAAGAGACTATATGATTGGTGGCGGATTAACCCAATGAAAATAAGCTTTGTTTATATTGTGGGCAGGGAAGTGGAGCCGGAAGCAACGAAAAAAAACTTGGGTTATCTTTGGACCAGTTTTTGGCAGGGGAGAGTTTGGATGCCCTTCCAAGACAAGCAAAGCCTAAGTAACACGGTTTCGAACCAGAAAAAGTGGCATGGAATAAAAATAAGTAATAAAGAAGTGGAGCAAGTTGCTGGGGTGTGGGGAGGCTGGCCGTGTTTGGCGAGAGTATTATTGAGGCGACTTAACGATGAAAATCGAGCAGTGGCGGTGGGGTGGTTGGATGAGCCGAATTCGGAAAAAACAATAAATGAAGTTTTGGCAGACAAAGAGATTGACGGGTATTTTGCCGATTTGTGGCAGGCGATGGCTAAAGAGAGCCAAGATAATTTTTGGAGTGAGGACAAAAGCGAGTATGTGGTAAAAACTGGATTATGGGCAAGGAATGGGGGCAAGTGGGAGCTTAAAGTGCCCTGGTTTGGGGCATATGTAAAGCAAATTCAGGCTAAGAGTAACCCGGTGGTGGGGGAGAGTAAGGGAAAAATAAAGTGGAATGGGAAAAATTTGGCTGACTTTTTAACCGCCAATGAATTGGCGATAATGGAGTTGTTGTGGGCCAGGGGCGGCGGGGTGGTGAGCCGGGAGGAATTGGCAAAAAGAGTCTGGGGAGAAAAGATGACGGAGAAATATTCGGATTGGGCGATTGATAAAATGCTGGCTCGGTTGAGAAAAAAACTAGGCGATAGTAGCCAGCGGCGGTGGATTCAGGTGGTAAAAGGCAGAGGTGTGCGACTAAATGTCCAGTAAAGGTCAAGATTGTTGGTGAATAGTGTTTTATTATAGGGCTGTTAAAGGTTAAATATATTATGAGACATGATACATTAAATGCTATTGTTGGTTTTTCTATGTTTATTACTGGTGCTGTTGCGGGTACAATTTCAACAGTAGATATCGCGGTAAATAGGATGGGTTTTTTAGGTTTGCCTACCTGTAGAACTCAAGGCAATGCGTCTCTTCCAGACGTAGGATTTCCAGGGGATGCTTCTGAGCGAGGAATTAGTGCTGATGCCAATGGAACTCGGGTAAGTTATGTTTGGAATGGAACTGAATATGAGGTTTATTTTGGTCCAGGTTGCCAGATGTCAAAACTGTCAACTTCTCCAGCGCCTGTTAAATAGTGTAAAGGAAAAAATGAATACTTATCAAATGTCCAGTAAAGGTCAAGATTGTTAGGGAATAGTGTTTTATTATAGGGCTGTTAAAGGTTAAATATAAAAATGAGTGAGAGAAACATTGGTTTTCAACCAGAACCCAAACTTACAACTAGAGACCGATTAGAGTCGCTAATTAATGGTGGGGATTCGGTTTGGCTGGCGTTTTTGAATTTGCTTTTTATTTTCATAACTCCGGAAGCCTATGAACAAATTGGGCCTTGTGGGTTACTTCCGGTTCTTACCCTTACAATAGCGGTTGCTGAGGATATATCACATAATTATAGTAAGGGTTGTAGACGGATTATTGAAGAGAAGAGATCTGTGGAGGCTATGGTGAATCGTGAAATGTCCAGTAAAGGTCAAGATTAAATATGAATAGTATTTTAATATAGGGTATTGAAAGTTAATTAAGAAAAATGATAAACCCAATTGAGGCTAGTTGCCAAGGTCGTCCGAAATGGTGTAAATATGAATCTGGTCCTTATCATGATTATGCTGGTTACTATTTTCATGTTTTGACAGACAGATTTATTGGGTTGAGTCGATTTATTCCCAGAAGGGAATGGGAAATAATAATTGGTGGTGCTCGTTGGGTTGACAAAAAATGGGAAGATGGAGATGGAGTTCTTTGGGGTGTTGAGCTGTGGAAAGATGTAATTGACCATGCTTGCGACGGTCTTTTTCTGCGTAGGTTTGGCAAGCAAGTCATAAGAATAGAGGTTAAGGATTTGGGGTCGGTTGGACGAAAGTTGAGTTGTCAAGATTATAACGCAGGAAATTGGTCTGGAGATGAGTGGAGTGTGGGAGACAGTGATCAAAATGACGTGGTTTGGAGCAACTATTGGGATAAGATGCTGAAGTTGGATAACTTTAGGGACGAATTTCAAGAAGCGTTGGAGCGAAGGAGGGAGAAATGAGTGAGAGAATTAGGGTTGTTGACTTGCCAAGGGGGTTTACGCCAACGGATGTACCGGTTAAGGTTGTTAAGATCGGATTAGGAGATTGTGGGGTGGTGGTTGAGTGTCCGAAGGTGGGGGTGGCGGATGTGCGACTTGTGAAGGGAGATTGTGGAATAAATTGGGTTAGTTCTCCTATTTCGTATGGAGATAGGGTGGTGGGGGTGGGGGTGGACGAGGTGCCAGCAGAACAGCGAGAAGAAATGTGGAAGGGATTATTGACGAGGGCGAGGGAGGGTGGTGGGGATAGATACTTATTAAACGCTCTGCCGGAATTATTGGTTAAATTGGGATATGTTTGGGACGGAAAAACAGATTTTGAAGGAGTTAGTCTACGGCGGTAGTGTAAAATGAACTAATGGACTACAAAATTGGTTTTTTTGGAGTGAAGAGTTGGGAGAGGGAGGCGATTGAAAGGGAAATAATCAGATTGCCTTCGTTTGGGGTGGGAATATTTGAAAAAGAGGTGCAGGACGATGTGGAATTAGCCTCTAAATACGATGTAATTTCGACCTTCATTTATTCGAATTTAACCAAGGACGTTTTGAAAAAGTTGCCGAATTTAAAAATGGTGGCGGCTAGATCAACGGGAACAGATCATGTGGACTGTGATGAGTGCATGAAAAGGTCAATTGTGGTGAAAAATGTGCCGGAATATGGGTCTCGAACGGTGGCAGAATACGCGATTGCCCTGATGATGGCGATAACCAAAAAAATAATTCCGGCCCACCAGTCGGTGGAGGATGGAGAATTTAGCCCGGAAGGGTTGACGGGGATTGATCTATTTGGTAAGACTTTGGGAGTAGTGGGAGTGGGTAAGATTGGTGAGAATGTGGTTAAACTAGGGCGAGCACTGGGAATGAAAGTAGTTGGGGTGGAGAGAAAGAGAGATGAAAAGCTGGCCAAGAGATTGGGATTTAGGTATGTGGAACTAGAGGAGTGCTTAAAGATAGCAGATGTAATTAGCTTGCATGTGCCGTCAATTCCGGCAACATATCATCTGATTAACAAACAAAATATTAAATTAATGAAAAAAGGCTCGTATTTGATTAATACTTGTCGGGGGCCGGTGGTGGAATCGTCGGCTTTGGTGTGGGCCCTTAATAATAAAATTTTGGCGGGAGTGGGCTTGGATGTGGTGGAGGAGGAAAACAAAGTAGAGAGTATATCGGTGGTGATGACTGATGAGACAAAAAAGTCGGATTTGCAGGATATCTTAAGTTTTCATTTGCTACGTGATAGAGACGATGTGGTGATGACGCCCCATAATGCTTTTAATACCAGGGAAGCAATTGGGCGGATTGTGGCAACAACGGTGGATAATATAATACAGTTTATCAAGTGACAAGTTAGAAAGTTTATCAAGTGACAAGTTAGAAAGTTTATCAAGTGACAAGTTAGAAAGTTTATCAAGTTGCAAGTTCGTCAAGTTAAAAGTTTGTCTAGTTGTGGGGTTTGAAAGATTTGAGGAAATTTTAAGTTGGAAAAAAGCGAGAGAGTTGAATATTGTTGTTTATAAGTTATTTGGAACTTGTAGGGATTTTTCGTTTAAAGACCAGATTTGCAGAGCTTCGGTCTCAATAATGAATAACATTGCTGAAGGGTATGAAAGAAAAACGAACTTGGAATTCAAAAGATTTTTGTACATTTCGAAAGGTTCGTGTGGTGAAGTTAGATCAATGCTGTATTTGGCCAATGATTTGGGTTATATTGATGGTGGAATGATGGTGAATTTGTCGGATATGTGTATTGAGATTTCAAAAATGCTTTCTGGTTTGATAAAATCTTTGTAGGTTTACTTGATAAACTTTATAACTTTAAACTTGTAACTTATATGAAACCAATATTGATCTGTGGCGGTGTTGGAACTAAAATGTGGCCGGAGTCGAGACCAGAGAAGCCGAAACATTTTTTGCCGTTGATTGATGATAAGTCGCTTTTTAGGTTGAATTATGAAACTTTGTTGAAAAAATTCAAGCCGGAAGAAATTTTTGTACAAACCACCGAATTTCAAAAGGGGTTAGTGAAGACTGAGGCACCAGAGATCCCCGAAAAGAATATTTTTTTGGAGCCGGAAGTAAGAAATACTGGTCCGGCAATTGGACTGACGGCGGCCTTGTTGTCAAGAATGGGTTATGGGGATGAGCCGTTTGTATTGATTCAAGTTGATGATTTAAGAGAACCCGATGATAGATTTTTGGAAATGATAGAAGTGACGGGAAAGATGGCATTGGAGAGCGATAAATATATAACTGGTGGTTTTAAGCCAGAGAGAGTGGTGCGGGGGGTTGATTATTTGGTAAAAGGGAGACTCCTTTCTAAGGAGAATGGAATTGTGGTTTATGAAGTAGCAGATTATATAGACAGAACTGAAACGGAAAAGATTGAGAAGTATCTTGGTTCAGAGGATTTGCTGTTGCATACAAATCACACAACGATGACCCCAAATAATTATCTGAAAATGTACCGTGAATTAAGAAGTGATTGGTATGAACCTTTGGCGGCAATTGTTGCTGGTGGTGATGTTAATGAAAACTTTATGAAGATGACGAAGGGGCCTCAAGAAGAGGTAACACCGACGATGCATCGAAGTGGACGGTCTATTGTGGTGGAGATACCATTTAAATGGGTGGATTTTGGAACATGGGAATCGGTAGCAATTTATCAAGAGACAAGAGATAAGAAGCCAGAGTTAAGAGCTAAGATTGAAATAGAAGCAAGTAATAATTTTGTCAGGATGAGTGATCCGAATAAGCCGGTGGCGTTGATTGGAGTCAGTGATTTAGTGGTGGTGGATACGCCAAATGGATTATTGATTTGTAAAAAAGATCAGTCGGGAAGAGTGGGTGAAGTAGTGAAAGCATTAGAAGCATGAATTTAGTATTAATCTGTGGGGGGACGGGGACAAAGATGTGGCCGGAGTCAACTCCCGACAAACCAAAACAGTTTTTGCCGTTTATAGATGGCAAGTCGACTCTAAGAGTTAATTTTGAGCGGTTAGCCAAATTTGTCTATCTTAATAAAATTTGGGTACTGACGACGAAGGATTTGGCGCCGTTGGTAAAACTGGAGTTACCGGAGGTTGATGTAGATCATTATGTGATTGAACCAGCCAGGAAAAATCATGGGCCGGCAATTGGTTTGTTATCGACAAGATTAGCCAAAATTGACCCAAATGAGCCATTTATGATTGTCCAAACGGATGTAATTCGGGAGCCAGAAACTGCTTTTCGGGAGATGGTGATGTTGGCCGAAGAGGTGGTTAATCGAACCGGTAAATTGATTACTGCTGGTTATAGGGCTAAAGAAATGGTGGCAGGGGTAGATTATATGGAAATTGAGGAATTGAAAAGTAATCATCATGTGACTTATGGGAAGGTTAAAAAGTGGTTAACTAGGGACAAAGTTGTGGAAATTAAACGGGCAGTAAAATTGGGAAAGGCCTATGTTCATGCGACCCATATTTGTTGGAGGCCAGGGTTGATGTTGGAAGCAATAAAAGAACTTAAACCGGATTGGTGGAATTGTCTTAAAGACGTTTTGGAGGCAGAAAGCCAGTATCTAAAGATGGAGCCGGGGTCGATTGAAAATGAAATTATTAGTCACAAAATTAAGGGAGGTTATGTGATAGAAATGCCATTTGAATGGCATGACTTGGGGACGTGGGCGTCTGTGGCAATTTATCAAGAGACAAGAGATAAGAAGCCAGAGTTAAGAGCTAAGATTGAAATAGAAGCAAATAATAATTTTGTTCGGGTGAGTGATGAAAAAAAGCCAGTGGCATTGATTGGAGTCAGTGATTTGGTGGTGGTGGATACGCCAAATGGATTATTGATTTGTAAAAAAGATCAGAGCGGGAGAGTGGGGGAGGTGGTGAAGGAGTTGGAAGGATTATAATGAATTATGAAAGATAGAAATCGGGTAAGTAAATTTATTTTGAATAAAGTGGAATTAAGGAAATTAGTGGCCGGAATAAAAGAGTTTAGAAAGTCGTTTAAGTTTGATTTTTGATTAGGTGGGGAAGGGAGGCGGAAATAAGTATTAGTAAACCGCCGATAATAATGCCTAAATTTAGCGACTCATTAAAAAATAAAATGCCAAAAAAGACACCAAACAAAATTTCGGCCAGGCCGATTAGACTGCCAATGCTGGCATCGAAGTGCCGATAGCCTTCAATGGCGGCCCAGTTAGCCAAGAGCATACTTGAGGCATAACCGAGTTGGGCCAGCCAAGAAATTGGTTGATTAAGTGATGGTAGTGGGTCGTGAAAAAGTGAACTTAGAAAACCATTGGCAATGACTTGGATGACAAGATAACCGATCATGATTTGAAATTCAGGATAACCGCCAACTAGTTTTCTGGGAATAATAACGGTGGCGCTACCCATAAGCCCGGCAAGAATAGTAAGAATGGCAGGAAGAATTTGAGACGGGGAGAGATTAAGGTGATAAATAAAGAGCAGGCCAACAACAGCAAGAAGGAGGTTGAAAATTTTTGTTGGAGTTAATTTTTCTTGGAAGACTATTTTGCCAATAAAATAGCCACCAATAACGAGAGCGGCGTAAAAAAAGAGAGTAGCAGTGCCAATACTTAGGTGTTTAAAGCCAAAAAAATAGGGTGCTTGGTTGAGGCCACCGGCCATGGCGATAAGGGCAAGCCAGGGGAGATCTCTTTTAACTAGGGGTTTAAAAATATGAAATTTAAGATTAATAAGGATAATGACTATTAGTAGAAATAGACCTCGAGTCCAGGCCTGGGAAAACTCGCCAAAAGATGAGGACATAAGGCGGGACCAGATGCCATAGGTGCCGTAGAAAAATGCCGAAGTTAGAATAAGACGGGCTCCTTTATTTTGATTCATGGCCAATTATCTCTTAAAAATAGTTTATAATCTAACTGATGTCCGAAATGACAGACAACGATGTTAAATTACTTAAGCCGTACGGTTTGGAGGCGGAAGAAACTCTAATTTACCTGTATTTGCTTGAAAATAGCGAATTGTCGGCCTTAAAAATTAGTCGAGGAGTAAAGATGCCAAGAACAAAGGTGTATCGACTACTGGACAAATTAATTGAGAAAAGATTGGTGGTGCAGGAATTAGAAAGCACCGGTTTTAAGTTTAGGGGAAGCGACCCGTCGGAGTTGGGGAGAATGGTTTCCAGAAAAGAAAATGAAATTGTAGATTTAAGGGAAATGTTGCCGGAGGTAATAAAGAGATTAGAAAGTAAGTTGGGGGTAAGTAGGGGCGGGTCAAAAATTAAATATTATCGGGGGACGAAAGGATTATCGCAGGTAAATTGGAATTTATTGGAAGCTAAGGGAGAAATCTTGAGTTTCGAAGTAGCCACGGCTGATGCCTATATGCCACAAGCAGAGGCAGAAAAGCTTAGGAGGGCTTTGGTAGAAGGGAAAATTTTGACAAGAACTATTACCAACAAAGAGAAAATAGAACCGTTTACTAAAGTGACAGAACTGGTGGAGAAGTGGTGGGAAATCAGAAATGTGACAACTGAAGTGTTGGATATCAAGGCAGATACCTTTATCTATAACGACATTTTTGCGGTATGTAATTATTTGGAAAATGGCAACGTGTTTTGTTTTGAATTAGAAAACAAACTGGTAGCCCAAATGCAAAGGCAGATGTTTGAAGTAATGTGGAAAACAGCAAGAAAAATGAGGTTGATTGGTAATGAGGGCAGGGCAGATATTAGATTTAATAATACTTGAAAGATAGGAGTTGAATAGGGGGATGATCGGGCTAGAATGAGAGCATGAAATATATTTTTGTTTGTGGTGGAGTGGTGTCGGGATTGGGTAAGGGGATTGTGTCCTCCTCTTTGGGAATGTTGCTTAAACAATGTGGTTTTAAGGTTAATATGGTGAAAATTGATCCATATTTGAATGTTGATGCCGGAACATTGCGCCCTGAAGAGCACGGAGAGACATTTGTAACCGATGATGGGGGGGAAACAGATCAGGATATGGGTAATTATGAGAGATTTTTAAATCAAAATGTGATTAAAGATGGGAATATAACTAGCGGAAAAGTGTATGGAACAATAATTGCCAGGGAAAGAGCATTTGAGTATGGTGGGAGAGATGTAGAAATGATTCCCGATGCGCCAAATGAGGTTAAGAGAAGATTATACGAAATGGAGGGTAAGAGTGATTTTGTGGTGGTAGAAATTGGAGGAACGACAGGAGATATTGAAAATTTGATCTATCTTTACGCGGCCAGGGACATAAAGAGAGAGCGGGAAACAATGTATGTGATGGTGTCGTATGTGCCAATGTTGCGAAACGTGGGGGAGCTAAAAACTAAACCGACACAACAGGCGATTTCGAATTTGCGAGCCACCGGGATTAGCCCGGATATGTTGATTACTAGGAACGAAACCCCCCTAGATAAGCCGAGATTGGAAACATTGGCTAAAAGATGTTTTCTGGACGATGACGCTATTTTTGACGATCCGGATTGTGAATCGATTTACGATGTGCCCTTGGTTTTGGAAAAACAAGGAATCCTAAAAAAGATTTTTAAACATTTTAAAATGAGAACTAGAAGCCCTAATCTGACCAAATGGAAAAAGTTTACTAAAAATTCAAAAATTAAAAGCCCAGTGGTGCGGTTGGCATTGGTGGGGAAATATATTGGAAAAGGAGGAAAAATGCATCGGGATGTTTATATGTCAGTAACCGAAGCCATAAAACATGCGGCGGCGGTTAATAAAATCAGAGCGGAAGTAGTGCCAGTGGAAGCTAGAGAGGGTTGTGGTGAAGAACTCCGAGAAGGAAATTTTAACGGGATGGTAGTTCCCCAGGGGTGGGGGAGCCGAGGGGTGGAAGGGAAAATTGAGGCGGTGAAGTGGGCGCGAGAGAATAAAATACCGTATTTAGGGCTATGTTTTGGGATGCAGATGGCGGTGATTGAATTGGCGAGAAATGTCTGTGGCTTTAAAGGGGCTAATTCAACTGAAGCTGATCCGGAGACAAAATTTCCAGTGGTACATATAATGCCGGAACAGAAAAAGTATTTGGAAGCCCATCAGTATGGAGGAACGATTCGATTGGGGGCTTGGCCGTGTGTGATCAAAAAAGGGACGAGGTTGGAGAAATTGTATGGAAAGAATGAGATCCAAGAGAGACATCGACACCGATATGAGGTGAATAATGAATTTAGAGAGAGGTTGGAAAAGGCGGGAATGGTGATTTCGGGAACCAGCCCCGATGGAAAACTAGTGGAGGCAATTGAATTGCCAAAAGAAGTCCATCCGTTTTTTGTGGCCACCCAATTTCATCCGGAGTATTTATCTCGGCCATTAACCCCCCATCCGATATTTGTGGGATTTTTGAAAGCGGCGAAAGAAAAAGAGTAGAAATCAAAAACCCCTCCGATATTATTCGGAGGGGTAAAAGTCTAAAAGAAAAAGCTTTTATTTGAGTTCGACGGTAGCACCTGCTGCTTCCAGTTTGGTTTTGGCATCATTGGCGGCGTCTTTTTTCATGGTGCCGAGTTCGGCCGGGCAAGCATCAACCATATCTTTGGCTTCTTTGAGGCCGAGTTCTGGTTTGAATTCACGAACGACTTTGATGACGGCGATTTTGTTGGTGCCGGCATTAGCGATGACGACGTCGAATTCAGTTTTCTCTTCGGCTGTCGGGGCATTAGCTGCGCCCGCCCCGGTGGGAGCTGGTGCGGCGACTGCCGCTGCAACCGCTTTGACGTCGAATTTTTCTTCTAAAGCTTTAACGAGGTCGGACAATTCCAAAACGGTCAGTTCGGAAATGTCGGTTAGAATTTTGTCTAATTTTTTATCCATAATTTGGTTAATTTATAAAATTAATTTTCAATTTTCAAACTCCAATTTTCAATGAATGTTTTAATTATTAAATTTAAAAATTAAAGAATTCATTGGTTTTTGAAAATTGTAAATTGAAAATTTATTGTTTTTTGCTCTCAAGGGCTTTTAGTGTTAGAACCAATTGGGTTTGGTTGAAACGGAGAGCGTAGGAAAGGCGAAGTAGCGGGTTTTGCAAACCGCCAAGAAGCTGAGAGATAAGAGCGGATTTTGAAGGTAGGGAAAGAAATTTCTTAAGCTCGTCGGCAAGAAGAAGTTTTTGATTGTAGATGCCGTATTTGAAACTGGTTTTTTCTTTGTCTTTGTTAACAGTTTCAATTTCTTTGAGAGGAGCAATTTCATCCTGATCACAGTAAACAATGGCAGTGGGGCCGGTGAGAGCTTCCGGCATTTGAATACCAATTTTTGCTAGTGCTCTGGTTAAAAGGGTGTTTTTGACGACAGTAATCTCACCGCCGACTTGTCTGACTTTAGCGCGAAGATCACTGACTTGGCCGGCAGTTAGGCCTTGATATTGAAGAAGAGCGGCTGATTTGGTGGCTTCAAGCCGTTTGGTAACTTCTTTAAGTTGTTGAATGTTTTTAGAATTTGGCATGTTTAGTTATAAAGTTAAAAGTTTATAAAGTTTATCAAGTAAAAACGAAAAGCCCCGCCGGAGCGGGGCGAGCACAATCTAACTTGTGGGCCTCGGCAGGACTTAGATGCTTTCGCAAAGCCGGCTATCTTCGGTGGACAGGGGGATTATAAAGTGGTTTGAGAGAAAAGACAAGGTTTTGGTTTATTGGTAGTTAATGTAGAGCCAGGAGAAAATTAATCTAGATGTCAGGGGATAGATCTTGGATCCTGGATCCTGGATGTTAGGAGATTGGAGTAAGTATAAATAGTAGGTTTGGGTGGGGGAGAGGGATTCCTTGGCAATTAGTTGGCCATTAGATTGACAATTAATACAGGCAAGAATGGGGGTGCCGGTGTCGGAGATGCGATTTTGGCGATACAACAAATAAAAAATGGGCAGAGAAAGCATGTTGGAATTGGGGTCTGAATATAAAGAGATAGGACCGGGGATTTGGGAGTCAAGTTTCGACTTAAGGGAATAGATAAGAGGAGCCTGGGATTTAATTTGGATGGTTTTTAGATTAGAGAGGGTTGATAGAACTAAGAAACAAGAGATAAGAACTAAGAATAAAGGTTTAGATTTTTGGGAAATAATAAAGAGAGCCAAGCCGGTGAAAAAGATAACAAAGGGGTGGAAGGCAATTAAATATTCGCGAGAGCGGGTGCCGGGGTAGTAACGAAGGAGTAAGATTTGCAATAGGAAAGAAAGAGCTATAGGAATTAAGAATCTAGAATCTAGAATCTGGAATCTAGATTTAGAAATAAGAAACAAGAAATAAGAACTAAGAATTAGGAAAATTAGAAAATAGCCAAAGAGGGGGGAGCCGACGGTGACTTGGCCGAAAAGATGGGGCCAGAAGGTGCCAAGGTCTATTCGCCAAGAGGTGGGGGCCCAGAATTTGTGGACGTCGATGGTGTAGTAATAGATGACACTTTTGATCCAGACTAAATTGTGAGTAAGATCGAAGTAGATTAGAGGAGCAAGAGATAAGAAAAAAGAGATAAGAGCTAAGAAGCAAGATTTAATGTTTTTGCGAAATAATAGGCTGGTGGCGAGAAGGGTGGAGAGGCCAAGAGATTGAAAGTGTTGTTGGAGGGTGAAGCCTCCGCCTAGGCCAATTAAAAAAGCGAATTTAAGAGACCCCGAAACTAGAAACTTGACGACAAAGTAGAGAGTCAGGGTGACGCCGAAGGCAACAATGACGGTATTAAGCATATCGGGCGAATTAGAGACTAATTCGACAGATACGGCAGAAAGTAGACTCATTATCAAACCTAAGCATGGAGTGCTAAGAGCAGTACCGATAAGATAAAAAAGATAGACAGTTAAAAGGGAGAGGAGAGTAAAGCCAATCCAAGGGCCGGAGTCGAAAGGAAGGATGATTGAGAAAAAGGCGATTAAATAATCGTAGGCTGGGCCAAAGTTAAAGGCGCCAGCGCTGGAGGGCGAACCAACCAGAGGAAGGGTATGGTTCCTAATTGAGTAAAGAGCGATGGTGGCGTCGCGGGCTTGGTCTTGGTTTAGGACCCAACGGCTGGGGTAGTTGGCAAAGCGCCAAAAGGTAGCCAGGAGAAGAATCAAAATTAGATAAAACTTGGAATTAAATGTTGGCAATAGGTTATTATAACGTGGTGAGGAAATTAGTATTATTTATAATAATTATTGGAGGGTGGGGGTGGAGTTTACTAAAGGAACCAAGCCATTGGAGTTTGGAAACGATTTTTTATCCGGCTGTTGGTGAGGAAAAGAGATTGTTTGAAGAGAAAAAAGGACTGGATATTTCGCCGGTTAAGCGGTTTTATTATAATAAAGCGACTATATATTTCAATCGCTATACGGCAAATTTTTTTGGACTGTTGGATGTTAATAGCTATTTTTTTGGTGGCCATCCGAGGGAGGATGTTTCGGGAAGAGTTTTCAGGCCCAAAATGTTTTGGCTGTTAGTGGTGCCGTTTTTCTGGGGTTTATGGCGGATGAGATTGGGAAGTAAGTGGTGGATAGCGTTGGCGGTATTGGCAGTATTGAGAAATCCGGATGGTTGGGATTTGATAATGGTGGTGCCGATGGGGCTGATTATTGATAACGGCTTTACTAATTTAGAGCAATGGTGGCGAAGATTGAGAAAATAGTTTCGATTTTGGGGATGGTGGTTTTATTTTTACTGGCGGGGTGGTTGCGGACAAACAAGGTTGGCCAAGTACCAGCAGGATTTTATGCTGATGAGGCGGCGATTGCCTACAATGGCTATTCACTATTGGAGACTGGCCGGGACGAATATGGTAAGAGTTGGCCGGCACTATTTCGGTCGTTTGGGGAGTATAAAACACCAACTTACAGTTATCTTTTGGTGCCTATTTTTAAAATTTGGGGAAAATCGGTGGTAGTGGCAAGAGATTTAACTGTAATATCGGGATTATTGGCGATAATTGGAGTGATGGTTTTAGCGAAGATGTGGTTTAAAAGGTGGCCGGTATTATGGCTTTCGGGTTTGGTTTTGGCACTGATGTCTTGGCACATACTTTATAGCCGAAGTGTATATGAGGTGAACTTGGCGCTAACGATGACGATTTGGGGGGTGGTGTGTTTGGAATCAGGGTTAAAGAAGACAAGGTGGAATTGGGCGGTGGGTTTTGGTTTGTTGGCAATGAGTATTGTTACTTACAATGGGGCGAGAGTAGTGACGCCATTGTTGGGGTTGATATGGTTAATTTTGAATAGAAAAGAGATTTTTAGTAACAATAATCGAAAATGGGTGGTGGTAGCAGTTTTAGTCGGGCTGGTTTGTTTGTGGCCGGTGTGGCGGGTGGTAGCAACAACTGGATTTTGGGAAAGAGCTGGGATAAATATTTTTAATAACGGGCAGGGGAATTCTTACGACAGAATTTGGGAATGGGCATCGCTTTTGGTAGCCTACTTTAATCCTTTTTATTGGTTTAAGTTGGGAGACCCGGGGGGTAGATCGAGTTGGGTTGATTTGGCCTTGATGTTTGGCTGGCAATTGCCGTTTATTGCTTTTGGATGGAAACGGTTGGAAAAAGAAAGTAACAGGGTGATTTTTTGGGTGGTGGGGTGGTTGCTAGTGGCGCCAGTGGCGGCATCTTTGACCCGAGACCCAATGGCGTCGATTAGGTCTTTATCAATGGTGGTGCCGTTGAGTTTGTTGATAGGACTGGGGATGGGAGAAATCGTAGAAAAATATAAGAATTGGGGCAGAGTGATAATTTTTGGATTATTTCTGGTAGGAACAGGGAGACTATATTTATCGATTTTTAAAATGACAGATTATTATCGTTTTCGGGATTGGGATTATGGGCTGGCTCAAGTAGCAAGAGAAGTAAAGAAAATACCTGAAAATATCCCTATTTTGTATACAGGTAAGAAAATAAATTATATTCAATTAGCCTATTTTCTGGCTAAACCATTAGGTTATATTGAAGATAACTATGGTAGGAATGGAAGTGATTATTATAATACCGGCTGGTGGCCTGATAATAAGAAAATTGGTAGAGTTGAGGTGAGAGAGATTGTTTGGAAGGAAGATATTTTTAAGGATCAGATAATAATTTTTGGAGAGTTGGGATTAGAGCAAGATCAGGCAAATGAACATTGTTTGGCAACAGTATTTGAGATTAGAGGATTAGATGGGAAGAGAATTTTTTGGGGAGTGAGAACTAACCCGGAGTTAAAAAGGCTAATGGGAGATAGGGGGTGTGGAGAGTGAGGAAATGTGTTTTGAATTAAATTTGTCCACAAAAGGTTTTTTGAAGAGATGATTTAATGAGTGACTGGTAGGGGATGTTGATTTCATTGGCCTGCTCTTTAATACGGTTTAAGAGGGTCTCGGGGAGACGAATTGAAATAGATCGACTAGTTGGTTTTAGGTTGGGGAAAGAGACCGGTTGAAAGTCGGTTGACTCAAAATAGTCAGAAATATCGATTTTGGCCCAAAAATCTCTTTCTTGATCTTCGTTTTGAAAATGAGGAATGTTAAGTTTTTTGATCATATATTTTTGTTGATTTTCGGCCAATGTCTCTGGCTGAAATTATTCTAATTTTTTCTTTTCTAATGGTAAAAAAGATAAATAAAACCCTTTTTTTCTTGGTTTGGCCCAAAAGAATAAAACGTTTTTCTTTTTGGGAATGGAGAATATCTTTTTGGATTTTTTTGTTGGGGTCAAAAAATACTTCTTCGGCTTCGGAGTTGCCAACGGAGTGTTTTTGCCAATTTTTATTGATGTTGCCTTGATCCCAAATAAATTTAATTGGCTTGGGAATAGTTAACATTTATAAGTTATTGTATATACTGGGTTATACATTGTCAAGTAGAGTAAAATTAGAGAGTGAGGAGAAAGATGTTAATTTCGGGATTTGGAGTGGCAGTAATTTTGGGGGTGGTGGGGGGGTATTGGCGGTGGCGGAATTACTGGCTGGTGCCGACGTGGAACGGTGGGCAAATTATTACGAATAATTTAGAGAAATATGATTTCGATAGCCTTCGTCGAGTTTATAAAGTTGAAAGTTTATCAAGTGACAAGATCGAAATACTAGGACCGATCAGAGAAGTTGAGGATAGGCGAGCCGTCTTCGCTAAAGCTACGACGAGCCAAGTTAAATTTAAGAGCCAGGGGAAGTGGATTACGGGGATGATAAATTATTATCCCGAAAAAAGTAGTTTAAGTAAGGTGATTATTATGATTCGGGGGTATGCCGAAAAGGCGGGCTACTATAGTGGCTTTGGCAGTTGGCGGGTGGCTGACGAGCTAGCCAAGGCCGGCTATGCCACTATTAGTTTGGATTTTTTGGGCTATGGGGGCTCGGATATGGAGAGTACAGATATGATGGAAGCCAGATTTGAGAAAGTAGTGAATGTCTTGGATTTGATTGGGGCAGTAGAGAATTTGCCGTGGGTGGATAAAACTAAAATTGGAATATGGGCGCATAGTAATGGCGGGCAAATTGCCTTATCGGTCCTTGAGGTAACTGGCAAGAATTATCCAACAGTGTTGTGGGCGCCAATGACCAACCCCTTTCCCCAAAGTATTATTGACACAGCCAATGATTTGGACGATGGCGGGGTAGCAGTTAAGGCAACTTTGGCACAATTTGAAAAAAAATATGATGCCAGGCGGTATGCTTTTGAGAATTATTACAGCTGGATAAACGCGCCGGTGCTGATTTTGCAGGGGGACAAAGATCCGTGGTGTAAAGTTTCATGGCAAGAGGCGGTGGTTAATAGTCTAAAAAACCTTGGAAAACAGGCAGAATTAGTGATTTTTTCAGGGGCCGGACATAATTTGGAGACGAAGTGGGAGGAGGGAGTAGTTGTTACAAAAAATTTTTTTGATGGTAAAATTCCCTGGTGAATTTTAAATATTGTCCCTTTTGTGCCATGGAACTGGATAATGCTGGTATTTATCCGGTGTGTCATCGATGCAACCAGACGTTTTATAGAAATTCAAAACCGACAGCAAGTGTGATAATAGTGAAAGATGGTAAGGTTTTGTTACCGACGAGGGCAAAGGAGCCATATAAGGGAGCTTTAGATGTGGTGGGTGGATTTTTGGAGTTTGGAGAGCATCCAATTGACGGAGCAATTCGTGAAGTTAAGGAGGAGACAGGGCTAGATGTTGAGTTGGTAAGGATGTTGGGAATCTACATGGATGGTTACGGCGAGGAGGATTGTAGTACTTTGAACATCCATTATGTTGGTAGAGTGATAGGAGGAGAGTTAACTCCTAGTGAAGATGTTTTGTCCCTTAATTGGGTAGAAATTGAGAAATTAGAATGCAATCAGGGATCAAAGAATACAAGAGAGGCTATTAGGGATTTTAAACACTATTGGCTATTTGAAGGTGGTAAAGATAACTGGTAGTATATGTTTATGAAAGTATATTTTTCGGGTTCAGCTTTTTATAGAGATGATTACTTGGCTATTTACAAAAAAATAAAATTAACATTGACCGGGTTGAGTTTGACGGTTTTGGGGAATATTGTTGAACTATCTACGAGTGATTATAATAATTGGACGAATGATAATCGAGTGTCTAATTATAAGCAAATATTAAAGTGGGTTGATCAGTGTGATTTTGCGGTGATAGAGTCTTCTTTTCCATCAACGTTGCATGTAGGTCATGAAATAAGCTTGTTGTTAGATAAAGGAAAGCCGGTCATTGGAGTCTATAAAAATGGTCATGAGCCAAAGATGTTTATGGGTATCCATGATGATCGGATTAGATGGGTGGGGTATAGAAATGAGGCGGATATAGAGAAAATACTAAAGGAGGCTGTAATTGAAGCCAAGAAGAACATGGATGTCAGATTTAATTTTTTTGTTTCCCCAAAAATTTTAAATTATCTTGATTATGTGGCGAAGAATAGGATGATTCCGAGGGCGGTATTTTTGAGAGATCTGATTGAGAGGGAAATGAAAAAGGATAAGGATTTTGCTGAACAGTGATTGATTATTTAGATAAAGGCAAGGGGGGGGAGGTGGTGGTGTGGTTGCATGGCTGGGCTAAGGGTTACAGCAAAGAGAAATATCAAGAGTTGATTGATAAGTTGAGTGAAAAATACCGGGTGATAGCTTTAGATTTTCCCGGATTTGGGGGGTCGTCTTTGCCGCCAAGACCTTGGGGTGTAGATGATTATGCTGAATCAGTGGCTATTTTTCTAAAAAAGATGAGAGTTAAAGAGTATGTGTTGGCGGGGCATTCTTTTGGAGGAAGGGTGGCGATAAAAATGGCAGTTAATAAGAATAATAAGATTAAGAAAATAATTTTGGTGGATAGTGCGGGAATTGAGAGAAAAGGGATGGTAGTTAAATTAAGATTAGTGTTGGCAAAGTTGGTGCCGGAGAAATTGAAAGCTGTCATTGGAGGTAATCTGGGGGCAAAAGATTATCGGGAAACAACCGGAGTAATGAGAGAAAGTATGAAATTAGTGGTGGAGGAAAATTTAGAAAAATATTTGCCAAAAATTAAGACATCAACCCTCTTGGTGTGGGGAAAAAATGATGGTTTGACGCCATTATGGCAGGGAAAATTAATGAATCGGCTTATCGAGGGCTCGAAACTGGTGATTATTCCAGACGCGAATCACCGTTTACCGCTCGATTGGGTGGCAAGATTGGCCAAAGAGATGGTAGAATTTATAGGATGATTAATATTTTGGGGTTAGTATTGTTCTTGCATCAGTGGTTGTATTGGTGTTTTTGGTGGCAGACTAAAGAATATCGGCGGGATCGGATGTGGTCAATGTTTCGGGTTGAGTGGATGGGAATGTTAACAGGGCAATTTGATATCAGACAGTGGTGGCGGCCAAAGTGGACAGCCAGGGCAGTGATGATGGTGGCTTTGGGGGTGATAGTGTGGCCAGTAGGATTGATTTTGGGAATAGTGTTGGCGCCGGTGTTGGCCGGTTTGGTTAACTTGATGGTGGCGCCGATATTTGTAATAGAAAAGAGAAGAATGATAAAGAGGGCAAGAATCAAGATGGAAAAGTTTAGGGGTCAAGTAATTGGAATAACGGGGAGCTATGGCAAAAGTTCAACTAAGGAAAAAATTACCTGGGTGTTGGCGGGAAAATATAAAATTGTAAAAACACCGAGGAATTATAACTCATTGATAGGGGTGGCAAAGACTATTTTGGAAGAAGTGAAGGGGGACGAAGATTTTTTTGTGGTGGAGATGGGGGCATACAAAAGAGGGGAAATTAAGGAAATTTGCGATTTGGTAAAACCAAAGTATGGCATAGTGACCGGGATTGGAGACCAGCATTTGGATTTGTTTGGCAGTTTGGAAAATATCAGATTGGCAAAAATGGAGCTAATTGAAGCCTTGCCAAAGAATGGCTTTGGGCTAGTGGCGGAAAGAGATTTTAAGGGAGAAGAGGCAAGTAAGATTAAACAAGAAATTGAGGGAGTGTCGTTTGAGTATTTGGGGCAGAAATTCTGGCTACCAATTAAGGGAGTGAGTAAGGTTCGGAATGTAATGGGGGTGATTAAATTGGCTCTTAATTTGGGAATAAATTTAAAAGAAATCTCTTCTCGGCTGAAAACTTTTCCGGCAGAAGAATTGCATCCATTATTAACTAAAGTCAGAGGTAATTATTTGTTGGACGATAGTTATAATATTAGTGTCGAGTCGGCGTTATCGGTGTTGAAATACATGGAGATATTTTCTGGGTATAGAAAAATGGTGATTACTTCGGGATTGTTGGAGATCGGAAAGAGATCGGCTGAGGATCATAGAGTCATTGGTGGAAAAATGGTGGGGTGCAGGGTGGTGGCAACTAATAGTAAATGTTATAACGAATTAAAAGATAGCTGTCAGTGTGAACTTATTACTACTTCAGAGAAAATACGGGAAATGGTGGCAAAGTGGCTTTTGGAAGACAAGGGATTGGTGTTGTTTTTGGGGAGAAGTTTTAGTGGTTTAATTAAGATGATAAAAGATGATTTCAATTAACTTAACCCCAAATTTTTCCTTGGAGGAGGTGGATTATGCCAAGAGGGTACTGGCTAATAAAGAAGGTGGAGTGGAGCCAGAAGTAATTGAAAAAAAAATAGAGAAGTATTTGGGTGGGTGGGTGAGAGTGGTGGATAGCGGGCGGGCGGGCATGTGGCTTCTAATGAAAGCATTGGGGTTGTGGCCCGGTGACGAGGTAATAATTCAGGGATTTACTTGCTCTGTGGTGCCAATGGCGATGATGGCGGTGGGAGCGAGGCCGGTATATGCCGATATTGATGAAAATTATAATTTGGACCCAGAAAATTTAGAGAAATTAATTACCAAAAAAACCAAGGCGGTGGTAGTGCAACACACTTTTGGAACTCCAGCAAAAATTGACGAAATTCAAGCAATTTGCGATAAACACAAAGTGTTATTAATTGAAGATTTGGCTCATGGTTTGGGAGGGAGCTATAGAGGTAGGAAACTGGGAACATGGGGGCAGGTAGCGGTGTTAAGTTTTGGCCGGGATAAAGTAATTTCGGGAGTATGGGGTGGAGCTGTGACGGTGGCAGATCATAAAATCGGCGAGGCTTTAAAATTAAATTTAAGATGTCGTGATGTGAATTGGGCAAAAAGACAGATGAGATATGTGGTACGGATGGATTGGATAAAGAAAAATTATGATTCGGGCTGGGGTAAATTAGTTCACTTGGGATTGAGAAAATTAAAACTAGTTGATGATGCAATAACTTTGGGGGAGAAACAAGGAAGAATGGGGGAGATTTATGGTGGATTGCCAAAACCACTGTTGGGATTAATAAATTTGCAATGGGAGAAAATGGAAAAAATGATTACGAGAAGAAAGGAAATTGCAAAATATTATGCCGAACGTTTAGGAATTAAATTTAATGATGAAGCGACCTATTTGAGATTTACGGTGGAGAGTTTGAGGGCGGATGAATTAAGAATAAAGGCGGCCTCGGAGAACTTATTTTTGGGTGATTGGTATTCACAAGTAGTGGCACCGAGGAGTGTTGATCCGGCTGATTTTGGTTACGTGAAGGGTAGTTGCCCGGTGGCCGAGGCAAAAGCTAAAGTGGTAATTAATTTACCGACAAATCCGAGCTTGACAGACGAAGAAGTGGAAAAAGTTATAAAATGGTGGCAGGAAAATGGAAATTAAAGAGGTTTCAGATAAACAAGTTTGGGATGGGTTTGTGACTAGTTGCTCTGACTATACCTTTGTGGCGGGTTGGAGTTGGGGGGAGATTAATAAGAAAGATGGAGAAAAGGTGTTTCGATTGGGCTTGTATCAAGAAGAGGAGATATTGGGAGTGGCGCAAGCGATAACGATTAGTGCTAGGCGGGGGAAGATTTTGTTTGTGCCCCATGGGCCATTAATTAAAGATGATTTTGAAAAGAAGTTTGTTGAGTTTAAAAATTATCTATTTGGCTTAGCTAAAAGAGAAAAATGCGTTTGTTTGAGGATAAGTCCGTGGTTAATAGATAGTGAATCAAATCGAAGAATGTTTAAGACCAATGGGTTTATCGATAGCCCAAGTATTATGCATGCCGAAGATACGTGGCTGGTTGATGTTACCGGGACTGAAGAGGAAGTGATGAGCAGAATGCGAAAAACAACTCGAAATTTAGTTAGAAGAGGGGAAAGAGAGGGAATTAAAATTTCCCAGAGCCAAGAACTTGAAGAGGTGGAGCATTTGTACGAGCTACAAATGGAGGTGGTGAAGAGAAATAATTTTGTGCCGTTTTCAAAAAGATACCTAAAGTTGGAAATGGAGGAGTTTTTCAAGAACGACGAGGCGGTGTTGTTTTTAGGGGGAGTGGGGAATGATATTAGCGGGGTGGCGCTGATTGTGTTTTTGGGCAAAAGGGCTTTTTATTATCAGAGTGGGTCTAAAGAAACAAAAGAGCCGGTGAATTATCTGTTGCAGTGGCGGGTGATTCAGGAGGCGAGAAAGCGAGGGTGTACGATTTATAACATGTGGGGAATTGCGCCGGAAAATGTGCCAAATCACCCTTGGCGAGGGCTAACGATTTTTAAAACCGGATTTGGTGGCGAGGCGAAAAAATATATGCATGCCCAAGATTTGCCAATAAGCTGGCAGTATCACCCATTACGTTTGATTGAAAAAATTCCTAAGAAGTGGAGACAAAAAGTAAAAATTTGATTAATTTGAGAAGTGGTGTTAATCTAGGTTTCAGGTGAGAGATAAAAAGGCAGGGGTTTTGTCGGTATCTTTTGGCTTTGTTGGGGCGTTTGTTGGGGCCGGTTTTATCTCCGGTCAAGAATTGGTTCAATTTTTTATCAGGTTCGGAGTTGGCGGTTGGTGGGCATGGTTGGCAACGGTGGTGATAATTAGTTTGGGCGGAGGGTGGTTATTGGGATGGATTGTGGAGAGAAAATACGAGTCATTTAAAGAAATGAGTGAAGATTTCTTTGGTTTAAAGTGGTCGAAAGTGGTATCGGCCGTGATTGGGGGGTATTTGGCAGGAGGGTTGATGATTATGTTGTCTGGAGCAGGAAATTTAGTAGAAGAGTTGCTAGGAGTAGAAATGTTTTGGGCGGTGTTACTGGTAGCTGGATTGATGCTTTTAGTTATCCTGGGGGGAGGAGAGAGAATGATGACGGTTAATCGATTATTGGTGCCGGTTTTAATAATTTCGACTTTAGTGGCGACGGTTAGACTTTGTTGGAGTAGAAGTTGGGGTGGAATCGGAGAGGAAATTGTGATTAAAAATCCGAGTCCAATGTTAATTAACCCGCTAGTTTCTTTTTTGCTATATATTGGCTACAACGCTTTGGGAGCGATAGTAGCGTTGATTAATATTGCCAGACAAACAAAAAAAGGAGTTGGGGTGGCTGGAGGAGTTTTGGGTGGATTAATAATTTCGATTTTAGGGAGTTTATTAATGTTGGCGTTGTGGTTGACATATCCTATTTGGAATCAAGCAGATTTACCGATAATGTGGGTATTGAGAGAAAATTGGCGATGGTTTTATTATTTGTTTGCGCCATCAGTTTTGGTGGCGATGTTTGGAGTGGCAACGGCTTATGCTTTGGGGATGTCAAAATATCTTAACTGCCAGTTCAAATTACCATTTCGGTTATGTTGTTTTTTGTTGGTCTTAGTATCAGTGCCGATTGCCACACTTGGATTTTCCCGTTTGTTGGGTATAATTTACCCGTTTTTTGGCATGATGGCGGTGGGAATTTTAGTAATGATGATAACTAAATTATTGATTAATAAAAATAGAAATTATGATAAACCATTTAATTCCATCAACTGACGGTTCTCGCTCGGTTTTTGAACAGCAAGTTTGGGTGAGGAGAGACGATGGTGGAATTTTGTCTTCTGGGTTTGTCGTAGGTGATAGTCCGAATGATTTGTGTTTAGTGGTTGACGGAACAGCGGTTGGTCAAGGTTCTCTTGGTTTTCGAGCGACACAGGAATCTGGTAGGCAGATGACAACGGCCTTTGTCAAGGTGTTGGGCTATGAAGACATTGTTTTATGGCAGGTACCTTTGCCGGAAAGGCGTTTGGCGGGGGCGGAAAGACGGGGGTAGTTTGCGTTAGAGTTGGTAAAATGCTATACTAAATTAGTTATGACAAGCGAGGTTGTTGGGCAAGGGAGACTGCCCAACTTGTTTTTTTTGGAATTAAGAGAAAGAATTGGTGTTCTTCGAAAAAGGATTCCAAGTAGGGCAGATATAAATAGATGGCTTGATGTTGAGGTTGGGGGTCAAATGGGAAAAGTTGAAGATTTGCTTCCAAAATGGATGTTGCGGAGGCATTTTAACTAAAAACTTCTTCAGCCCGGAGGGCGAGGCCTTGGGCGACGGCGGTAAAGTGGTCGGAGGTGACTAGTTTTTGTTGAGTAAAAATTTTGGTGATCATGTCAATAAAAATCGGGATTTGAGAGGAGCCACCGGTGAGAATAACTTGATCGATATTTTCCGGTTTGAGGTTGGCAAGAGATAAAGAGTCAAAAATACACTGGCGGGAGTCTTGGAGATCGTCGGCGATAGAATGCTCAAAATCGGAGCGGGAGATGGGCTCTTGAATAGATAAACCGGGGCGGGAAAAGTCGAATAACTCTTGGGCGGTAGAAGAGAGGTTTATCTTGGTTTGGTCGATAGTACGGAAAAAGTCAAATCCATAGTCGTTGTTAATTAGGTTGATTAGATTTCGAACTAAGGCGGGGTTATTTGATTTAATGGCAAGATCTTCCAGATTGCCAATGTTCTTGACAGTTTTTTGAAGAGTAGTCTGATACCAGGAATTAAAGGCGGAAAAATGGTGGCGGGGGAAAGGCATTTTACCGTTGATAATAGTATTGGCGCCAAAATAATGAATTACTTTTGATTTAATTAAGTGACTATTGAGAAGATCGCCACCAATAGGGCGACCGGAAACAGCAATAACTTTCTTTTCGGGAAATTTCATAATGCAAACGTCGAGGGTGCCGCCACCGAAATCAAAAACAAGAATCTTTTGATTTTTGACTACATTTAGACCATAGTTAAGGGCGGCGCCAACCGGCTCAAATTCAAAGTGGATATTTTTAAACCCCGATTTTTTAGCAATTTTTGTCATACGGTTGATGGCTGTTTTGTCTTGGGAAGAGCCAACGTAGCGGACGGGACGGCCAATGACGACCGATTCAAGGGAATGTTTAATTTGGGATTCGGCCCGAATTTTAATTTGGGAGAGAAGAATGGTGAGGAGATCCTCGAGGGAATAAAACTGTTCAAATATTTTGGTGCCGGTAAAAGAAGAACTGGTTAGAACAGATTTGAGGGATTGGAGAAGGCGACCACGGCCACTATCATCGACTTCGATAATTTCAGGAACAAAAATTGGTGGGCCAACACCGCTACCGGTGGATGGGCCAAAAGTTTTAATAAAACGGCCGGTGTATTTGAGCCGAAGAGGTTTTGAGGGGAAGTTTTTTAGATCGTTGAGGTAGTGGCTGATGGCATCGGAGCTAAGAAAGTATTGGTTTTGGGGGTTGAAATAAATAAGAGATTTGAAGACGAAAGGATTAGTGTTTTGGGGGTCGAGAGGAATACTTTGGGGGATTTTGCCGAGAGAAATGGAGAGAGAAGAATTAATGGTGCCAAAATCGATACCGCAATGAAGGGCTTTAGGGTGAACAGACATGGTAAACGTCTATTTTACCACCAACACTTTGACTCCTGGGCCCATGGTGGCGCAAAGAGAAAGCCTCTTGATTTTTACTGGACCAATGACTTTGATGAGTTCTTCAATGTTGGCAACTAACTCGGTTTCTTTTTGGGAAACTTTACCAACAATTTGATGAACAACCGGTGATTTTTTCTCGGTTTTAATGACGGTTTTGGCGGTGCCTAGCTTTTTGACAGCATCTTCGGGCTTGTCGGTGAGAGTGCCATTTTTTGGATTAGGCATTAAGCCTTTAGGGCCTAAGGTTCGGGCAAAAGGTAGGAGCTTTGGCATAGTAATGGGGGTGGCGATGAGAATATCAAAATCAATCTTGCCGGCTTTGATGTCAGCCAAAACGGCGTCGTTAACAATAACCACTTTTTTCGTGGCAGTTTCCAAATGAGGAAAAGTAATTTCGCCACAGTTGCCGATTTCCAGAACGGTGACATGGGCTTCGACTTTACCGTCGAACTTGGAAAGAGAGGTTTTTTTAATTAATTCGACCGCCTCGGAGAGGGGATAGAATTTATTAACGTCGATTAGCTTCTTGGCGGCTAAATACTTTTTGCCACGGATTTTGGCAGTTTTAATAGTAGCTTCGACAGTTTCAGCAACTTCAGTTGTTTCGACTGGAGTAGCCTCGACTTTTTCTTCCGGACGAGATTTTATCTCTTCCACAGCGAGCTTGGCCTTTTTGGCTTTATTTTCTTGTGTAGTTTTGGACATGGATTTGTTTAATTTTTAATAGGAAATTTTTAGTCTATTTCATCCTCAGCCGACAGGGGTCCTGTGCCGTTGGGGAGTTCTGAATAACGCGGGTCTTCTGTCTGGCGTAAAGTTGGACAGTCGGCACAGTTTTTTGGAAATTGTGGTGTAGATTCCATTGACGAGGTTTCGACGATGGTTAAAGGGTTCTCGTTTAGGGATTTGAAGCTAATGCCGTTGGTTCCACACACTTGTCTTGTTAGTTGACAAACAGGATAAAAAGGCACTGTTCCGTCGTGACCCAATGGGTCTAGGTAAACATGTCTCGGTTGTCCTGCCGGTGGTGAACCTTGGACAAATATCAGGTGCGGATATATTGTAGCGAATTCGGGAGATGATATTGGGGTAAGCATATTTTAATCAACAATTTCAAAACCCATAGATTTGGCGGTGCCGGCAACCATGTTTTCGGCGGCAAGTTGGCTTTTAGTATTTAAATCAACCAATTTGTCGGTGGCAACTTTAGTGATTTGAGCTCGGGTGATTTTACCGATTTTTTCTCGGCCGGTGGTGCCGCTACCTTTAGTAATGCCGGTGATTTTTTTAATCATATCGGAAACCGGGGGTTTTTTGATAATAAAAGAAAAAGAGCGGTCGTCAAAGATGGTGATGATGGCAGGAATAAGACTGCCTTTCATATCTTTGGTTTTCTCGTTGAATTCGTTGCAAAAATCCATGATTTTGATACCCTTTGGGCCCAGTGCTGTGCCAACTGGGGGAGCAGGATTGGCCATGCCGGCCTGAAGAGCAAGTTTAACGATAGCAGTAATTTTTTTAGGCATTTATAACTCTTTTGTAACTTGTAAAAAATCAACTTCAACGGCGGTTTCCCGTTCAAAGAAAGTAACCATTACCCGAAGGCGGCCTTTTTCTTGATCGACACTATCGATAGTACCAATAAAGTCGGCAAAAGAACCATTAACAATTTTGACAACATCGCCGACAACAAAAGGAGTTTGATATTTTGGCTTATCTTCTTCGGTGGTTTTGAGAATTTGCTCGACTTCTTTGTCGGAAATTGGAGTGGGTTTATTGCCTACACCAATAAAGCCGGTAACCCCTTGAGTGGTGCGGACAGTAATCCAGGAATCATCGGTAACTATCATTTGAATTAAAACGTAGCCGGGAAAAGTTTTTTCTTGGGTTTTGACTTTGGCGCCACGGCGGATAATCATTTTGGATTGGATGGGAACAATGGCTTGGAAAATGTAGCTTTCCAAATTCATGGTGCGGATTCTGGTTTTTAGAGCTTCGATGACTTTGTATTCGTGGCCAGAGTAAGTGTTAATAACGTACCAAGCGGCGTCGATGGGTGGAGTAATAGAAGATAGGGGGAAGAGGAACTCTTTTTTGGTAGTTAGGGAACTGGTTTGGGGCATACTTTGAAAAATTTACAATTTCCAAATTAACAATTTCCAAAATTTGGTATTTGTTATTTGTAATTTGTGATTTGTTTGGAACTTGTGTTTTTGTAATTTGGAACTTTTATAATATAGATTATTTTTTAGGTTTGGCAGTAGGTGAGGCCGAGGCTGAAGGGCTGGCGACCGGGGTTAAATTAATTTGAATTTCGGGTGTGGGTAGAACTTGGACTGGCTGATTTTTTAGTTGGCCTAAGAGGCCGATAGAATTGGTAAAAAGGTAGTCGAAACCGCCTAAAATTAGGGAAACGACAACCGAAAAGGATATTACCACAATTGTTAGGTTTAATAAAGCGTCTTTTTTGGGCCAAGTGATGTGGTGAAACTCGGCTTTGACTTCGCGTAAGAATTGAAGGACTTTGGACATGAGGGTATTATATAGTAAGAAATCGGAAACTAGTAACTAGTAATCAGTAACTAGAAACTAGAAACAAGAGATAAGAAATAAGAATTTGGGAATTTTGGATGGAGGTTGAGTAAAAAGGTTGTTCGGAATAATATCTTATATTTGACTGGGAAGAGGGGGTTTTGAGACAGTAATAAATAGTTGACGACTCTAGGGGTAGCGGGTATGATGGGAGTCATCCACTATGAATAGTGGCAAGTTGTAAAGTTTAAAGTTTATAAAGTAAAAATGTTGTGTCCGTATTGCGGATTTGATGAATCAAACGTGTTGGAATCGCGCGACGCTCTAGAGGGGCGGGCAACCCGCCGACGGCGGGAGTGTGTTAAGTGCCAAAAAAGGTTTACCACTTATGAAAAGGTGGGCAATATTGAGCTAAAAGTGATTAAAAAGGACGGGCGGGTGGAGGACTACCAGAGAGAAAAGCTCGAGCGGTGTTTTGAGAAAGCCTGTTGGAAACTAACCGAGGAGGAGAGGAGTAAGTTGATTGATGAAATTGAAATGAAGCTTTTGAATTGGAAAAGTGTGGAGATACCGAGTAGAGAGATTGGCAAGATGGTGATGGAGAAGCTGAAAGACGTTGACCCGGTGGCTTACATTCGGTTTGCCACAATTTATTTGAATATTAAAGATGTGGGGGAGTTTGAACAGTTAGTTTCAAGTTATAAAGTTCATAAAGTTATAAAGTAAAAGTGGAAGAGAAAATATTAAAAAAATATTCAACACCGATGGATTTGCCAGAGCCGGTGTTGTCGGACAATGCTAAATATGTGGTGGAAACGAGATATGCCATGAAAGGAGAGGATGGCAAACCGGTAGAAACGGTAAAGGAAGTATTTTGGAGAGTAGCGATAAATATTGCCAGAGGAGATTTAGTATTTGATCGGTCCACCTACGCTGAAGCTTCGGTGGATTCGCAGGCTAGAATATTTTATAGCCTGCTCGCGGAGCAGAAGTTTTTTCCAAACACACCTTGTTTGGTGAATGCGGGTAAACCCAGACAGCAATTGTCGGCCTGTTTTGTGTTGCCAATTGAGGATTCGATGGAATCGATTTTGCAAACAATGACAGACATGGCTATGATTCACAAAAGTGGCGGAGGAACAGGCTTTTCTTTTTCGAGATTGAGGCCGTATGGCGATTACATAAAGTCGAGCGGTGGGACAACAGTGGGGCCGGTGAGTTTTATGCAGGCTTATAACGATGTGACCGGGCAAATCAAACAGGGTGGGGTGAGGCGAGGAGCCAATATGGGAATTTTGCGGATAGATCACCCAGATGTGATCAGATTTGCGGTGGCAAAACTCGATGAATATAGCCTAACGAATTTCAATATCTCGTTGGCTGTTACCAACGCATTTATGGAGAAGGTGGAGACGGATAAAAAATACGTCGTTGACGATAGTGTGCCGGAGGAAACAATTGAAGCAATTCGGGAGGCAGAGGGCAATCGAGATGTGGATGCGAGACTGAGGAAAGTGGAGACGGAGACAGAAAAGCTTTATGACTGGGCTAGGGCCAAAGATGAGGGAGAAGGGTATGAACTTATTAATCCAAAAGACGGACAAATTAGGATGAAATTGAATGCTTATAAAGTGTTTAATTTAATCACTAGATTGGCGTGGCAATATGGCGACCCAGGATTGGTGTTTGTTGATCGAATGAATGAACCTCGAAGTAACCCGGTGCCAAAATTGGGATTAGTGGAGGCGACTAACCCGTGTGGGGAGCAACCGCTT
The DNA here is from genome assembly GCA_041665485.1 of Candidatus Shapirobacteria bacterium. Taxonomy (GTDB): domain Bacteria; phylum Patescibacteriota; class Microgenomatia; order UBA12405; family UBA12405; genus JBAYFX01. Next base: position 344,828 of record JBAYIT010000001.1, read on the forward strand.
TTGCCCTATGACGCCTGTAATTTGGGGAGTATAAATGTATCTAAATTTGTGGTTGAAACCCACCCCCTAACCCCCTCCCTCGACCCGTCAGTGGACGGGCAGAGAGATGGAGGGGGAATAATTAAAAATAATAATATTTTTGGTCATGATATCGATTGGAGTGAGTTAGGAAGAGTAATTAAAGAGGCGGTGCATTTTTTGGACAATGTGGTGGAAATTAATGAGTTTCCGGTGGCCAAAATTCGGGAAGTGGTGAGCCGATACCGACGGATAGGTTTGGGAGTGATGGGTTTTGCCGATGCTTTGTTTAAATTGGGAGTGAGGTATGATTCGGAAGAGGGAGCGAATTGGGCGGAGAAAATAATGAAGTTTGTGGAGGAAAAAACGAGAGAAGCGACGGAAGAGTTGGGACGGGAGAGAGGAGTGTTTCCCTCGTGGGAGGAAAGTGTTTATGGAGGAACTGCTTATAGGCCGAGAAATATGGCCTTAACGACGATTGCCCCAACGGGAACAATTAGTGTGATTGCCGATACTAGTTCGGGTATCGAGCCATTGTTTTCTTTGGGATATCAAAAGAATTTAGTTGAAGGGAAAACTATTTATGTGTTTAACGAGGTGTTTGCCCAAGAGTTAAAAAAGAGAGGGTTGGACTCGGAGGAATTAAGACAAAAAATTGTAGCTAATGGGGGGAAGTTGGAGGGGGTGGAGGGGGTACCAGCAGAGTTGCTAGAGATTTATCGGACGGCGCTGGAGATTAGCCCGGAGTGGCATATAAAATTGCAAGCAGCGTTTCAAGAACATACCGATAATGCAGTCAGTAAAACGATTAACTTTCCCAAAACAGCTACAGTTGAGGAGGTGAGGCAAGCATACAAGCTGGCTTATGGGTTGGGAACGAAGGGGATTACTATATATAGAAGTGGAAGTAGGGAGAAGGAGATTATTCAACAAGTTCAAAAGTTAGAAAGTCCGAAAAGTCCAAAAAGTGAATTGGTAGTGAAAAAGAAGACGCCGGAGGTGGCGAGAGGGGTGAGATTAAGAAAACCTTGTGACGTCGGCAAAGTTTATACATCGATATTTTTTGAAGAAGGCGATGGGCCGGTGGAAGTGTTTGTGACTTTGGGAAAGAGTGGCGGTTATATGTCTGGAGCAGCCGAGGTGACGGGAAGGTTGGCGTCGTTGGCTCTTAAATATGGAGCAAATTTAGACGAAGTGGCTGACGAATTGGTGGGAATATCCTGTGGCCAGAAAGTGGGGTTGGGAAATGGAGCAGTGCTATCTATGTTTGATGCGGTGGGTAAGTCGCTTTTGGAAATTTCCCGAGGGGAACAATTATCGATGTTTGAGGAAGAAAAAGTAAAGATTAGCCAGAATATTTTGGGAGAAGTGAGGAGTAAGCAGGCGGAGGGTGAAAGTAAGTTTTCCTCGTGCCCCGACTGTGGCAGTCCGCTCTATGCCGAAGAGGGGTGTTTTAAATGTTCTAATAGTTTTTGCGGTTATAGCAAATGTTCGTAAAACGGCTCATTGATAAATTTTTGCAGTCCTCGCTACCTTCGGGCTTGACTTCGTCTTCGCATTCGCTGCGGGCTGAAAAATTATCAATTTCGCCTAACTTATGTCTGTAATTACTAAGATGGGGGATGACGGGGAAAGCCGATTTTTGGGGAAAGTGCATAGTAAGGATAGTTGTTTACTGGAAACGATAGGAACTTTGGATGAAGTGCAATCAATAATTTCAGTCATCCAGTTACGAGTTACAAGTTACGAGTTACAAAATATAGTTAAAGATTTGCAGGGGATTATGGGGGAGTTGGCCACTGGAAAACCAGTTATCGGTTACGAGTTACGAGTTATGAGTTTGGAAAAAGAAATAGGAGAAATAGAGAAGAAGTTGCCAAAGCAAGATAAGTTTTTGAGTTTTGAGAAAGAGGGGGCGGTGTATTTGAATTGGACTAGAACGGTGGCGCGTCGAGCCGAGAGAGTTTTGGTTAAATATAACAAAAAGTGTCAGAATTTGGATCCAAATATTCTTATTTATATCAACCGATTATCTGATTATTTATTTATCCTTGCACGCGAAGTAGAATCTAAAAGTTAGTTGAATTAGGTGAAATTCCTAGACAGTGCCGCTACGGTGACAGTCCGAGCCTTGAAGCTTTCGAGCAAAAGTATGGAGAGAGATGTCTTAAATAAACAGGTTAATGTTGGGGTTTTGGCGAGGGTTTTTTACCCGTGGGTAAGAAGCCAGATTGATCAACGGCAAGGTGTGGATCAGGTTTTGTTGTTGGAGGCGCCGAAGAAGAGAGTGGTTGGTTTTGATCCGGTGGGGGAAGTTGATTATTTGGGTCGAGTTGATTGTTTAGTAAGAAGTGGGGTATTGGTTAGAGAATTGGCAACACAAACAGCCGAAGATTTGGGGTTAGTAGAACATGTTGGGCATTATGATTTAAGAGACGGAAAGATTTCTGATAGGCTGTCGGGGGAAAGTTTGGTAGAAATGACTAAACGAGGAGGAGTGACAGATGAGGTGATGGCTTTGGAAAAAATTGAGAAGGGATTAGTAGAAGGGGGCGGAGTTTGGGTGCATTTTAGTCCAGTAAATGAGGAATTGGGATATCAATTCAATTGTGTTGATTTTTGGCGAGTGGTTGATGGCGAGGTGGTGAGTGTGCGATTGATGGTTAAGAATGGCGAAGCGGAAATGAGGAATGTTTGGAAGTTAATTAATAATGGAGTTGGTTTGGGTGTGGATGAAAAACTGTTGACTAACCCAGTGGTGTCGGAGAAACTTAAATTAACCAAACTTTTTGATATGGTTGAGTTGGTGGCGAAAAAAACGGGAGTTAATTTTGAGGAGATTGATAGGGTGGCCCAGCAAGTGATCGAGTATTTACGTAAAGAAAAAGGAGAAAGATTATTTGAGGATCCGGAACTGATATTGCGTGCATATACAATGGTACACGAGTTTCTAAAGCCGGGGGTGGTGGTTGAATCTTCCGGATTGGTGGGAATGATTGCCGAAAATTATTTGAGGTATTATGCGGTGGCGCCAATGAATGGGGTAAAACAGATTAGAAGTTATGGTTGTGCTGGGAGCAGTACGGTGGGGAATTTTGCCAGTGGGGAGGGGTGGATAATTAGGAATTTGGGGGGGAAATATGTGGTTCAAAAAGGATCAACGGAAGGAAAAACTTTTTGTAAAGATTGCGGTTGTTGGTATGAGGGAAGTAAATGCCCGTTTTGTTCGAAGGGGGATTGAGAAGTGGTCAGAAATGGCTAATAACTAGTCAGGATTGGGGCAATTGAGGTCAAGATGGAGAAAGTGTTATGGGATAAGATAACGACAATTAACTTTTGATTATTATATGAACAAAAATCTTAAAGAAATACTCTTTCCCAATCTTGGACATGCCTCTGACAATTCAGTGGCAATAGAGAAAATTATGAGAGAAGGTGGGTATGCTAATGAAGGTGGGTATGCTAATATGGTTAGGGAAATTCGTGGTTCGGCTCAAGGAGTGTTTCTTCGGGCAGAAAGGGTGGGAATTGCAACAGGAGCTCTTATTGGTGGCCTAGTTTTACCTGCAGTTGCAGTAGCAACTCATAGCTCAGGAAACTTGATTGTGGATGGAATCGCGGGTTTGTGTTTGTCTCTCGTGGTGGGAACTTCTGGTTTTAAAGCGGGTGGATTTATTGGAGGTGCTATTGGGCAAAGTCAGGCAGATCAAATTATTGAAAAAAGACACAAAGAGATGTTTGGCTTATCATTAGGAGATCATCTAAACAAACTAAGAAGCAGACAGACAGAATAAAAGAATAATATGGATGAGGTAAATGCAAAAATAACCAACAAGATTGCGAGTTATCAGACAGCGGTTCTTAATCCTCTTTTTGCTGTTATGGATGTTTCCAATGAAGCGAAACAACACTTACTTGAGACTATATCGATGACTATTTTGGGTGACTTTTTTGTAACTATTGTTGAGGCTATTGCCGACAAAGAAAAACAGCAAAGAGCAGTAGCGATCATTAATAATGATGAATCTAAACCTGAAGATAAATTACAAGCATTTTCAAAAATTGTACAAGAGGATAGAGAGTTGCAGAAAGTTGGGGAAAATTTTCTTGATACTAAACTACCTCAATATATAAATGATACCGTTTCGGCCTATCTTGCCGTAGCTACTAAAGAACAGAAGGAGGCATATTTTGCCCTCGTGCAGAAAGTAGTTGACTCGACTGGTCAGGAATAGACAAGGATTAGTCAGGATAGGGTGAATTGAGGTCAAGATTGAGGAAATGTTATGGGATAGGATAAGTGTGATTTCTTTTAGTTAAAAATTTTAGAATTAAAAAATATGTCAAGTGTAAATTTTGCGCCTGATTACAAAAGTTTATTTCCGCAAACTAATGTCCCCAAAACTGATTTGAGTGAAGATGTCTCTTTTGATGCCACGACTTTAATCGGTGGGTACAATGCTTTAAATGTCGCTCGCGAGCTGGATCGATATTATGACTACGGATTAGACAGAACGGCGACTAGTGTAGTTGGTTCTAATATGAGTGTGTGGGCGGATAAAGATGAAAGATTGTGGGGGAAAGAAGGCAATGTTTTGTTTTCTATTGGAGCTGGGCAACTGGATTCAGTTTTGATGTGCAACGTGGCTGATGCTAAGGGTACTAATATAGGGAGAGGGGTGAGACTAGCCGATCCGACGTTGTCGATGAGTGTTGTTGAGGTGGATGGAAAACTTGTATTTGTCAAAGAAGATCCTCGGGGCGATCGGACTACTGCCGGCGTTGATGAATTGGATTTGCCTGCGTTGCAGGCACTTAATGTTTCATTGAATAAATCGGGTTACGGGAGAGAGGGGGCATTTAGATTATTAGCTGAAGGACTCAAATTATCGCAGGTTGGTGGTGGGGTGGCAGAAAGATTAAGAGAAACTAAGACATTAGACATAATGGTGAAGACAGCTCTGGAGGTCGAGACAACCATGACTCGTTGTAGTGCAATAGAGGCAGTAAAAAAAATGGTTGCTTATCGCCCACCGGCAAATGCACCAGAGGGTGTTATTGGACAGTTGGGTAGTCGTTATGATACTGTTGCCAATAATCCAGGTGAAGTCATTTTGGCTTTATGGTTGTTAGATAATAACCCCAAAGCTTTTGTAGAGAGTGGTGGTATGGATTTTGCCTATATCTTGGTAGAAAAGGTTGGCGAGTGTATTGACGCTTTAATGGAAAACAAAGAGGAGGGTGATGGGTTTATTTCTGAGGCTATAAAGAACGGGGATATGTATAAATATTTTTTAGGTGGTGGGGATAGTGCTATGGCTAAACTTGGGGATCTTAAGGCGAAGATCGATGCGATGAATCCACTAAAAAATATAGCATTTTAAAAAATGTCTTAGGTCTTAGGTTTGGGTTTAGTTTAGAGAGGCTGTGGTATAAATTTAATTATGACCTTCGACCCGATTGAATTTTTGAAACTAGATAATTTGGAGCCGGAGGAGAAAGATAAAATTAGGCCAAAATTGTTTGAGCACATGGCTTGGTTTTTGATAAATCGATTCCTTGAAGGTTTTGATGAAAACAAACTGGAGAGTTTTGAGGCAGGGCTGGGGGGTAAAAATGGGGAAGAGATATTGGAGTTAATTAAGAGTTATGATGCTGATTTTGAAGAAAAGAAGGTTGATTGGCTGGGAGAATACCGAGCGAATTTTGATTTAAGCAAACTTTACGAGGGGATAAAACATGAATGATCGGGGATTGACAGCGGAAAAACCAAAAGGGAAAGATGCCTTGAGTAGTTTGAAATTACGGGTGGCGACAGCAGTAATGGTTGGTTTGGTGGCGGTGACGGGAATCGGGGCAACAAATACTGGTGGTTTAGATGTGTTGCGGGCGTTGGTGACACCGCAAAAAATAGAGGCAAAGGCTCCGGATGGTGTTGGTCGGACGTTGGTAACAGAAAATAGTGGACCATGGGGTTTTGATCGGGTATATAGTGATGGAACTAAGGAAGGTGGGAGAGTTGAGGGTGGACATGAAATGCCAGAACTGATGGTAGAGGCAACAGAATTAACAGAGGAAGACAGGATGGAACAAGTGGCTGATAATGTGACTAGTATTTTGGGAGTGAATTTGTATTTAGTGGATGGGGTGCCAGTTGGCTATAGGCAGGTTGATGGGACAATCATTAAACTCAGTCAAGCGGAGATAAATGAAATAAGAACAAAAAGGGAGACGGCGATGGCTTCGGGCAATTCTACTTTGGCGTTAACTATTCGTACTGGGCCGGAGTTGGTGAACGATGGGCGAGAACGGCCGGAAATTAGACAGTGGCCAGGAGATGTAGTAAGTGATCAGGAGTTGGTGGCCAAAAAAGTAAAGATCGTAACCCCAGACGGAATGGAACTAAAACTCAAAGATTCTGCTTTTGGCCCGGGAGGTTTTTTGGAGAGATTGGTAGAGGGAAGGTTGGGTAAAAGTTTACATATTGTTGTTTTGCCGAATACAATGATGGAGATACCTGAAGATTCAAAGTATGACTTGTATCGGGGGCTGGTGGATAGTCGAGCCGGGGAGGTTAAAGCCTATCGGGATAAAGAGAGCCAGAGATTGGCAGAGGTTATTAAGCAGGGTGGACAGGCAAAATTATGGGCGGAAATTGAGTTGGCGACGATAAAGCAATTATCAAATGCGGAACTATTGAACTGGATGGTGAACAATGGAGTAGCAGAGAAACAATCTGAGCCGGCGGGAATGTTTTTGTCGCCTGGGGCAGTGAGGGCTAGGAATCCAAATTCGCCATTAGTAAAAGAGGGAGCAATAGTAGTATTTGTGGGTTGGAATGCTGATGGTGACAAGGGAATGGTGGTGCCGTTGGTGTGTGGTTCTAGTGGGGAATTTTGGGCCGAATATGGGGGTGGGATTGTTTCCAGTGGAAGTAGAACTGGAGTTTTTGATGGTGCTACCAATTTACCAAGAGAACACAAGACTGATCCAGCACGGGCCCCGTATCAGATTGCAGAGACAACGGGTGATGTCATTGTGGCTCATGAAATGGATCATTTGAAAAAGTGGGCTGATGGAGACCCTAAAAAACCTCACACGGACGAGGGTTTGGTAGACCAAGGGGTGATTGATTATCATGAAGATGCCGGAAAAACTTTTGATGAATCTGATGGTGTAGATATGTCTAAGTATCAGTTCGCGGTTAGATTGCCAAATAATCGGGTCGTGGTTTTTTGATTTAGAGTAAAATGGGTGAATGGGGAAAGATGATGGCGCTGATAATCCAAAACTGATAGTGGATTTTGGATTGGAGAGGAGGCAATTGACAGATGGGCCGTTGAAGAGATTGAATAGAGTGTTAAAAATGCCGTTCAATGGGGCGGTTATAGATCTGTTTGGGGATAATGTAGCCTTGGGTGGAGGCATGGCGACGATGATTTTGGCTGACAGACTTGATGGTGAAAGAGTTGGTTTAGGGTGGGTGGGAGAGGATATGTCGCCAATAGCGGGAGCTGTTGGTGATTGTGATTGGTTGGTAAAAAGAGATGATTGGGACGTGGAGAGAATTGTCGCCGATTTGAACGAGAGTAATAATGGTCGATTTGTGGCGATGGCAGTGGGAGTTGGGGGTGAATACTCGAGGGTGGATATTGAGGCTAATGGAGTAATTGTGGCGTCGGTAAGAAATATTGCTTTGGTGGCGGAATATGAAAGAAAGTTAAGAGAATCTTTAGGGGAAGAGGTGGAAGAAGTGCCTGATTGGGTTTTGGATCTGGCGGGAGCTCCTTTTAAAAATTGGGCGACGATTGAGAAGAGCGGGGAAGGGTGGGAGGTGTTGGGATTCAAAAGAGATGGTGGTTTAAATCTGGAAAGAAACGAGTTTTCGACAACTAATGTTGTGAATTTTGAAAAATTATTGCGTGCTGGAAAGCCGGAGGCTTATTTGGTGGCGGGTGATTTTTTGGCGATGATGGGGAGATTGTTCACATTGAAGTGTTATGGGGCAGGTTTTGGAGATCGGGCTGAAGACATGCAGAAGATAATGGCTGAATTTGGACAATTTTTCCAACTGGCGGAAGGATTTAAAAAAAAGCAATACAACTCATCTAGATCAAGATTGGCGGAAAGGATGGCATTGGGTTTGGCTTTTGATGTCGATGCTGGCAGGCAAATGCTGATTAAAACTGGCTTAATGGCTGTATTTTCAGAAAAATTGGCGGGAAAAATTAGTGAACTTAGTAACCTCGAGAATCAAGCAAAGTTTTCTAATGCATTCGATCTAGTAAATTATTTTGACAATGGATTGAAGATAAGAGATATAGGAAGATTGTTGGTAGTGTTGGGAATAGGTTGTGGTTTAAACCGAGAAGAATATCTTGAAGTAATGGAGGAAATGAGACAATATTGGAACCCGAGGCCGATTGATAAAGTGGCAAAATGGGGTGGCCGAGGTGGGTTTGACGTGAGCTTGAGAGAGAGAGGTTTTAGTGAAGTGTTTGATGATGAACAGGTAAGAAGTTGGCAAAGATTGGAAACCAGAAAACCCGAAGAGACGGAGAAGTTGGTTGGATGGTTGGTTGATGTAGTAAAATGAATGATCTTATGAGTACTTTTGGACCAATATTAACTAAAGAAAGTTATCGGGTGGTGGCCGAAGTGGTGGAAAAGGTGATTGACGGGAGTAAATTAGAGGTACTTGTGGGATTACCGTATTCGGGGCGGTCCTTGATTTTGCGGCAAATGATGTACAACCCGGAATTTTATAGTGAAGAATTTAAAAAGAAGGTAGAGAAAATAGTTGGAGTAGTGTTTGATATTCCCTCGGAGGCTGGTTTGGATGAGGTTTGGCAAAATAGTCCCTGGGGGAAAAAGATGGGAGGGAATTTTGAGGAGGCGGTTGAAAAAATAGTGAGTAGTGGTAAGCGATTAGTTTTAGCAATTAATTCAATTGACACCTTGGGAGATAGTAAGGAAACTAGAAAAAATTGGAAGAAACTAATGGCAATTTATTATCGTCATCAGGCAGGTATTTCTTGGATAATTGGCCAAGGTTGGGAGGAGGTTGACGATGTGGCTGGTTGGCTTAGAGAAATGGATGGGTATTATCTAACCAATAAAAATTGGTTGCCAATGAGAACTTTAGAGGATATAAGCTTGTTTTTAAAAAATAGTAATAGTCAAAAACCAGAGACAGGGAAAATTTATGGTTTGAGTGGTGGATATTATTGTTTGGCAGAAAGGCTTAGAGAAAAACCGGAATTAGTTGATGCGCCGGTGGCGGTTAACGACGGAGTTATAGATCATTATTTGGGAATTTTATGGGAAAGTTGTGGCGAGAAAAGTCAACAGCAATTATTAGATTTAATGCGGGGAAAGAGTAGTAATTTTAATGATTATTTGGCTAAAACTGGAGTGGTAAAAATAGAAGAGGGAAAGTGGAAATTATTTTCACCGTTATTTTACGAGTGGCTAAAAAAGATGGTGGGAAGTAAGAGGCCAGAGATTGAGGAAAAGCTGGAAAAATTGTGGTTGGGAAGTAGTGATTTGAGCGAGGAGTTGAGTTATCAGGAGTATGAGGTATTGAAATTGCTGTGGCAAAAACAGGGTGAGGTGGTGGTGCGAAATGAGGTGGCCGAAGTGTTGTGGCCAAATGATACGGAGGATAAATATTCCGATTGGGCGATTGACCAGGTAATGGCAAAAATTAGAAAAAAGCTTGGAGATGTAGGGGAAAATAGATTGATTAGGACAATCAAGGGCAAGGGGATGATGCTAGAAAAATAGTCAGAATTGGGCAAAAAATAGTCAGGAAAGAGGCATTTAAGGTCAAGATGTTAATAATGTTATGGGATATTATGGGGGCATATGAAAAACATAGATAGAAGGTAATTTTTAAGATTTGCTACTTTGGCTGTGGTTGGCGCTGGAGTGGCGGCGTGTGCTCCTAGAGCCCCGGAAGTAGTTGACCCAAGCTGTTTAATTGAGTGGACTAAAAATGGCGAATGGATAGACGCTAGTAGGAAATTGGACAAGACAGAGTCAGTTTGGCCAGTAGACGGTTTGGTTGGTGGTGGTTGCCCGTGTACTCTAAGGGCTGGGGTGTTGCACGGAAGAGAGCTTGATGGGGATGAATTAAGGTTATTAGAAAAAAGTAAATATTATATTAATTTGGCAGATGGAGTAAATGTTGATGATGAAACGTATGAAAGTGGGCCAGATTTTAATGGAATATGGACAGGACAAGATGGTTATATAAAGAAGGCGCATTTGATTGCGGTTCGTAAGCTGAACACTGCTACTGGGGAAATGACTTTGAGTGATTATGTCTTGTCTGTGGAAGAAGTGAATGGGCAAACCGGTGGTGGATATCATCGATTTAGTGTGCCTTTGGGCCGAGAAACAATGGTGATTGCAACCGTGACTGACAGTAATGGAAAAATGGGATTAACAAGTCGAGACAGATTGGTTGTGTGGAAAAATGGTAATGGAGGGATTGGTTTGTATCGACAGTCTTCGGGGTTTGGGCCCTAGTGGGGGTGTATTTTGGTGATAGAATTAAGTATGAAAAAAATAATTGCAACGGTGGTGATGGTGTTAGCGATTATTTGGATTGTGCCGTTTCGGCTGATTAATTGGGGCAAGATTGCCTGGGTGCCGGCGGAAACGGTGACAGTGATGGGGGAGGCAAAGACAACGGTTAAAAATCAAATTGCCAGTTTTAATGCCGGGGTGGATGTGTTGAGTAATACCAAAGAGGAAGCGACTAAAGAAATTAATAGCAAAATGGAGGCGCTGGTGGTGGCGATGAAAGGTTTTGGAATCGGTGAGGCTGATATTAGAACTCAAAGCTTGAGTTATTACCAACAGGAAGAACCATATTGGGAAAATGGGGTGCAGAGATACAAAAAGGGCCAGTGGCGGGTTAGTAGTTCAATTGAGGTTAAATTGAGGGAGATTGACAGGGCGTCGGAATTGGCCGGAGTGCTGGCGGGAAGCGGAGCCAACAATGTTTATGGGCCAAATTTCCAGCTGGATGACACGACTGAAGCAGAGAAAGGGTTGTTTGAAGAGGCAGTTAAAAATGCCAAAGATAAGGCAGAGTTAGTGGCAACGGCTACTGGAAGGAAATTGGGGAAAGTATTAAGTGTGAGTGAAGGAGGAGCCAGTGGTGGGATTTACCCAGTATATGGAGCTAAAATGGCCGAGGGTGGAGGTGGAGCACCAATGGAGGCTGGAGCCGGGACGGTGTACAAATCGGTGACGGTGGTGTTTGAACTCAAGTAGTTCAAAAAGTCCAAAAAGTAGAAAGTCCAAAAAGTTTTGGTGGTAAAATTGGATTTATGGATTTGCAAAAGAGGAAAAGGCTAGAGGAGGAGTTAGAGAAATATAAAGATAAGTTGAATCAATTGCAAAAGGACTGGGCCTCGAGCAAAGAGGGGAGTAGATATGGCAATGAATATTTGGAAACACAAGTGAAGGTGTATAAAGCAATGATTGAGGAAGTGGAGAGAGAACTAAAATAAACTTCGTAAACCGTTAACCGTGATCCGTGAACCGTAAGAATCTACGAATATAGAATCTGGGGGGTGGTAAAATGAGATTTGAATGACGGAATTTGACAAACAATACCAAGAGGTTTTGAGAGAGATTATGGAGAGGGGGATTGAAGAGATTAACGAGCGGACGGGCCACAAAACCAAAATAATAACGGGTGTGAATCTGGTAATAAACAAGGGATTTCCGTTGTTAACCTTAAGAAAAATACCGACTCGGATTTTTACGGCTGAACAAATTTGGTTTCAAATGGGGAGCCGACGGCCAGCGGAATTTTTAAATAAATACACCAAAATTTGGGATGATTTTACCAATATTGATGGGGTGGTGAGCGCGGCCTATGGCTATCGCTGGCGGCACCATTTTGGCCGGGACCAAATGGAAGGGTTAGTAGAACTTTTGGAAAAACAGCCAAGTTCGCGGCACGGAGTGGTGATGACTTGGGATGCGGGAGATGATGGGTTAAATTCGAGTTTGGGAAAGAGAAATAAAAAGAATGTGCCTTGCCCATTTTGTTTTGTGGTTAATATTGTGGGGGGAAAGTTAAATTTACACAACATTGTTAGAAGTAATGATATGGTGTTGGGGGCGCCAATGGATGCGGCCGGGTTTGGGTTGTTACAAAATATTTTGGCGGCCAGATTGGGGGTGGAGGTGGGAACATATATTCACACCATATCTCATGCTCATGTTTACGATATTCATTACGAAGTGGCTAAAGAACTAATGGGGAGAAAAAATGATCATCCGGAAATAAAACTAGAGCCGAAAAAAAATTGGTATGATCGGTCTAAAGTAGGTGACGAAACTTTGGTTGATGAAATACTTGGGCAATTTGAAAAACAATATAATCCCGGTGAGCCAATTAAGGGAATTCAGATTGTGCTATGAAGAAAATAATAGTTTGTGCCATGAGCTTGGATGGGAAAATTGCTAAAACATCGGCGGATAATTTGAGTTGGACAGGAAGCGATGACAAAAAATGGTTTGCCGGTGTGAGCCGGGAGGCGGGAGTAATAATTATGGGCAATAATGCTTTTAAACAAATAAATCGTCCGTTGTCGGGGCGGTTGATTAAAGTGATGGTGTTGCCCGGAGAGGAGGGCGAGAATATTGAAGGTCAAGTGGAATATACTTCAAAAAAACCAGCAGAAGTAATTGAGGAATTAGAGACGAGAGGTTACAAACAAGTGGTGATTGGCGGCGGGGCAATGATAAACACTTTATATTTGGAGGCGAATTTAGTGGATGAAATGTGGCTGTCGGTGATTCCGATGGTGCTGGGGTCAGGAATCGGGCTGTTTAGAAACGATGTTGATTTGGAAAAGGAGCTAGAACTAATTAGTAGTGAAAAGTTGGGCGAAAAGGGACTGGTTTTGAAATACAAACTACTTTTTGTATAAGGCAACGGAATCTTCTCGCAAATAGACATTGGCAATTCGAGCTTCAATCATTTTGTTCCAACAGTCTTCACAACACCACCAGTGGCCGTCGAGATAGAGATCGGCATTGGTAGTATCAAAACCATTTTGTTTAGCATCGGCAATGGCAGTGACTTCGGCATGGCCGATTTGATGACAAATTTCTCTACATAAGTGATAGCCCTCACCGGTTTTGAAACCTTGTTGGTCGCGAGGACAAACCTTAACTTTTATACCAGCATTAGTGCCTCGGCCAATAACTTGGCCATCTTTAACAATGACAGCACTGGTGGCTTGTTTGCAACAACCACTGTGTTGAAGACCTTCGGAGGCGGTGAACATAAATTGATTATTGGCGGGAACGTAGAGAATAGTCCGGCCTGGTGGCAAATAGGGGTATTCGATGGTCATTTAATATTGATTGCTTTATCGATTGTATTTATCAGGTCAGTGCTTGAAGAGTAGGTAAGAATCTGTTGGGAAACTGAAGAGACAGAACTCGAAGGTGGAGAGGTAGGTTTATGAAGGCAGATAATGGGTACATTAAGATCGTAAGCCCAGCCAAGCTCGATACCAAGGCCGGTTGAAGGAAAAGAGACTTCGGCAACTAATAACTGGCAAGTTTTAATGATATCTCGGGAAAATTCGGTGGTTCTAGTTGCGTCATGAGGAAAAACAAATTGATGTTGACTTGATAGGTGAGAATTTTTAATGGGAAGGTAAAGTTCATTTTGAAAATCGAAGAGGCGAGAATGAGCGATGTAAATTTTCATTTGAGTTATGTTACTATATTTCCAATGTCAGTGCTAACGAGAAATGAAATTTTGGATTTGTTGAAAAAAGAAAAGTTAAAATTCGCCCCAGAGTTAGATCAATTTCAGTTACAAGGGCATTCGATTGACCTGAGGCTTGGCTATTCTTTTATGGTGCCAAGAGTGTGGGAGCTGGTGTCGGAGGGGAGGGTGGCGCTAAATATTGACCGCTTTAAAAGTGATAAAAAAAGTTTTGAAATAATTGAGCTTGAAGAGGGGCAGTATTTTGAAATTTTGCCGGGGGAACACGTGATTGTGTCGACTTTAGAGAAAATTACTTTACCAACAACGGTGATGGGGGTGTTGTACCCCCGGTCGTCGGTGAATCGAAGAGGGTTGTCGCTTGATTTAACAGGAATTGTGGATGCTGGTTATGAGGGAACTTTGGTGGTGCCGGTGCGAAATACAACTGGAAGCCAAGTGATTCGGGTGTATCCCGGGGAGAGATTTTGCCAGATTGTGTTGCATCCGTTGATGTCAGAAGTAAAAATGGAGCAGTCGAGGTGGCACAATCGGGACACGACGGTGGAAGTGTTGCCAGAGAGGAACACCAGTGAAATGGATTTATTGGAAAAAGGGGATTTGAGGAAATTAAAACAGGATTTTAAGCTGGAATTTTAAAATGAGTCGAGTATTTGGAACCCGTGAGGCTGTGTTAGGGGCAGGTTTAATAAGTGTTCATTTTGAAGTAATGAATCAGATTTGTGGTGGCAACTACTTGTTAATGAAACCAGGCGGTGATTGTCACTCGATGGTGGGGGGAGTGAGGACAGCAATTGGTTTATTGTATGATGGCGCTTTTGTGGTAGAGAACGGGAGTGGGTATGAGGCGGTTTGTGGTCGATGCGGGGCGAGATTTAATCTGGAAAAAATAGAAAAGGGAGATTGTTTTAGAGGGCCATTGGGTTTGAGAGAATCTCTGGTGTGTGGTGTTTTGGGTTGCCCAAAAACAAGATGTTATTGGTATTGGGAGGTGGCCAATAGGAGAGATCTTAATTTTGCAGACTGGATACCAAATGGTGTGATGGAGGGTGGTAGACCTAGGACTTAAGAAAAAATGTGAGATAATGGGGTTATATGACGGGTGGAGTTGAAAGGGGTAAATTGTTGGTAACTGAAGGTATTGATGGAAGTGGTAAGTCCCTTCAGACCGATTTGTTAGTGGGGAAGTTAAGGTCTATTGGTTTGACGGTATATGTGGATGATTACCCGAGATATGAAACATCTTTTTGGGGACGTCATGTTGGAAGAATGTTAAAGGGAGATTTTGGTGATCCAATGAAAATTGATCCTAGTCTGACTTGTTTACCATATTTATTGGATGAAGCTGATGGCAGTCGCGCAAACGAGGCTAGGTTGCAGAATGGGGTTTGGGTAGTAAGTAATCGATATTTTACTTCTAATATCCATCAAATAGCCAAATTACCTGTAGCAGAAAGGGAAGAGTATGCGAGGTGGTTGTGGCAGGCGGGGTATGGAGAATTGGGAATTTTGCGGCCAGATTTGGTAACAGTTTTGTTGGTTGATCCTTTGGTTTGTCGCGAGAATATAGGGAAAAAGGCAGAGAGAAAATATACTGGTGGAGAAGTGTTAGACTATGCCGAGAAAGATTTTGGACATCAGATGGTGGCGGCAGAGGAGTATCGAAGGATGGTGGACAAAAACCCTGATTGGTGGGTAGCGATCGAATGTTGTGTTGAAGGAAAGTTACTAACTCCGGAACAAATCCACGAGATGGTGTGGGGAGAGATAGAGGCCAGGAATATTTTAAAGGGTTGATTTGAGGGGGAAATTGGGGTAAAAGTGGGGTGTGGAAAACAGAGAGACAAAAATGGGTGATGTTTTACGGGAGATTGTTTTTCAGAGCGACTGGTCTTTGTTGCCAAGAGTGAGAGAGAGTTGGTCTTGTGGGAAAGAATTGGGGACATTGGAAGCAAAAGAGGTGGCGATAAGACTGGCGGCGGTGGTTGGAGCAGTGAGATGTTATGATGGGTCTACTGATTGTTCAAAGCTCGATAAGTTGAGAGATTTTGTGTACAGAGAGTGGGATCCGTTTATCTTTGGAGAAAATGTTTTGATTGACTTTTATTCAACTGTCTTAAGAGGAGAGGAAGAAAGTGTCACTGATTTTACGGTTGGGGAATGGGTCGTCAGGGATTGGGAGGTGGCAAAACCAATGACAGCAAGATGCGACTTTTCGAAAAAGATTATCGAAATGGTTAATGAACATGGATACACGAGAATATTGTTTGAGTTGTCGGGAATTAACGATGTGCTGGCAAGAATGGCTGGTTTCAAATTTTTAGGTGTATTAGAACCGGAAAAAGACTGGAGTTCATTTGTCTCCCGCTTAGGTTTAGGAAGGAATTATGTTTTTGACAAGTTAAAATTGGTAGCAGACGAGTTGAGTAAAAGAGTAGATGGCCATGAGATGCATTTAACTGATAGAGAATGGCTTAAGGAAATGGTGACTAAAATGGATGAAGGTTGGAATGATTTTGTTTGGCAGAGATTATTGACTGAAGGTAGTCGGCCTAGAGCAGAAGTGGCGGGGTGGACTAAAGGAAAAACGAGAGAAGAAAAGATGGCAATCTGGAAACAGTCTGGATTTTGGGAGAAACTGACTGATTCGGAAAGGGTGGTGTTGGTGGCAGTGTCAGAAATTACTGGACAACTGAAAAATGATCGACAGTTGGCAGAAGAATTGGCTATTGGATATACGACTTTTAAGGCAACATTGGGGCGTGTTTTAGCTGTAGGTAAAGGTGAAGAAGACAGGGTGGTGGGAACTGATCGTTACCCGTTTGCCAGAAAGACGGATTTCCCTTTGTCTTTAATTTTGTTGTCTAGAGATTGTAAGCCGGAGTGGCTTAAGGAAAAACTTGACCCTCTCCATTGGGAAATTTGGGAGTTTGTAACTACATCGGTTAGAGGTGGTTATTATCATACTTGGAAAGAAGTGGAAATGAAATTTGGAGATAGGTGTAACCTCTATTGCTATACGAAGATTTTGACAGAGAAGGTGAGAAAAATAATGGAGGAAAACGGAGTGACAGTGACCAGACAGAAGAATTTTAGAGTAAAATAAACTATGGATAAGATATTTGAATTAATTAAAAAAGAAGAAGAAAGGCAGAGGGAGGAGATAAGTTTAATACCGAGTGAAAACTTTGTTTCTGAGGCGGTTAAACGGGCATTAGGGAGTGATTTGACCAATAAATATGCCGAAGGGTACCCTGGGAAACGTTATTATCAGGGAAATAAAGTGTGTGATGAAATTGAGAGTTTAGCAATAGAGCGGGGGAAGAAATTATTGGGAGTGGAATATTTAAATGTTCAGCCGTATTCGGGCAGTCCGGCCAACAGTGCCGTTCAGATGGCCTTGCTGGAAAGGGGTGATAAAATTTGCGGTTTGAAATTATCGGCGGGAGGCCACTTAACTCACGGCCACCCTAACATTACTTTTTCAGGGAAGTACTTCGACTCCGTTCAGTATGATGTGGAGGAGGACGGGCGGATTGATTACGACAAACTAAAAGAGCTCGTTTTAAGGGAAAAACCGAAGTTAATTATGGCGGGGACAACAGCTTACCCCTGGATTTTAGACTGGCAAAAGTTTAGTGAGATTGCTGATTTAGTGGGGGCGTGGCTAGTGGCTGATATCTCCCATGTGGTGGGATTAATCGTTGGTGGAGTTCATCCAAGTCCAGTTCCATTTGTGGATATTATTACGTCGACTACACACAAAACCTTACGGGGGCCGAGAGGGGCGGTGATTGGAGTGACTAAGAAAGGTTTAGGTAAAGATAGTGAACTAAACAAGAGGATAGACCGAGCAGTTTTCCCCGGTTTACAGGGTGGACCGCATATGAATAATATTGGTGCTATGGCGGTGGCTTTCGAGGAAGCGAGCACACCTGAGTATAAAATTTATACAAAGCAAGTGATAAGTAATGCCTACACATTGACGGAAACACTAAAAAAACAGGGATTAAAAGTATTTGGGACGGAGAATCATTTGATGGTGGTTGATGTTGGTGAGGGTAGAGGTAAGGAGATAGCGGTGAAGTTAGAAGAGGAGGGGATAATTGTTAATGCTAATACGATTCCGCACGATAAAGCAGGCCCGCTTAAGCCGTCAGGAATTAGGATTGGTAGTCCGGCAATGACAACACTGGGCTGGAAGGAAAAAGAGTTTGAGGAAATCGGGGAGAAGATTGCGAGAGTGCTCGGAAAGATGGCTGGCTAAAGATTACAAGAGATAAGGGGTTGAAATGACGAGGAGCCACCCAACTCCTTATTCTCTTCTAATCTCTAGTTGTTAAGTTTACAACCTATATTATACATTATTTATGTCGCTTGTCAAGTTATAGGTCTATGTTTTAAAGTAATTGGTAAACGGTAACCGGTAATTGGTAAAAATATAGGGCTAGAAGATGGTTGATTAGATTTCGAGGCCTATAAAGTTTAGATTTAGTAGCCTCGGGTGAGGCGACGGGCTTTGAGGGTGACCAGAGTGCCACTGAGGCTTAAAAGAGTTCCGAAGATGAGATTGGTCGAGCCGGTCTGAGGCAAGGGCTTCTTATTGTTGATTGAGCCGGAATTAGTGTAGAAGTAAAGGTTGTCGGAAGCAACTGTGCCTATGTCTGATTTGATACCAACACTCATGTCGTTTTTGGTTAGAGTTTGGTTGACTTGAGTTTTGTCTTTAATAGTGAGGATAAAATTTTGGGTGTAGTCGGTATTGGCGGAGATTTGGGGAATAGTAAAGACTAGTGGTGAATTGATGGAAACAGAACTTGGAAGTTTGCCGATGACTTTGACATTGGTTTGGTTGCGATTACCCAAATTTCGAACAGTTAGCTGGAGTTGGATTTGAGAGCCGGGAGGGAAAATGACTGTATTGCTATCTAGATTGTCAAAATATTGGCTTTGATTAAGGACTTTGGCTTTGAGATCGACTTGAAGATTGCGGATTTCGTCGTCAGCGAGGGCAATAGAGTTGCCCAGAGATAAGAAATAAGAGCTAAGAACTAAGAGGCCAAAGATTAATTTTTTCATTTTCCACCTGCTTAATGGTTAATGGTAGGGCTAGTTTAACAGATTTTGAATAAAAAAAGATATGGGTTGAAGAATAATGAATATTTTTGAAAAATGAAGATGTGGAGACATCAAGACATCATTTGTTGCCCAAAGAATTTGTTGGTATGAGGGTCTCTCTGACTGGTTTGGGAGTAATTAGTGTTAGACGAGAAGATGTATTTTGTGAGAGGAATGTTATGAAACTAGATGGAAGGTTGCATGCTCTAACTCATTATTGGTGGGTGGTTATGTTAGAGGATAGGAGATTGGCAGAAAAACAAAGAATGGGCATGGGTGGGTTAACTGGTGGAATGACTCGTTCGGAGTGGCAATGGTTTCAGAGAGCCACAGCTAAATTAGATAAAAATCCGACAGAAACCATTGATCCTTTTTGGAAAAGATGGACGCTTAATGAATTATTGGTTTAGCGCCGGAGAAAAGTTGGGATCTTTTTTGGCCAAGAGAAGGTTGGCTTTGAAACGTCAAAAGAGTTTTGGGGGGTAGGCGCCACTGTCGATTAACTGTTTGATGGACTCGATAATACGGGGGCGGTCTTCTTGGTAAGTAACGCCAAACCATTTTTCGCCAGTAGAGAGAACTTTGACTTTAGCCCGACCTTCACGGGCCATATTACCAATAATATTTGGGAGTAAAAATTCAGCCTTTTCCGGATTTTGGGGGACTTTTTCTGCTAAGAATTTAGGAAATTGGGTTTCCAATTCGGTAATAAAGTTGGGGGTTAGCCCCCACATGTTCATAGAAACATGGTCGTCGTAAGAGACTTCGGTCCAGGTGGTGCCATCTTCTGACAATGATTGAAGTTTGCCATCTTTCTCTTCAACGTGTTTGTGTTCGATTAGATCGGTTAAATAGCCATCTTGATTAATTTGACAGATTCCTCGGCTGACGAAGCCATTTTCGGAGAGGGTATTTTTCATAGTGTAGCCGGGGAGAGCATAAGTAGCAGGATTTGAGTCGGTGGCAGTGGAGAGGAATTTGGCCATTTGTTGATATGATTCCAGGCCATAGAAGTCGTCAGCGTTGATATCTAGGAAATTACCAGTAATTTTGTCTTTACAGCAGAGGACGGCGTGGCCGGTGCCCCAGGGTTTAACCCGGCCTTCGGGGATAGTGAAGCCAGCAGGTAAATAATTTAATTCCTGAAAGGCATATTCGACTTGAATGGCTTTTTCTACAGCCTGGCCAATTCTTTCTCGGAAGGCTTCTTCGATGTCGTGACGGATGAGAAAAATTACTCGGTTAAAACCACTACGAATAGCGTCGTAGATGGAGTAGTGGATAATAAGCTCGCCGTTGGGGCCGACAGGGTCAATTTGTTTGATACCGCCGTAGCGGGAACCGATACCGGCAGCGCGGATGAGGAGGGTGAGATTGTTGGTCATGGTGATTTAATTATATATTATTGATTGTGGATTTCCATCGACGGTCGATAAGATTGAAAGGTTTTGATTATTCGAGTAACGGGTTGTATTTTGTGACGGTAGATTTGGAGGATAAAAGAAATTGGCTATGGGAAATCGATGATAATAGCGGAGATGGGAATATAGGAAAGGGCGGAAATGGGAATATAGGAAAGGGCGGAAATGGGAATATAGGAAAGGGCGGAAATGGGAATATAGGAAAGGGCGGAGATGAGAATGAGGAGAAGGGCGGACACATCGGTCCGCCCGTACATATGAATGAGATCGGGAAAATGATGGATTATTGGTGGGGTGAAATAAAATGTCATTTTCAAAATGTGGAATTAGATGAATATGTAATAATGCCAAATCATATGCATGGAATAATAATTATTAAATGGGAAATATCATCCAATGGTTTAAAACAATGACGACCAATGAATATATCAACAATGTGAAATCAAATAATTGGCCGAGATTTAACAAGAGATTGTGGCAGAGAAATTATTTCGAAAGAATAATTCGAAATAAAAGGCAATACGAAGCAATTAAAAAGTATATTAGGGAAAATCCAATAAATTGGAATACAAATCAGAAAAGGGATTTGATAAAATAGCCGTGTTAGGGCCCATGGCTTAGTTGGTAGAGCGTCCCCATGGCATGGGGAAGGTCGGGGGTTCGAATCCCCCTGGGTCCACCATGAGTGAAACAGGGATGATAGAAATGATGACTGGTTTTGGTGCTAGGGAGCGTGGCGAGAGAGAAGGTGGCCTAGGTGTGGTGATAGTGCAAGGAATGGCTGATTTGAAAGAGCTAGGAAATGAAATAATGGCGGGTTTTGTAGACAGTGGAGCTACAGTTTATGATCCGGGGTGGCATCAGAAAGATGGTGTGGATAGAGACTTGGAAATGATGTTATCTGAATTTGGTCAGATGGTAGAGGTGGCGGGTGAAAATGGAAAACCAGTGGTGGTGGTGGGGGTTAGTGCTGGAGCTGGGCTAGCATTGCTTTACAAATTGAGAAATCCGGAGGCAAACATCCTTCATTTGTATTCGGCGAGTGGGGTATTGGATCCAAACATAAATTCGAACAATGTTTACGATATTCGGATGTGGAGGGTACTGTGCGAAGGGCATCCGGCTTTTACAGACATGGTTAATGAATTGAGTGCTAGATTGGGGGAAAAAGGTGCGACCGAGAAACATGGATTGAGGGATTGGGTGACGGTGTTGACTTCCGGAGGTGTTGATGGAACGGTTCCGAAGGCAACGCTTGAGCCGGAGTGGGCAAAAGTCGAACGTGTTGGAAACAGTAATCATGTTGGAACAGTAATAACTGCTTTGGGTGCGATTATTGGACCAAGAATTAGAGAACTAAAGCAAGGATTAATAAGTGGTGGTTTTGAGTAGAGGAGTTTTAGGATATAATTCGGTGAATTAGGCCCGTAGTGAAACGGCTATCACCAAGGTCTCCAAAACCTTTATTCATGGTTCGAATCCATGCGGGCCTGCTGAATGAGAGCTAAATCTTTTTTAGGTTCACCTGATTGTGTTGCTTATACGTACGGGGTTGATGGGTTAGACCCTCACCGTGACCAGGTTGTAAGTCATCATTTTCCTCTGTGTAGGCATCCTGGAAATGAACTCGGTGAGTGTGCGTTAGTTGCAGTCGATCTGAAAAGAGGTTGCTTAGTGGTGGGCTTGAATTCAGATGTTACTTGTCCATTTCAGGTTAGATCAACAGATGTGGGAGCGGAGGCGTTGTTGAAAAAAATTGAGCAACTAGAGCATGAAAAAATGTTTTGACGGGATAAAATAGAGGAGTGAAGGCGATAATAATTGCAATATTGGGGTGGTTGGGAATTTTGGGAAAGGGGGAGATGGTCAAGCCGGTGGTGATTGAGACGTTTAAACCGGCACCGACAGAAATTATTGAGCCGACTTTAGTACCGACGAAGATGGTGATAAAACTAAAACCAGTAGTAATTGGACCGAGTCAAACTCGGCTGTCGGACACTGGGCCGTGGGGAGTGGCCAAACAAGTTGGGGAGCACACTTATACGATGAAGATTAAACTAGACGAGAGGATGGGAACGCCAAAAGAAATTCTTGAAGCCTTAAATGATTATCGGGTGAGGCGGGGGTCGCAGAGATTGACTTGGGATGATAAGCTGGCTAATTACGCTCAAAGCCGGGCGGTATATTTGGCCTCAATTAAAAATGTGGATGGGCATGCTGGATTTCAAAATTATTTAGAAAAGGAAAATGGCTTTGAAAAGCTGGGGTTTACCAAACTTGGGGAAAACATAAGTTATGGCTACAAAATGGAGGGGGTGCATTTAATTGAATGGATTTATGCTGGGGACAAACCACATGATGACAACCAGACGAATAATGATTGGAACTATGTGGGAATTGGAGTGGAGGGGACAGCAACGTGTTTGATTTTTGGAACCGGTCGGTCATAAGAATCTACGAATTTAGGAATCTAGAATCTAGAATAGGAAACGGTAAACTGGTAAAGTTTTAGAGTGAAGAGGAGATTTAAAAAAGTTTTGGTGGTGGTGGTTTTTGGAGTATTAATGATGGCGGGGGGGTTGGTAGCCGGGAAAATGATATTTGAGGAAAAGCAGAGGCCGGCAGTGGTGGAGAAAAATATCTATTTAGAATTTATTAATGAGGTTAGAGGAATAATTTCTGATAATTACTGGAATAAATTGACTGTTGAGCAGTTGGATAAATTATTAATTGCCGGAACGGAAAAACTAACCGGTCAAATTCAAAACGGTTCGGCAGAAAAAGTGATCTTGGGGGTGTTGAAACAATATGAAAGTGACGAGAAAAGGAAGCAGTTTACCAGTAGTTTAATGGATGCGGTGTTGGCGAGTTTGGAGCCGGTGGGGAGGTCAAGGCTTTATGTTAAGCAGGATGCTAAAGCGTTGTCGGATAACGTGAATAATAAGACAGATAAGGATTTTTATGCTGATTTGGGAGTAGACAAGAAAGCCAGTGATGAGGAGATTAAGAAGGCTGGCGAAATAAAAAAGGATGACCCATTAGCCCAAAAGGCTTATCAGATTTTGAGTGACCCAGTGGCTAAGAAAAACTACGATATTGCCGGAGTTGAGCCGACGATGGAGTATAAATTGATGGACGGCGGGGTGTTTTATATCCACTTGACTAAATTTTCGCCACAGACAGTGGAAGAATTAACCAGAGTAACGGAGAAAGTTAAAGGAAAGATGGGGGTAGTAAGCTTGATATTGGATTTGAGAGACAATGTGGGCGGGGCCATCGATGGTTTGCCTTATTTTTTGGGGCCGTTTATTGGAAATGATAATTATGCTTATCAATATTTTCATCAAGGAGCCAAAGAAGATTTCAAAACCAAATCTGGCTGGCTTGAAAGCCTAGTGCAATACAAACGGGTGGTGGTGCTGATAAATGGAAATACTCAATCAACGGCAGAATTAATGGCCTCGGTGGTTAAAAAATATAATGTTGGGGTGGTGGTGGGAACTAAAACCCGAGGTTGGGGAACAGTGGAGCGGGTGTTTCCAATCAAAAATCAGATTGACCAAAATGAAGTTTATAGCGTGTTTTTGGTGCATAGTTTGACGTTGCGGGAAGACGGCGAGCCAATTGAGGGCAAGGGAGTCGAGCCGGTGGTGGATATCAGTAGTAAAACCTGGCAGAAGGAATTGTTGGAATATAATGGGGATGAAAGGCTGGTTAAGGCGGTTTCGGAAGTGTTATAATTGGCTATGGAGCCGATGCAAGTGATGGTGATAGCTGGTTTACTAATGGTAATGGCGGAATTGTTGATGGGAATTCAGACAGGATTTGATCTGGTGCTGGGGGGAAGTATTTTAATAATTTCTGGCTTTGCCGGGATGTTGGGGGGTGGATGGCAGTTGAGTATTGGCCTGGCGATTATAATGAGTATTGTCTATATTGCTTATGGCCGAGGGTTGGTGAAATCAAAATTAATAATTACAACCACCCACACCAATATTGATAAATTAATTGGCCAGAAGGGAGTGGTGGTTAGATCAATTACACCGGATACAGCCGGGCTGGTGAGACTGATGGATGAAGACTGGCGGGCGGTGAGCGATGAGGTGTTGTATGAAAAAGACAGGGTGGAGGTGGTGACAGTGGAGGGGGTGAGCTTGAGAGTCCAAAAAGTAGAAAGTCCAAAAAGTTCAAAAAGTTAGAAAGTTAAAAATAAAAATATGGCATTTGGAAGCACAACGTTTTTGATAGTTTTTATTATTTCTCTAATTGCACTTTTTCGAAGTTTTCGGATAATAAAGCAGTATGAGAAGGGGTTGGTAATAAGATTGGGAAAATATCACACCACAGCTGATTCAGGAGTGGTATTTTTAATGCCATTTATCGATAGTTTAATAGCGGTTGATATGCGGGAGAACGTTATAAATGTGGCGCCACAGAAGGTAATTACTAAAGATAATGTGTCGGTGGTGGTGGATGCAGTGATTTACTACAAAGTGGTTGATCCGGTTAAGGCGGAATTTGAAATTGTCGATTTTGATTATGCAGCGACAACCTTGGCTCAAACTAATTTGCGGAATTTAATTGGCGACAAGTCTTTGGATGAGACATTGACGGCCAGAGACAGTATTAATGCCTCGTTGCGGGCGGTGCTGGACGAATCAACTAATGGTTGGGGGGTAAAAGTAACTAAAGTGGAATTACAAAAGATTGATCCGCCAACTGATATCACCGATGCCATGAGTCAACAAATGAAAGCTGAACGGGAAAAAAGAGCGAGGATATTGGAGGCGGAAGGAAAGAAACAGTCGGCAATTTTGGAAGCGGAAGGTGAAGCAACAGCCAAGAAGATGAGGTCTGAAGCTGATGCTAAAGCGATTGAAGTGGTGGCGAATTCGGCTGAAAAGAACTTTACTCAAAGAGCAGAAAAATTAAAAAGATTAGATGTTGTGGCTCAAGTGTTGGGCGGAAATTCAACTAAATTTGTGCTCCCGGCCAATGGCGAGATTGTTTCAGTGCTTAATCTTGAGGGCAAGGGAGATAATAATATTATCCCGGTGAGGAAATAAAAACTAAGAATTTACGAATCTAGGAATTTACGAATCTAGATTACTTGAGAATGACTTTGATGGGCCAAGATTTCATGCCAGTGTTCTTTTGTTTGTCCCAAACAGAGAGGGATGTCCAGTAGTCGCCGGCTTTAGTTGGCCAGCCACGAAGAGTACAAGTGAATAACTTTCGAGAGTCGTTTTTGGCGGTGTATTGACGGCAGGAGCTGTAGAGGCCACGAGGTAAATTGGTGAATTTAAAATAGAGGTAATGTTTTTTATCGGGGTCAGAGCCGGTGATAGTGGCGGAATAATATTTGTAGCGCTTAAGGACTGGAAAGGAGGTGTCGATGATAGTGATGTGAGAGGGAGGGGGAGCCGGAGGCCCGGGAGGTGAAGAACCGCCACCACCACCACCAGAATTACCACCGCCACCTCCGCCACCACTTGAAGAGCCACCCCCACCTCCACCGATAGCCGGGGCAGTTGTGGGAGTTGGTGTATTAGTCGGAATTGGAGTTAAAGTCGGGGTTGGGGTTAGGGTAGGAGTTGGAGTATTGGTTGGCGTTGAAGTTGGGGTGGAGGTGGGCGTTGAAGTATTAGTAGGAATAGGTGTATTTGTTGGAGTTGGGCTGGGGGTGGGGGTAGAAGTAGGGGTAATTACTAAATTTGGTATGGCAAAGTTTCGGGTAGTAGTTCTGGTGTAGGTATATGGCAGTGGGCCACCATCTTTACTAAAAGAAATAAATCCTGATGGGAGACCTAGAGGGTATGTATAACGGTAGTAGTTATAACTAACACGGTCATAAGTGACACGAGAATTTTCTGGTTTAGGTTGGTATGAGGAAAGTGAAAAATATTTTGCCGGCGGCTGATAATTCCAATAAGCCATTTCAGCTTGATCTGAAGAGATGCCGGAGGTGATTGGATAAAGCTCAAAAACTGTTTTATTAAATTGATTATTTGAAAAATCGTGAGTAATGTAGAAAACACGGTTGCCAAAAGGATTAAGGCCGTTTTGATTGTTGACAGGCCGATAACGCTTATCGAAAGCGGTTGAAACAAATAATACTCTGGCTTTTTTGTTGGCACCAAAATAATCAACAGTTAGATCGATATTGGTAACGGTGGGGTTGATCAATGTTTTGGCGGTGGTGTTAAAAATTCGGCTGTCGTAACAAAAAGAGCTTAAATATGAGTGAGATGTAGAAGCCGTTGAAGTTGAACCGAAAAGATCAAAACACTCTTCTGCGGTAGGATCAATAATAGTAGACGTAAAAGAGGGATAACTTTGATTGTTACTAGTAAAGCTTATTGGTTGCGAGCTATTGGATTGGCCAAGAGCAAAGAGTTGTTTTAGATTTTTAACTTGATCGCCAGTGATATTAAAAATGATTGAATTAGTTGAATCTTTGACTTCGGCGGTGATGGTGATGTTGTAATATTCCAATGTTTGAGGGTCGCTGTCGCCAATTTGTCTGGCGGCTGGAACCGGATAGTAACAGTGAGGAGCTCTCTTTTCACAATCCTCTTTGGCAATTTGTTGCCAGCGGACGTCAGTAGTTTGGCCATTGTTATCAACGTAATCCCAGTAATACCCATCAGTACACCAATATTTAATGCCGATGTGTCCTGGCCAAGCCATCTGGACTAAAAACTGTTCACCTTGATATTCGATTTTATCAACTACTGTTTTTAGTGGGCAGGATAGACCGATTGGGAGTGGAATTGGAGTGGGAGTGGGGGTGGAAGTAGGGGTTGGAGTTGGGGTGGGGCTGTTGGTAGGAGTAGGAATAGGTGTTGTTGGCGAGCTTGAATTGTATGCGATGGAGCTTGCTTCAAAGTCAACAGTTCCATGACCGATGTTTTGACTGTTGGCCGAGTCGGAGAAATCACCATCTAGGTGGAATAGAGATACTGTGAATTCGTCGGGGACAAACGGGGTCGATGGTGGGGTAAAGTTAGCGGCATATCTGACGTTTTTTGAGATTCGAATTTCATCAATACTCCCATAGAATGGAGCATCGTTTGGTTGATACATTCCAATATAAAAGGGGCCGTTTCCGTAAATGATTGGCACAGAAGTACTAGTTGACCCTTGGAGTTGTCCGTTAACATACAAGCGACCGTTCTGTCTGTTTTGGTTGTTTGGGTCGTTTACCAAGGCGATGTGTGACCATCGGCCGCATAAATTTGAGTTGGAGGTAATAGCCTGGACTCCACTACCATACATGAAACGACCAGTGTTATCGTTGTAGATTCCTTTGTATGTGAAAAAGGAGAAAGAGTCATTATAGGGAAGGTCGAAGTTTTCTCGTTTTCGGAAAGCATAAAAAGTACCATCGGGAGAGTTGGTGCAGTCTTTTTTGATCCAGCCTTCGGCGGTAAATTCTTGGAGATTGTAGATGCTACCAGGGAAACTTACGCCTTGCCCCACGGTGGTGAGTTTGATTGCCTGGCCGAAAGGGTTGGTTGGTGATGGAATTGGGGTGGTGGTTGATGTCGGAGTGGGAGTGGAAGTTGCTGTTAGTGTTGGAATGGGTGTGGAATTGGTGGTAGCAGTGAGAGCAACATGTTATCTGGTGCTTGTAAATTGCCAGACTATTTGTGGAGTAGAGGTAACGTCCATTTCATCAACCTTGATGATTGGTGTTTCGCCTTCGTACATGCCGGTGAAAAGGGAAGGATCAATGGATTGATCGTGACCGTAAATGTAGGTGTAAGCAAGTTTTCCAGGAGCATTGAGAAGACTGCCACAACCAACTAATTCGCCACGAGGACTGTAAAATTTGACTTGGGTGCCTTGAGGTAGAGGTTGGCCATCAGAATTGTTTAATTCTCCATAATAGATGGAGTAGACAAAAGATCCGAATCTTTCTCCTGGGCAAATTTGCGGAGTAGGGGTTTGGGCTCTATTTTTCCAAACAGTTTTTTGTTGGGTAAGAAAAGTAGATAAGGGGAGAACTAAGGCGAGGAAAATAAGTATGCCGACAGTAATTTTTTGATCCAGACTAGCTGGTTTTAACCGAGGCATTGAGATAATGGTAGCGGTAGTGGTGATCATATGTCAACAGGTACCGCCGATTATACATACTGGTTACTTATATGTCAAGTTATAGGACGTTATTTTCCACCGGAACCACGGCTTTGAGTGCGAAAGGCAGTGTTGAATTTAGGGACGTTGAATTGTGGTTTCCTGAATTGGTTGAAGCCGGGATTTTTGGGAGGAATCCGAACCTCGAAAGGTTTGGTGGCTTGAGGACTTTGGAGAGTGTTGTCTGATGGTTTAGTCATATTGGTTTATTTTAGCAGAAATTTCTAACGTCATCGCGAGGCCGAAGGCCGTGGCGATCTCGTTTGGGATTGCTTCGTCCTCCGAAAGCTTTCGGAGTCCTCGCAATGACGGACGATGTGGTTAAAGAACAGTATAAACGACATCATTAATAGTATTGGCGCCGGAGAGGAGCATGGCAAGCCGGTCGAAACCGAGGCCGACGCCGGCGATAGGAGTGGGTAGGCTTGCTGAATTGATGGCGAAATTGGGATTAGTGCGGTGGATGGGGAGATTGTTTTGAAGGCGAAAATTGGTTTCGGTGGCAAAATTTTCTTCGATTAGTTTGGGGTCGGTGTTTTCAGTACAGCCGTTGGCAATTTCCATGCCATTAATATAGAGTTCAAAACGTTCTGCCAGATTATTTTTTGGTTTGGCTAATGGTGACATGAAGGCAGGGTAGTCAGTAATAAAAATAGGAGTGAGGGGGAGTTTTGGCTCGATATGGTTTAGAAAAATTTGATTGAGATCCGGCTCGTTTTTGGGGAGAGAAAAGCCCTTGTTGGCAAAAAGTTTAGCGAGGGGAATTCGGGGCCAAGGAGCATTGGGTATCTTTAGTGTTCGAATACTCTTTATTTTATTAAAGCAGTGGGTAATATAGTTTTGGGTAGAAGTCATTAAGTCAGTGTAATTGTGGCCGATTTCGTACCACTCGAGCATGGTAAATTCGGGTTGATGAAGAGGGCCACTGGCTTCAAGGTCGCGAAAAGACTTAGAAATGGCAAAACAATTTTGTTTTTGAGTGGCTAAAATCTTCTTTAGGGTAGATTCAGGAGAAGTAGCTAAATATAACTTTTGCTTATTGTGTTGCCAAATGGTGGAAAATGAGTAAATATCTGGTTCGATTGGGAGAGAGGGTAGAAGGATGGGCGGGTCGACTTCAATAAAACCGTTAGCCCAAAAATATTCCCTGGTAAATTTTAATAATTGCTGACGAATCTCTTGAGGGGACATTGAAAAAAATTTTAAATTTTAAATTTTAAAATCAAGAAAAGTATTTTATAACATCTTGGCAGGAGGGTAGGTGGAGGTCTTGAGAATAACCACAATTATATTTTGGATCACAACAACCGGAACAGGAAATTTTTAATTTCTCCGTCTGAGACGGACTTCGCTTCGCTTCGCAATTTTCAATTTTCAATGAATGTTCAAATTTATTAATTTCAAAATTATTAAATAGTTTGCAGTTTTGACAAGTGGAAAGTAAATTTGAAAAATCAGTAACTATTTTTTTAATTGGATCGGAGAGTTTGCCGATAGAAATAGGGGATTCGCAACAACTATAAATTAGGCCGTTTGACTGAAGAGAGATTTGGGAGCAGCCTAAATTTTTTCCTGGAAAAGTGGGGTAATTTTGTTTAATGTTGATAACTTGGGCGGGAGTGAGAGAGCCTAAACGGTCGGTGAGATAGGTAACGGTAACTGGTAATCGGTAATCGGTAATCAGTGATCTGGGAAAAGAGTCCTTATACTTATATGAATCTTTAGTAATTAGAAAAAAGATACCAACGGGGAAGCCGAGGGAAAGGGCGTGGTTGATAAAGTCGATAGATTTGGCAAAATTGCCCCCCCCGCGATTTTTGTCGTGAATTTCCTTGGGGCCATCAAGAGAGACCAGAAGCTGGCAGTTTTGAGGATCATTGATTTTATCGAGTTGGTCGATAGTGCCATTAGTAATAATGGTGATAAATATGCCAAGTTTGAGGAGATTATTGACGAGGCAGGGAAAGCTTTTAAGAGTGAAGACTTCACCACCGCAAAAAGTAATAGATCCTAGATTTTGGTTTTTAGATGTTAGATAGGAACGATATCTTTTAACAAAACCTAGAATTTGCTTGTTGGTGAGGATATTTTTAGTCTTGCGGGTGTAGCAGTATTTGCAGGCAAGGTTACAGGATTCGAGAGGAGAGATATAAAGACTAGTTAGCATGGCCAACTTATTTCAATTTAGTCGATTCTTTGTGCTCGGTACGCTTTTTACACCAATTGCAGTATTTCATGAATTTGAGCTTGTCGGGAGTGTTGGTCTTGTTCTTTTGGGTGAGATAATTTTGAGCGCCACAAACAGAACATAAGAGAGCTAGTAAAATTCGTGGTGTTTTTTTTGATTTTTCGCCTTTGGCCATGAGGGTATTGTACTACAAAATTTTAAATTTGAAATTTTTAATTTTTAAATTCTAAGGTTTCGATGATTTTGTTGTCGAAAAGGGTTTTGGCCAGGGTGTCGGAGAAGAATTGGGCGCCGAGTTCGGAGGGGTGGAGGTTGTCGGCCTTGGAGATAAGTTCGGGAAGGCCTTCGTCGTTTTTGAGGCTATTGGTGAAGGCATTGGCTAGGGGGAATTTTTGTGATTGAGCAAAATTAATGATGTTTTGAAGATAGGCCCTGATGGTTTTGGTCTTTTCTATTTTTTCGAGATTGGTGAGATGAATATCTTTAATGCCAGAAGCAAAATTAAGAGAATTAGGGGCAATGGTGGCAGTGAGAACGATTTTGGTGGCAGGTAATTCTTTTTGGATGGTAGAGGTAATATTGCTTAGAGCTTGCCATTGACGATCAAAACCGGATTGAGTATTACCAAAATTGTTGTAGGCAAATGATTCAACGACGATGATATCTGGGTTGAGAGAGAGGAGGGAAGGATAATCCTGATCTTTATATTGATAATTATTTTTGAGCCGGTGGAGAGCGTATTCGATATTAGAGGCGCCGACGCCATAGTTAATAATCTTGAATTTTTTATTGGGGAAATATTGTTCGAGGGCGGTTTCTAAGCTGGAGATGTCTGGCCCAAGGGTATCGATCATGGAGTCGCCCAAAACGGCAATGGTGATAATCTGCTGGTTTTCTTGAATACCGCCAATGCCATGAATTACGGAGTTAGGTCGTCGATCATCGATCGTCGTTTGGATGCCCAAGACCTGAGGTGTTTCAATGTTTTGAACTAGAGCGATTGGGGTGGGCATGGGTAGAGAATAGTGAGGTTGATAAGCCTCGATAAGTTGATAGAAGAGAGGAATCATGAAAGTGAGTAGTTAACCAATGTTTGTTTATAGCGCTTGATTTGTTTCTCGATTTGTTGGCTTAGATCGATGAGAGCGCTTTCGAGATTAATGTGGGAAGTAGAGGCAAAAAGGCTTTCTTTGCCGGGAAGATTCATGTCAAAGTTGACGGTAAAATGGCCGATTTTGTCTTTAGTGATTTTCATGGAGGCGATTTTTAAATCAGGGGCAAAATCAGTCAAAAGTTTTTCTAATTTGAGATTAATTTTGTTGTCGATTAGCTTTTTAACTTTGGAGGAAAGAGAAATGTTATCGCCGAGGATTTGAATGTTCATGCTTTTTTATTGCTCAATAACTGATTTTTGCAATCCTCGCTACCTTCGGGGTCCGCTGTATGCTGGACCGTTCGCTGCGGGTTGAAAAATCGTTATTTCGCAATCAATAAAAATATAACCTCTCAATTCAAATATAGCACGCGGGGGTTAGGTAAAGAGAGAGAGGGAGGCAAGAAGGGTAGAGATACCGAGAGTGTGCGATAGATAAGAAATAAGAAAAAACTGGCGATTTTTGATGGCCGAGAGGCCCATGAGGCTAATACCTAATTCATCGGGGAGGGGAGAGGCGATAATAATGGCGCCGACAAGGGAGAGTGTCCAACCAAAAAATTTCGTATGGAGAATTTTTCGGATATGTTGGTGGTGAGGAAAAAGTTTGTAAATGGGGCTGACGTGAGCTTCAGCCTTATGACGGACGAGCTTGAAGATGAGAAGATCGGTGGTGACAGCACCAAGGGCGCCAACAATGATGAGAATGAGAGGGTTGAGGGTGGGGGCAATGTTGGCAATGAGTAGAGCACCAATGGTGACAGTAAAGGTGGAGGCGAAAAGGCTTCCGGCGAGAAAGGCAGAAAGATAACCAAGTCTACCAAGATGGGGAGTTAGATTGGCAAAAATAGAACTTTTGAATAAGACAAAAGTGATGGCTAAGCCAATAAAGAGAGCGATTAGGTTTTTGTGTTTGTGTTGGTGGTGGGGAGCAATTCTGGGCCAACGGTGAAGAAATTGAAGAGGAATAAGGAGAAGATTATTGCTGATGGTGTAGGCAATTGAGGGAAGGGCAACTAAGGGAGAAAAGACAGTTAGGGCAAGAATGGTGCCCATAGTGTAGTTTTTGTAACCTGAGGTTAGGCCGTAAGTAATTTTTTCGGGAAAAGAATTCTTGAGGGTTGTGCCAAGAAAAAAATTAATAACAGTGAGAATGGAAATAAAAACAGTTAACCCAAGAGTTAGAGTGAGGTTTTCAGAAATAACAGTTTTGATGGGGGAAAGAATACCCAAAATAATGAGGAAAAGAATTAGGGTGGAGAGAGATGAGGTGTAAGAGGAAAGTTTTTGGCCGGGGCGCGTTTTGCCAAATAAATAGCCTAAAATGAGTGGTATTAGAACCATGAAAAAAATGGTTTGTGACATGCTGGCCAAGGGCAAACTAACAACTTGATGAGCAAAAAGATAGACAATGGCCGGGACCAAAATTGGAGAAAGGAGGTTGCTAGTGGTGGAAGCAATTAGGGCCTTGATGGGAATACCACCATAAATAAGGCTTAAAAAGACAGAACTACGGCCGGCAGGGATGGAGGCAGCCAAAATCAGGCCAAGAAAAATTGGTGGAGAAAAGAGGTCTCTTAAGAGAAAAATAATTAAAGGAGAAACGAGGTGGACGATGGTTATGACTAAGGCAAGAGATTTGAGGTCGGAAAAGCCATCAATGATTTGTTTGATTTGGAGGTCAAGGCAACTTAAAAACATCATGACAGCCAGAAGATAGTTGAGGTAGGGCTTGATTTCTTGGCCAAGAACAGGAAAAATAAGGCTAACGGTGATTGCTAGAAGAATAATCGCCCAGGTATTTTTCTTAATTAGTTGATTAAGATCGTTCACATAAAGATGGTAGCAGATTGGCGGAGGGTACAGGGGTCGAACCTGTTAGTCCTTACGGACACCAGTTTTCAAAACTGGCGCATTACCGTCCTGCCCACCCTCCTACACCCAGGTTTCGGAGGGCAATGCCCTCCAAGATGAAAAGAGCCTGGAAAGGAACTCGGATCCTTGACCTTCCCCTTACCAAGGGGATGCTCTACCAACTGAGCTATCCAGGCATGTCAAAGGCTATTTTAGCAGATTTAAACATACTACACTTGTAGTTGAAGTGGTAGAATAAGGAGTGTTGAAAATAGGAAATTTGGAAGTCAAAATTGAAGGGAAGAAGGTATTGGCCGGTCTTAATTTGGAAATCAAAGATGGAGAGGTGGTGGCGGTGATGGGGCCAAATGGGAGTGGTAAGTCAACTTTAGCCTATACTTTGGCAGGAAAATACCCAAATACAGGTAAAATTTTATGGAACAAAAATGATATTAGTGATTTGAAGCCGGAAGAAAGAGCCCATCTTGGCATTTTTTTGGCCAATCAATCCCCGGTGGCGATTCCCGGGTTGTCGGTGAATAGATTCTTGTGGAATTTATATAAAGTCCGAAAAGTAGAAAGCCCAAAAAGTTTGGGGGTGATGGAGTTTAGAAAGTGGATCGAGAAGAAGGTGGAGAATCTAGGGATAGGTGGGGAATTGTTAAAGCGGGGACTGAATGATGGTTTTTCGGGCGGGGAAAGAAAGAAGATGGAAATTTTGCAAATGCTAGTACTGGAGCCAAAGTTGGTAATTTTGGATGAAATTGATTCGGGGCTTGATGTTGATGCCCTAAAAAGAGTGACTCAAGTAGTTGTAGACGAGGTAAAAAATAGAAAAATGGCAGTGTTGGTAATTACTCATTACAGCCGGATTTTGAAGTATTTGAAACCAGATAGAGTGGCAATTTTGAAAGCAGGAAAAATTGAAAGAACGGGAGGATGGGAACTAACGGAAGAAATTGAAAGAGATGGCTATGAAAAATAAAGCTTATGTTTTTAGGGCCAAAAAGGGTTTGGATCAAGGGGTGGTGGAGCAGATATCGGCCAAGAAACAAGAACCGGAATGGATGAGAGATTTTCGGCTGAGGGCATATAAAATCTTTTTGGAAAAGCCGATGCCAACTTGGGGGGCAGATTTAAGTGGAATTAATTTTGAGGAAATATATTATTATCTTAAGCCAAACGAAAAGGTGGAGAGGAGTTGGGACGATTTACCAAAAGAAATAAGGGATACCTATGACAAAATCGGAATTCCCGAGGCGGAGAAAAAATATTTGGGGGGAGTAAAGGCACAATATGAGTCAGAGGTGGTATATGGCAGTTTGAAAAAAAGTTTGGAGAAGAAAGGAATTATATTTTGTGGGATGGATGAAGCGCTTTTAAAATATCCGGAAATGGTGAAGAGATATTTTGGGACAATAATACCGTCTGGCGACAACAAATTTGCGGCTCTAAATTCGGCAGTTTGGTCGGGCGGATCGTTTATCTATGTGCCAAAGAATATTAAAGTAGGGCTACCGCTTCAAGCGTATTTTCGGATAAATTCGGCCAATATGGGCCAATTTGAGAGAACACTAATAATCGTGGATGAAAGGGCAGAGGTGCATTATGTGGAGGGGTGTTCGGCGCCAATTTATTCTGATGATAGTTTACATGCGGCAGTGGTGGAGGTAGTAGTTAAGAAGGGCGGTAAGTGTCGCTATACTACTATTCAAAACTGGTCGACCAATGTTTACAATCTGGTGACCAAAAGAGCTTGGGTGGAAGAAAACGGACTAATGGAGTGGGTGGATGGCAACTTGGGAAGTAAGGTGACAATGAAATATCCAGCTGTGGTGCTGGCGGGCGAAGGGGCGCGGGGAGAAATTTTATCGATGGCAGTGGCAGGGAAAGGGCAAAATCTTGATAATGGAGGAAAATGTATTCATCTGAAGCCAAACACAACTAGTCGGATTACGGCCAAATCGATAAGTATGAAGGGGGGGAGAAGTAGTTATCGGGGGCTAATCCAAATTAGTCCGGGAGCGAAAAATGCCAGAAGTAAGGTGATGTGTGATGCTTTGATTTTGGATGGAAAATCTCGAAGTGACACCTATCCGACCAATAAAGTATTGGAAAGTGAGGCGATTGTGGAACATGAGGCAACGGTGAGTAAAATCGGTGAAGAGCAATTATTTTATTTGCGGTCGAGAGGATTTTCCCCTAAAGAAGCGGAGACGATGATTGTTAATGGTTTTATGGAGCCGATAGTTAAAGAATTACCAATGGAATACGCAGTGGAATTAAACCGACTTATAGGGTTACAAATGGAGGGAAGTTTGGGATGAGACAACAAGTTATAAAGTTGAAAGTCGGAAAGTTAGAAAGCAAAGGTGTTGCTAAGATTTGGCGGATAAATAAATCCAACATAAAAAAAAGACTGGTGATGAGGGCGGTGGTGGAAGAAGGTGGATATTTGGAAATGAAAGGTAAAATAGTCATCGGCAAGAATATTGCCGATGTTGATGTTTTTTTAGAACAGAGGGTGTTGCTTATGGGGGTTGGAGCTAGAGCGGTGGTGATCCCGGAATTGGAGATTGAAAGTAATGAAGTAAAGGCCGGCCATGCGACCAGTGTAGGGCAAATAGACCAGGAACAATTATTCTATTTAACTAGTAGGGGGTTAACTAGAGAATTAGCAGTTAAGTTGTTGATTGAAGCTTTCTTGGCGTAAAATTATGGTGACAATGACCAATTTCCAAAATTACAAACATTTTTTTCCCATCTTTAAAAACAATCCAGATTTGGTGTACTTGGACAGCGGGGCGACGACGTTGAAGCCCCAAATAGTGCTCGATAAAATGATGGAGTATTACACTAAATATAGCGCTAATATTCATCGGGGGATTTATGGAATATCAGAAATGGCAACGGAGGAGTATGAGAAGTCGAGAGAAAAACTGCGGAAGTTTATTGGTGGACAGGATGGGCAGGTAATATTTACTGGTGGGACAACTGAAGCAATAAATTTGGTGGCCAGGGGGTGGGGAGATAAAAATTTAGTAGAAGGTGAGGAAATAGTGGTAACAGAAATGGAACACCATTCTAACTTAATTCCATGGCAAGAGTTGGTAAAGCGCAAAAATTTAAGACTTAAATTCATGACAGTTAACAATTACGAGTTACGAGTTACGAATTTTGGAAAAGTTATTGATAAAAAAACTAGACTATTGGCGATAACGCAGGTGAGTAATGTGACCGGGTCAGTTAATCCAATTAAAAAAATAATTGAAGAGGCGAGAAAAATAAATCCGAAAATAGTGGTGGTGGTGGACGGAGCCCAGGCAGTGGCTCACAGGCCGGTTGACCTGCAGGACTTGGGGTGTGATTTTTATGCATTTTCAGGGCATAAAATGTATGGACCGACAGGAATTGGAGTGTTGTGGGCAAAAGAAGAAAGATATAAGGAGATGGAACCGATTAAATTTGGCGGGGGGATGATTGCTGAAGTGGGGCTTCTGGAAAGCACATTTTCCAGTGGGGTGGAGAAATTTGAGGGGGGCACACCGCCGATTGCCGAAGCTATTGGGATGGGAGTGGCAGTCGATTTTATAGAAAAAATCGGAATGACTAAAATCAAAAAACATGAGGAGGAATTAACGGCTTATTTAAGGTTTAAATTAGAAAAAGTTGCCGGTATTAAAACTTTTTCGGCGTGGCAAAGCGGAATAGTGGCGATGGAGATCGCCGGAGTTCATCCACACGATGTGGCCCAAATTCTGGCTGACAGGGGAGTATGTGTGCGAGCAGGGCATCATTGCGCTATGCCACTTCATAAAGCGCTGGGGGTAGAGGCAACGACACGGGTAAGTTTGGGGATTTATAATACCAAAGAAGATATAGATAAATTAGTTGAGGGACTGGAAGCAGTTAAGAAAATTTTTAATATCTAATTTCTAAATAAAAATATGGATGATATATATAGAGATTTAATTATTGATCGGTATCAAAATCCGAAGAACAGGGGAAAGATTAAAGGGATTGAGGCAAGTGAGGCTAATTTGCTCTGTGGCGATAAACTTTTGATTTCAGCGGAGATAAAAAACGGGGTGATTACTGAAATAAAATTTGACGGGGGTGGGTGCGCCATTTCGATGGCGGCAGTCGATTTGCTTTTGGATAAAATTAAAGGGAAAAAATTAAGTGAGATTAAAAAAATGAGTGGCAAAGAGGTTGAGGAAATGATGGGAGTAGAGCTCACTCCGGCACGCAAAAAATGCGCCTATTTAGGTTTGGAAGTTGTCAAAAAGCTGGGGGAGTAAAAAATTCTTTTGAGCCTGAAGTCGGACTTGGACCGACGACCTAGCGTTTACAAAACGCTTGCTCTACCAACTGAGCTATTCAGGCTAATTGTAAAATTGCGACGACCTGTCCGAAAGCCTTCGGACTGCTCTGTCTCCCCGATATTGTGATCGGGGTCGTCCCCTGGACGAAACTGTGGGGTTTAGCCCCACTCCGGTTCCATACCGGAGAGCTATTCAGGCAAGATTCCAACGTCATTGTGAGGATCCCGATAGCTATCGGGAGACGAAGCAATCTCAATGAGATCGCCACGGCCTTTGGCCTTCCGTCTGAGCCGGACGCGGCGCGATGACGTGGGTGTGAAACTGGCTAATTATAACAAGAGGAGGTGGGTAGAGTAGAATAGGAGAGTGAAAAAGAAAGTTTTAGTATTGACTGACGAGTTACCTTGGGGGCATCGGTCGATTGCTAAATCAATTTATGGTTATTTGAAAGCAAGAGAGAAAGAAGGTAATATTGAAGTCGAATTTGTTCAAGTAAAGGCTAATATAGGAATTGGCTTTGATGCTTACAACTTTATTTATAAGTATTGGCCAAGTAGTAATATTGTGGCTCATCGGCTGATGCACAATGAAACAGCCAGAGAATTGTTTAGGGAGATGTCGGTGCGGAATTTACCCGGTTTGCAAAAGACGGTCAAGTGGTATAAACCTGATTTGATAATTTCGGCCTATTTTCTTCATAGTAATTCACTGGCTAAATGGAAAGAGAATGATAGGGGATTAACGTGGAAGCTGTGGACAATCGTGGCTGATCCGTGGACAATAAACCCGATTTCTTATGTGACAGGAGCTGATAAACATATCGTGTATGACAAAGTGGGAGTAGAATTGGCGCCGAAATATGGTGTGGCCAAGGAAAATGTCTTAGCAACTGGCTGGTGGACTCGAGAAGAGATGTTTAAGAAATACAATAAAGTTGAGGCCAGAAAGAAGCTGGGAATTGAGGATGACCGGCCGGTAATTTTTGTGGGAGGGGGAAGTTTGGGAAATAGTGCCTTACCAAAAATATTACCAGCTTTAATGGTGGTTAAGAGACCGGTGGGAATGGTGTTTAATGCCGGGACAGATAAGTTGGCTCTTAATTTGGTAACTGAATTCGACAAACTCTATCGGAAAGTTAAAAAAGATAATTTAGTAAAGATTGTTAATTACGGTTGGATTGAAAATATCGCTGAGGTCCTGGCTGGGGTGGATATAGTCTTTGGAAAAGCCGGGCCAAACTTTTTATTTGATGTGGTGGCAGCCAGAAAGCCGTTTGTGGCAATGATGCATATCAGTGGCCAAGAAGATGGAAATCTTGACATAATTAGAAAAAAGAAATTGGGATGGATTAAAGAAAAAAGTGGAGAATTAGGTGATTTTATGATGGAGTATTTGGAAGATCCGGAAAAGTACAATCAAAAGTTTACGGCGACGATTGAAAAAGAAGCGAGAACAAATGAGGGAAGTTTAGAGAAGGTTTGGCAGGAGCTTTTAAAAGAAATGCCCACCAAAAGTGTTTCCCAATAGCGGCTTTTCCACGCTAAAGAACAGAACGTGGGGAGAACTATCTCGAAACGTAAAACGGATCGAGAACGCGTCCTCCATTTTCAAGGGTTAGCTAGAAAAAACACCCTCTTAGGATTTTGTACCTTCTGGTAGGCCTTTTATTTTAACACATTAGCGACAGGTGATTGGGCGATTAGCACAGACATTGCTAGCATAGGCTTTCCAAAGACTTAGTGGCTTACAACTAGTTGGTCCACCCATAGTTTCTTGCCAACCATCGGTACATTCTATATCGAGATAGTGATAATTATCGGCACCACAATTCCCCCGAACATTGTATTTCTGTAACTTTATCTTGTCACAGGAAATACTTGCTGGAGTTGGGGTTGGCATAATGGAAACTTGTGGTGTTGGCATAGCAGAAACACGAGGGGTAGGCATAATGGAAACTGGTGGAGTCGGTATGATTGCTGTTGGACAGAAAGGTCTAATTGTCTCCAATAGTTTAATACATGAGCTTGGTTTTTCTAGACAATCATTTTGAATAAAAGCCATAATGACGGAACAAGGGACTGATTGTCCTATG
The DNA here is from genome assembly GCA_041665485.1 of Candidatus Shapirobacteria bacterium. Lineage (GTDB taxonomy): Bacteria > Patescibacteriota > Microgenomatia > UBA12405 > UBA12405 > JBAYFX01. The sequence goes on from JBAYIT010000001.1 coordinate 384,907, forward strand.
GTAACTGGTGTTGGTGTTAGATATGTAGTTGGGAAAGGGCGAGCAATGACACAAATGTTATTTATACACATCTCCCCACCTCTGTAATCGCAGTCAAAATCACTCTGACATTTTTTGGGAATATTTGAAGTTGGGGTTGGAGTGTTGGTGGGTCTGATGGCTGTGGTTGGATAGACAGTTTGTGTTGGAGTGGGAGTTGGTATTGGATTGGTGATGGTCAGACCGAGAATACCCCCTTTCTTGGTTTGATCGATGAGGTTAACAGTAGTAAGAGAAATAAAGCAGATAACGAGAGCAATAATAGCTGTTTTAGTGGTGTTCATAGTATAAAGGTATACTGGTGTAAATTTTCTGTCAACAGTTAATTCTCTCTAGAAAAGCAGATGGAGGAGGAAGGTGGTGGGAGGGGAGAGGATGAGGGAGAGAATGTTGCTGGAACCAAAGGGGAGGATGAAGAGAAAGATGAGGATAAGTTGGCCGTAACGGCCCAAGCTTTCTTCCCAGTTTAGGGAAGATTCCAAAGGTAAAAGATTAAGAAAAATTTTAGAACCATCGAGGGGGGGCAAGGGGAGGAGATTAAAGAGAGCAAGAGAAATATTGATAAGAGCAAAAACATAAAGAATGGGAGTAAGAGAGGAAGGGAGAAAATTATTTGAAAGTCCGGCTAGTAGGGCAAGAAGCAAATTACTGCCGGGGCCGGCCAGAGAAACTAAAAGTTCATCGCGACGGGGGGAGCGGAAATTATAGGGGTCAATTTGAACCGGTTTACCCCAACCAAAGTGGGCGATAATAAGCATTAAAGTTCCAATTGGGTCGAGATGACGAAGAGGGTTGAGAGACAGTCGGCCAAGACTTCTGGGAGTTGGGTCGCCTAGACGATCGGCGACTAGGGCGTGGGCAAATTCATGGACAGTAATGGCGACAACAAGAATGATGAGAGAAAGTGGGTTTAGCATGATGGGTTTTTGTAATATGGCCAAACAAGAAAGGCTGTGTTATAGTATACGACATGAGAAGAGTCTGTGGATTGTGCGGTAAGGGGACGGTTATTTTGCGCAACCGTTCTCACGCCCAAAATCGAACCCCAAAAAGCTACAAGGCCAATGTTCAGCGGGTGACAATAAAAGTAAAAGAGGGTGAAGTTTCCGGTGATTTTTGCACAAAGTGTATCAAGAGAGTGAAAAGGGATATGGGAGCCAACCAAAAACTCCGACCTGAGGCCGGAGTTTAAGGATTAAAAAAGACAAGGACTACTTTTTTTTAGCTTTTTTAACGGTTTTCTTTTTGGCCACTTTTTTAACGGCCTTTTTTACTTTTTTGACTGGCATGTTTGTTTCCTCCTTTGATAAAATTTAGACAGAAAATATAATAAATGTCAAAATAATAAAATCCTATTTTTAGGGTAGAATTAACTAAAATGAATTCAAAAATCAAGATGAGCTATAAAAGATCGATTGAGAGATAATCCCGACGTTGCCGATGAATTTGAGTATCAAATAGTATCAAAATTTGATTTTATAGTATCCCAAGAAGTTGGTTTTTTGCCTTCAATTTGGACAATTAGTGGTTCGAGATTTGTGATTTTCAAACGCTCTTTTTTGGGAGTAATCGTCCAGATTCCAGGCCAGGGAACGAAGGCGCGAAAGAGATGGTCGAGATCAGTATTGAATTTGGGATGAATAATTTGGTGATTATTTAGATATTTTTGAAAAAACTGCCAATCGATGAAGCCATCGTCGCGAGTGATTTGACGGGCATAGATTAGATGTTGGATGTTAGATCCTAGATCCTGGGGAGCAAGATGATAATTACCGGTGGCAATTTGGGGAAGAAGTTCGAGTGATTTTTGGCCAGCCAAACAGTAAAGAGAATCATAGAGAGCCTCACGGGTGTCGGTGGGTATTATGGGAATGGGATATTGGGCGATAATTTCGCCACGATCGAATTGGCTTGACATCTTGATAAAGGTAATGCCGGTTTCAGATTCGCCATTGATAATGGCCCACTCGACTGGGAAACGACCAGCGTAGTTGGGGAGGAGAGATTGATGAATGTTGATAGCCATAACCTTGGAGAAATTGAGCCATTTTTCGTTGATCAATTTTCCAAACCCTGAAACTAAAATAAAATCGGGCCGAGTCAAACTCGATGGGATTTGATCAAGAGTTTCGAGGGGAAAACATGGGATTTTGTTGTCTTCGGCGTAAATTTGAGTGGGGTTTTTAGTGAGAACTAATTTGTCGCCGGGGCGGGGCGGGGTGGTGACAACGCCGATAATATCGAATTGGTGGCTTTGGGCAAGAAGGTCGAGAGTGAGGACGGAATAGTGTTGGAATGAGCCAAAAAAAATAATTGAATTCATGGGCTAATTATATCGGATTTGTTAAAATAGAGGCGTGAGACGAATTTTGACTTATCCTGACCCAATTTTGAGAACTAAAACGAAAGAAGTTAAGGCGGTTGACGAGAAACTGCTTGGTGAAATTAATGAGTTGAAGGAGATTTTATTAAAGAGTGAAAATGGGGCGGGGCTGGCGGCTACTCAAATTGGGTCGGCGGGCAGGTTTTTTGGATTGAAAAATTTGAGTAAAAAAAAGACGGAAGTTTTTATTAATCCAAAAATTACCAAATTTTGGGGAGAAAAGACATATCCTCGAATTATAAAAAACAAGGATGAGTCGGAAGATTTTCTGGAAGGTTGTTTGTCGTTTCCCAATTATTACGGCACAGTGAAGAGATATTTAAAGATAGAGGTGGAGTGGGATGAAATTAGGAGTAAGGAACTTGGTACGAGGAAAAAGGTGTTGGAAGGGTTTGAGGCGATTGTTTGGCAACATGAAGCAGATCATTTGGATGGGATTTTGTTTATTGACCATATAAAGCGGGACGGGGGAAAGTTGTATTGGTGGGAAGGAGAAACTAAAAAAGAGATATTAGATCCTAGATTTTAGATGTTAGATTTTTTGATTTTGTCGAGGTACTTTTGAGCATCAATGTTGGTGGGGGCAAATTTGAGGGTAGATTCAAATAGTTGACGGGCTTCGGAGTATTTTTTTTGATTAAAGTAGATTTTGCCGAGATTAAAAAGGGCGTGGTCGTAGTTGGATTTGAGAGCAATGGCTTGTTGATAGTATTTAGTGGCGGTGGTTTCGTCTTTATTAAGTTCGTTAAAGTAGCCTAGGAGATAAAAGCTTTTGGCGTCGGTGGGGGCTAATTTAACGACTTGCTCTAGGCTATTAATTGAGGCAGAGATCATTTTAGGGTCGAGGGCCGAGAGATAAAAATAATTTTGGGCTGATTGCTTCCAAAAATTAGTATTGGCGGGAGAGATTTCTAGGGCGAGTTGGGTGAATTGAAGGGATTGACTGGAATAGAGCTTTTTTGACTCCGGATTAGAAATGGCGACGGCTAACTTAGCGGTAATTGAGCCGGCGGAGATTAAATATTCCGGTTCGTTTGGCGATAGTTTTAGAGCTAAAATAATTTGAGTCAAGGCAGGTTGAATTTGGTTTTGGGAGTCAAGAGTTGAGGCTTTGGCAAAACAGATATCGGCCAAAAACAATTTGGAAATTTGGAGTAAGAGAAATAAGGGGATAATTAAGACTAAAAACAAAAAAGATCGTCGATCGTCGATCGTCGATGGTCGATTATTTTCATTTAGAACGAGGGCGGGGAGGAGAAAGAGGTAGAGAGAGGTGATGACGATGGAAAAGCCAGTGAGGTTGGTGATGAGAATTGACAAGAAAGAAATGGTAATTGGTAATCGGTAATTGGTAATCGGTAATTTGAGAAATAAATATAGAATAGAAAAAATAAGAATAAGATAGGTGAGGAGGCCGAAGGTGCCGGTGGTGGCGGAAAAATTAAGATATTCGTTGTGGGCTTTGTTGTAGAGGAAATCCCATTCGGAGGTGAGATTGTGAGACGAAGGCCTGGTCCAATAATAGGAATAAGCAAAGGTTTCGACACCGGTGCCAAAGAGTGGGTAGTGGCGCCAGAGATCGAAAGCGCCTTGCCAGACGATTTTGCGAATATCCTGACTAGGAGTGATATTGATGTTTTGTGACTCGTGATTAGTGATCGGTGATCCGGTTTTAGAAGGGAACACGAGGTCTTTGATGGGATTGTTGATGATGAGAGTTAGAGTCAAAAGTAAAAAGTAAAAAGTGAAAAGTGAAAGCTTATTTTTTTGTTTTTGAATTAGAGAAAGGACAAAAAATAAAAACAAACAAACAAGGGCGGTGAGGATGCCGGTTTTGGATTTGGTAGAGAGAAGACAAAAATAGAAACAAGAACTAAGAGCTAAGAAATAAGATTTATTAATAAAACTCTTTGAATTTAGAAATTTAAAGAGAGAAAAGGGGAGGAGGAGGCAGAGATAGGCGGATAACCAATTGGGCTGGCCGAAAGTGGAGAAAACTCGTGATTGAACATCCTGAACCCAGTAGGTTTTATCAATGCCAAAGTGTTGGGCTATGCCATAGAGAGAAACTATAAATCCAGAGATTAGGGAATAATTAATAATTTTGGATTTTAATTCTTCGGTAATGTGAACAGACAAAATAAAATAGAGAAGAACAAAACAGACAGTGGAAATTAGGCCACCATTGAGGCGGGAATAGTAACCAAAAAGTGAAGTGTGAATGTCGATGGAAAAAATAGTAGAAATAACTTGGGAAGTTAAAAACAAAAGAAGGGGAATGGTGAGAAGGGTGGAGCGAAGGAGGTGGTTCTTACCTTTAATCCAGCCATAAAGATGTAAAGTAAGAATGGTAAGGGTGGCAATATAAACAAAATACATTTTGGGGACTTCAAAAAGCTCGGAATTTAGGGGGGAATAGAGGAGAGGGGTGAGAAAAAAGAGAAGACAGTAGAGAAAGTTCATGTGGTTTATATTATAATCGTGTTACTTTATGGGTAATACAGATAGAGTGGGAGTGGGTGATGTACAGCGTTTTCTTGTTAGTCCTAGTACTCAAGGAGAGTTGGATGCGATGGCGACGGCAGCCTATGTGGCTCCACCACGAGAAGGAATTAGCATGATGGACCAAGAGTCGCCACTGAAACCCCCTTTAAGGTTTCAAGCTGATGGAAGAGGCGATTGGGTTTTGGTAAGCAGATCGTTGACTGTTCAAGACTCGGTATTGTTGGCAAAGTTTGACGATGATGGAGAAATTTATTATCGTTTGGCCAGTGGAACTAAGTTTCGCCAGGAGAACAATATTTCAGATAACGCGATTAGAGGCAGAATGAATAGTAGATATCAGATTGATAGCGCTGGGGGTGAAGTTTCAAATTGGACATATGGTGGAGTGTTTAATAATAAGGTGGTGTTGTTTTGTGCTGATATTTCAAGACCAGTAGAAGAAAGAGTAACTAGTCGGACAATGACCATTGGCGATTTTCTGGCGCTTAAGGAGGCGCAAAGAAAGGGGGGTGTGATTGAAGGTTCGGTGAAACCGGGAGTAGTTATAAATGAAGCAGTTGTTAGGCCACAACTAGATTTTTACAGACCCAATGGATCGCCAGCAGTGGGTAACTTGTTTAGGTGTGAAAAGGCACTTTTACTACCCGATAATCATGGAGGTTTACCTGGGTCGCCTTTTGGAAGGATGTTGGATGGAGCTACGGGGGGTGAGTTAGTAATGGTTCAAGAAGTGCCAGACAGAGGGGCTGAGATTGCGAGAGCGATGCAAGAGACAATGGAGATGGTTAAATCTGGCAGGGCGGTTTATTTGATTGGTAACCATGATCCAATGATGATGATGGCGATGAGTGGAGACGAGAAGGCCCTTTTTAACTGGTTGCATCCAAAATATGGCCACGGCGACGCAACTATTAGGAGTTGTGGATACAATCTTCCGGTTGGTTTTGGAGATGATTTTGAAGAGTTTCAAAAAACGATCGTACAGATATCTTCAGAATTAAAAACAGACCCTCGGTTTCAGATTTTAAGAGAATGGGTTAAGTTTGTGGAAGATTATGGCAGAGTTTTTGTTAACATAAATGGTCATTTTGCTGTACATGCAGGATTGCCAGTTGATAAGGCGGGAAACTTGGTAGAAATGACTAAGCTTAAGAAAGATAGTTGCTTCAAAGGGAAGGTGGGCGTGGCTCTGTTGTTGGAAATGCAGATAGCATTGAGAAAAAAGGATATGGTGGCGATTGGTGAGATGTATGGGGCTAGTGCTGATGATGGTGGTTTGAACCCTCTTTGGATTAGAGAGCCCTGGTTTGCCGTAGCCGAAAACCCGGGGTTAGTACATAAAGTTAGAGAGCAACTGAATGAACAGATGGCTCAGAGGTATCCTAATGATCCGAGGGCTTTGGTAGAGGTGGTTGTTTTGGGCCATTCACCTTGGAGGGGGGATGAGAGGTGGAAATCGCACTCTATTTGTCCGAGATTAGTTTTTATTGATGTTGGTTTTGCTGATGATGGGCATGAAAGAGTGTTGAAATTGGAGGTAAATCCAAGTAGTCCATCGACAGTATCGGCGACTTATTCGGATCCTTCAGGAAGGGATCCGGTGATGATGGTGGCGAATTATGATTTGCATTAGTTGAGATGGTTGCCACAGACAAGAGAGAGCGAGGGAGTAAAAACGAGAGAACTTTGAGTTCTCTGGTGACAACTTGCGGGGTGACAGGTGGTTGGGTGTTGGCAGAAATACCGGGAATGGGGGTGGCAAGAAATATTTTTAATGGAGTTTCGAGTGTAGAACAGGTTATGGGGATGGTGTTGACCGACGGAAGAAAATTTGTAAGTGATGGCCAAGGTGGTGTTTGTTATTCTGATGAGGCAGGATACACTAGCTTAGTTGTTCAATTAGCTTCAAACTTTGCCAGTACAGAAGCGGTACTTAGAGTTGGGGAGACAGTGGTGGATAATTGGCAGAGAGCTGGGCGAGTGGCTAGTGGCGAATCTTATAAAGCCGGATTGACAACAATGATGTCGGTGTTGGCTGATGATGTTGATCGGGCTCGGTTAGATTTGGTGGTTGAATCTCTGGAAAGGAGTAGAGATCCAATTGACGGAAAAAGAATTGTAGACGAGAAAGCCTTAGATGGAATTAAACAAGGAAAAATAAAATTTAAACCACACTTTATTGAGGGAACAAGTAGACGTGGAGTGAGTGTCTTTGTGTGTAAAACAGGACTTTTGGGAAGAGAAATTGTGGGAGAGAAAGAGTTAAAGAAGATCGCCACTTCTCTTGAAGAGGCGTCTCACTTATTTGGCTTGGATGAACCCGATAAAGGTAGCCCGATTATGTACGTTGTAGTGCCACAATGGTTTTTAGGAAAATATGCGTATGTAGACGAAGATAGAATGGTATTTCTGGGGGCAAGTTTGGGCGACTCTATTTCATTTGAAAATGTTTTGAAAAAGGAAATCTGTGATCATGAAAATGTTCATCTGGTGTTAAGTAGGATATTTGGAGGACATCCACCAATACCGGATTTAGTTGAAGGGGTGGCAGTATGGGTTCAACGTTATATGGCTGGTTTGAGATACGAGAAGGCAAGAAACTGGAATAATTTTTTAGGAAAGGCGGTGGAAAAATTAAAAAGTGAAACAGGGGTTAGCAATGTTTCCGGAACTAAGATATTGAAAGATGAGGGTAGGGGGAATGCTTATGCTAATGCTTTTAAGATGGATGTGTTGGTGGGAGTGGTGGTAGCAATGTTTCCTAATGATTGGGTAAAGATGATCAAAAAAATGTATTCTTATGGAAATTTTAGTCAATTTAATTCGAGAAAGGGCCAGACATTAATTGATAGTGGGGTGGTAGTTAGCGGGATAAGACAGAGAGATATATTGTTTGAATTGTTAGCTATGTCGATTTCTGACGTTGATATAAGCCAAAAAAGAGGATGGTTAAGATATTTAAATGAGAAACAAGTTCCGCCGCAGGATGATATTTTACCCAAATTTGTGGAAGCAATTATGGGAGAACTACTAGAGAAGAAAAAGTAAAGACTGATATACTTTTGAAATGAAGGGATGGGGAATTTTGGAAAAAATTAGAGAGACGGGGGGGAGGTTTCGTTGCCATTTGGGAATGGATATGGGTAGCTGTAATACTTTGATGTATTTGAAAGATCGGGGGGTGGTGGTGGAAGAGCCGTCGGTGATAGCCCGGATAAAAAAAAGAAGGTGGCAAAAAGAAAGTCGTTTGTTGGCAACCGGATCTAGGGCTAAAGAAATGGTGGAAAGAGAACCAAGACAAGTAGAAGTGGTTTGGCCAATTAAAGGAGGGATGGTTGACGACTATCGGGCGATGGCAGCAATGATGGGTAACTATTTAAAGATTGCTTATGATGTGCCGGTTAAAGGGTTGGCGATATTAAGACCGACGACGGTGGTGGCAGTGCCCGGTTTGATGACTGATGTTCAATTAAGAGCGATATCGTCAATATTGTCTGACTTGGGAATAGGAGAGGTGACATTGGTGAACGCGGCGGTGGCAGCAACAATAGGAGTGGGAATGTCGGTTGATCGGTTTTCTGGAATAGTGGTTGACATTGGTGGTGGTAAGACGGCGGTAAGTGTTGTTTCGGCAGGAGGGGTGGTGGCGGAGAGAAACATTGAAACAGGAGGAAATTCGATTGACGAGGCGATTGTTGGTTTTGTTAAAATGAAATACGGCGTATTAATAGGTAAAGTCACAGCAGAAAGGATAAAAATGAAGGTTAGTAATATGGTGGTTAGGGGCAGAGATCTGGAAAGCGGTTTGCCAAAAAGTATTATGGTGGGGGTAGCGGAAGTAGATGAGGCGGTGGCGTTGGAGTTGACCAAAATTGTGAGGACAATTAAGTCAGTTTTAGACGAAGCCCCGCCGGAAATTACCAACGAAGTGGTTAGACAGGGAATTTTATTGGTGGGTAGGGGTTCGTTAATTTCCGGATTAAGGGAGATGGTTGAGAGTGAGACCAAAATAAACTGTATGCCCTTAGAAGATCCGGGAACGGTGGTAATTCGAGGGGTGGCAGCGATTGTCGAAGATAATCAACTAAGGGAAAGTGTTAAGCTGGTGTCGGGATATGGAAACTAACAAACAAAGAATCTATTGGTTGTTGATGTGGTGTTTGGTGTCGTCATTGGGACTTTTGGTGGTGATTAGTTTTAGAACGATGATTATTCGGGGCGGGTATTATCGAAATTTGGCGATGGGCAATAAAATTCGGGAGATTGTGATTCCGGCCCCCAGAGGTAAAATTGTTGACCGTAAAGGCAGAGTGGTGGCTTTAGATAAATTCCAATACAAAAATGGGGTTCCCGGAGAATTTTTGGGATGGCAATTTGAGGGCAAAGATTTGGCAGTGAAAATAAATCGATATTATCCGTATGGAGAATCGATGGCGACAGTGACAGGATGGGTGGAAAAGGCTGGGGTAGAGGCGGTAAAGAATAAGGAGTTGTCTGGGGTTTCGGGAAAAAGGTTGGTGGAAGTTGACGCTTTGGGTGATTTTATGAGAGAGCTTGGTGGCCAGAATCCTGAAGTAGGCAAAGATTTGGAGCTAACAATTGATGCTTATTGGCAGGAAAAGTTGTATCAAATAATGACAGGAGCCGGAGTTAAAGGAGCGGTGGTGGTGTCGGAGCCGGCAACGGGCAAAATAATTGCCATGGTGTCAACACCTTCTTACGACCCGAATATGTTTACCAATATATTGGACAATCAAAAAATTGGAGAATATCTAAATGATGAAAAAGGATTTCCCCTGCTTAATCGAGTAGTGGCGGCCAGATATCATCCGGGGAGCGTTTTCAAAATTGCTGTAGCCATAGGCGGATTGGAAAGTGGAGTAGTGTCAAAAAATGACACTTTTGAGGACACTGGGGTAATTAAAATCGGTGATTATAGCTATACTAATTGGTTGTGGAATAAGTCAGGGGGGACTGACGGAATGGTGGACATGGTAAAGGCGTTGAAACGATCTAATGACATTTATTTTTATAGATTGGGGGAAAAAATGGGGGCGGAAAAAATTAAGGAATGGGCGGTAAAATTGGGATTGGGGGAGAAAACTGGAGTGGAATTGCCAGGAGAATTGGCTGGAGTAATACCTGATCCTAATTGGAAGTGGGAAACAAGAAGGGAAAAGTGGTTTTTGGGAAATACTTTTCATATGGCCATTGGCCAGGGTGATGTGGACGTGACTCCATTGCAAATTAATTTAATTACTAATGTGGTGGCCAGTGGGGGAATGAGGTGCCAGCCGACAATAATTTCGGGGGCGGAAAAGTGTAAGGATTTGGGCTTAAAAACAGAGACACTGGCAGTAATTAAAGAGGGGATGATGGCAGCGTGTAGTAGTGGCGGAACGGCCTATCCTTTGGTAAACTTTAAAACAAGATTGGCCTGTAAAACAGGAACGGCGGAAGTGGGAGACGGCAGTAAAGATACCCATGCCTGGCTAACGGCTTTTGGGCCGGCAGAAAATCCGGAAATATCAATAACAATGGTGGTGGAGAAAGGTGGGGAGGGTAGCGATGTGGCCGCGCCGTTGGTGGGGGATTTTTTGAAAGAATGGTTTGAGGAACCAGGGACTGTAATAGTTAGAAAGAAATAACCAAATTCCAATTTTCAATTTTCAATGAATTTATTAATTTTAAAAATTTTCAATTGAAAATTAATACATTAGAATATTCATTGGATTTTGGAATTTGAAAATTGAAAATTATGACTTTGGCGATTGGTAAATTAGTTAGAGATTTCTCAGAACTATTAAAACAGATACCGGATTGTCCCCATAAATTATATTGTTTGGGAAATATTGATTTACTGCGAGAAAAGAAAATAGTGGCGGTGGTGGGGAGCCGAAAAATGAGTGATTATGGTAAGCTCATGGTGGAAAAATTGGTTGTTGAGGCGGTGAAAAACGATTGGGTAATTGTGGCGGGGATGGCCCTGGGGGTGGATGCGTGGGTGCACCAGGTTTGCCTTGACAATAAAGGGAAAACGATAGCAGTTTTAGCGGGAGGAGTGGAAAGGCCTAGGCCGGCAGCTAACCAACAAATATATCAAAGTATAATAGACGGGGGTGGTTTAGTTATTTCAGAAGACAGGGAAGGGAGTGTTATAGATAAGAATAGCTTCTTAAGAAGAAATCGAATTGTGGCCGGATTGAGCTTGGGGGTGGTGGTGATTGAGGGAGAGAGGAGAAGTGGAACTTTGAATACGGCTGGTTGGGCGGGGAAATTTGGGCGAGAAGTGATGGCTATTCCGGGAAGGATTGGAGATAGCCTGTCAGAAGCACCGAATTGGCTTATTAAGAATGGGGCGGGATTAGTGGAAAATTTCAGCGATGTCGCTGAAATTTTAGGAAACTAGAAACTAGTAACTAGATACAAGATGTTGACAGGGGATGATAAGATAGACGACAATGCTTGAAGTTCATCAAGTAGAAAGTTAGAAAGTTTATCAAGTAGAAAATTCATGAAGAATTTATTGATAGTCGAGTCGCCGACAAAGGCGAGAACAATTTCCAAGTACTTGGGCAAGGATTATGAAGTGGTGGCAACGGTGGGACATTTGCGGGATTTGCCAAAGAATAAGATGGCGATTGATATTAAGAACAATTTTGAACCGGAATATGTGGTGGATTCGGAAAAAAAGAAAATAGTTGATGGTTTACTTTCGGCAGCTAAACGAGCGGAGAGAATTATATTGGCAACTGATCCGGATCGAGAAGGAGAAGCGATAGCGTTTCATGTAAAATTTCTAATTTCCAATAACCAATTTCCAAACAAATCACAAAAAACAAGCTCAAAAAAACAAATTTCGAGGATTACGTTTCATGAAATTACTAAGGAGGCGGTGGAAGAAGCGCTGAAAGGGGCGAGGGAGGTGGATATGAATATGGTAAATGCCCAGCAGGGGAGGCGGGTGTTGGATCGATTGGTGGGTTATTCGTTATCGCCGGTGTTGTGGCGGAAAGTACGCCGAGGTTTGTCGGCGGGGAGAGTGCAGTCGGTGGCCGTCAGACTAATTGCGGAGCGGGAAAAGGAGATAGAAAGTTTTACTAAATCAAAATTTTTCCGGCTTAAAGCCGTGCTGGGGAAGAAAAAGTTTGAAGCAGAAATGACGAGATGGAAGGGAGAAAGAACAGAAATAACAACCAAAATAAAGTTATTTGATGGAATTTACAGCTTTTCGAAATCTATTTTTGAAAACAAAATTAAGGTAGAGGAGATAAAAGAGATTTTAGCGAGAGGGAAATTTGAAGTAACCGACGTTAAAATGAGCGAAACACATCGCCATCCATTACCGCCGTTAACAACGTCGAAAATGCAACAGGTGGCGGCCAGGCGATTTGGCTGGAGTGGTAAGCAGACAATGCGGATTGCCCAAAGACTGTACGAACAGGGGTTAATTACTTATCATCGGACCGATGCTGTGAACATTTCAGAAAAAGCCATAGAAGATTTTCGCAGATATATAAAGGAGCGGATCGGGGCGGAGTATGTAGCGGAAAAAGAAAGGCATTTTAAGAATACGTCAAAGAACGCCCAAGAAGCCCATGAAGCCATTAGGCCAACCAGCGCTTTTTCCGATGTAGAAGAAATTGATAGTAAAGAAAAGAAGCTTTATGAATTGATTTGGAAGAGAGCAGTGGCCACCCAGGCTTCAAGTGCGGTTTTGGACACGACTAAAATAACTTTAAAAAATAATGAGGGAGAATTTAATAGTGGCGGAGTGGTGGTGAAGTTCCCTGGATTTTTAAAAATTACTGAAGATAAAACCGAAGAGCAGGAATTGCCAAAATTGGCGGTGGGGGAGACTTTGGATGGCGAAGTGGCGGTGGAGGAGCTGGAAACCAGCCCACCTCCCCGTTATAGCGATGCCTCGCTGGTGTCGTCTTTGGAAAAGCAGGGAATAGGCCGACCTAGCACCTATGCCCCAATTATTAGCACAATTCTCGATCGGCAATATGTAGAGAGAGAGGAGGGGAGGTTTAGGCCGACTGGATTAGGCACGGCGGTAAATGAATTTTTGGTGGCTAATTTTGCCAGAGAGGTGGATTTGCCGTTTACGGCCGGGATGGAGGAGGAGCTGGATGAGGTGGCTCTGGGCAAAGTTGATTGGCGAAAAATGATAGGTAATTTTTGGGAAAAGTTTGAAAAAGAGGTGGTGCTGGCGTCGGATCAGGCGGATAGAGTTAGGGTGGCGGTGGAGAAGACAGGGGAGAAGTGTCCGGAGTGCAAGGTTGGTGACTTGGTGATAAGGCTAGGAAGATTTGGCAAGTTTATTTCCTGTGATCGGTTTCCGGGATGTAAATATACGGGAAAACTAGTGGAAAAGGCGGGATTTAACTGCCCGTTGTGTGGCGGGGAGGGAGTGGTTAAGAAAACCCGCACCGGCCGTAAATTTTACGGCTGTGCTAACTACCCTAATTGCAAATGGGCGGGGTGGAAAAAGCCGTAAGGATTTTTAGATCGAAGCTTGGTTTGTGGCCTCGCAAGTGCCGTTTATAATCTCGTAAGCCTTAGCCAAAGTTATTGTTTGGTCACATTGACGAGTTTTAGGACATTGTGCGCAGATAGCATTAGTTAATCCTGCGAGCGGAGTGACTTCTGTGCCATCTGGCATTGTTACTTTTTCTAAGGCAATCCTTCTTGCCTCTTTCTTTGCTTGACAGATATCAGGTTGTTTAGGGTCTATCGGAAAAACTCTCTCTCCTTTGTCGTCCTCTTTCCAAAGAATAGTGTTTGCTGTCCTAATTAATTCTCTTTTTGTTGCCATGTCGGTATTATACAAAATTTATTATGAGATTCTAGGGGTTAGATTTGGGAGCCGGAACGACCAACTAAAATATCAGTAGGTTTGATTTCTCCAATGATATTTAAATTGGTTCTGGATGGTTCTGCTCCTTTTGTTCCAGGTTTCATTTCTAAACCAGTAGGACTTTTAAAAAATTCTGGTGATTTCATATTTGATAAAAATTAATAATTAAATTTTATTGAGTTGAGATAACCGAGTGGTTAAGGCTTCGTAGACCCTTGCTTGGAGTTCGATAGGGGAAGCCTCGATTATTTTTTCGAGTGATGGGCCTTTTTCAACTGGTTTATGTAATTCTGGCTTGAAGCCGATTGGTGATCTTTCCATAATCTTATAATAATGATTATTAATTAAATATAGGCTGGCCTATAAGAGATGTCAAGGGGGGAATTTGGATCTTAGATCTTGGATCTTAGTTCTTAGATTCTAGATTACTTATGCTTGCCCCAGCGTTCTTGGGAAGTGCGGATGAGCTTATCGTGGCCTTGGTTTTTACAGTCAAGTAGAGGCAGAGTGGTGGCGTAAAATGGTTCTTTGGTTTCGGAGTCGATCGATAATTTACAAATGATTTGATATTTGCCCAGTTTGACTAGGTCATCGGCGGGGAACTTCTCGCCAAATTCTTTGCTTAAGATATAAGCGTCTTGATTGCCAACGACAAAGGACATAAGTGAGCCGACGTTGCCAAAAATAGCGTCTTGGATGGGGCGCTCAAGCTGATTCATATATTGGTTGGCAACAATGAGGTTGAGTTTAAATTTGCGGGCTTCAGAGAGTATTTTAATAAAGGCCTCGGTGGCAAAATTTTGGAATTCGTCAACGTAGAGATAGAAGTCTGATCGGTCGGCTTGTGTTTGAAATACCCGATTCATGGCCGAAAGTTGAATTTGGGTGATCAACATGGCGCCAAGAAGGGCAGAATTATCTTCGCCGAGTTTGCCATTGGACAGGTCGGCGATCAAGATTTTCTTTTGATCCATGATATCTTGAATGCGGACTTTAGATTTGGGGTGGGCAATAGTGTTGCGGATATTAGTGGAGGAAATAAATTGGCCGACTTTGTTCAAAATAGGAGCGATGGCTTCGTTTTGGAATTTGGCATCCATTTGATCAAATTCATTAATCCAGAAGTTTTTAAGAGTTTGATTGGCAAGGAGAGGAACGATTTTTTGGCGATAAGATTTGGAGGTGAGAATTTCAACGATATGAGTGAGATCGGAGCCGGGAACGTTGACGAGAGTTAAAACGGCGTTGCGCAAAATATGCTCGAGGCGTGGCCCCCAGGAGGTGGCGCCATAAAGTTTTTTGAAAATGGAAATAACGCCGGAGGCAACTAATTCTTTTTGGGAATCGTTTTCAGCCTCCAAAACATTTAAGGGGTAAACATAATCGGGATCGGCGGGGTTGAAATAACAACAATCGTTGATGCGGGAGGAGGGGATGTAATCAAGAATAGTTTGGCAAAGGTCGCCGTGGGGGTCGATGACGGCTACGCCCCGGCCTTTGCGAATATCGTCGATGGCCATGTTGGCGATGAGAGTGGTTTTACCGGTGCCGGATTTACCGACAATGTAGGTGTGGCGGCGGCGGTCTTCACCTTCTTTAATGCCAAAAATAGCTTCTTTATTGCGGAATTCGGTTTTGGCAAAAACAGTCACGTTTTGACGTTCTTCTTCGGAAAGGTCGGCAACGACGGGTAAGTTTTCGGGCGGATCAGCATACAGCTTTTTGCCCCAAGCAATGTTGGGGATCTTGGTTTTTTCTCCGGGAAAGTGCCAAAGGACTGACAATTCTTCAGTGTTTAAAATTTGATGATTAAGAGAAGAAGTAAAAGCGCGGTTAAGAATCGATTTGAGTAATTTCTTTTTGGTGAAAAAACCGGGTTGATTAATTTTAATAAAATTGCCACGAGGGTTGGTATAAATGCCAAAGGAAGAGGTAAAAGCAGATAGAAGGCCGGAATTATTGGTTAAAAAATTAATTTGGGTGAGGAGGCCGGGGAATTGGATTTTGGTTTCGAAAACGGCCTTATCGGGGTGATTTTGGCGAAAATTGCGGGATGAGTCGACCATGATGCCATTTTGAATGATGGAGGTGATGGGGTATTGCCAATTGTTGGGGGCGGAAGTGATTAAAATTTGATAAAGAAAAAAATCGGTGGGGGAGAGGGAGCGGGAAAGGGGGGAGAGGAGGGAATTAAGGGGATCAGTGTCCTTAAAATCGTGAATGGATTTTATTGGATAATTGTCTGATTTTGATAAGGACAATTGACTAAAAAATAGCCCGTCATCGCGAGGCCGAAGGCCGTGGCGATCTCCTTGGGATTGCTTCGTCGCTTCGCTTCTCGCAATGACGTCGGAAGCAAGGTAATCATTAATTTCCAAAGTAATAGCGGTGGGGTACTGGGCTAGGATTTGGGAGCGAAAGAATTCGGCTGAATCGGCAGGCGTTGCCACCATAAAATAAAGCTGGCCTTGTTTGAGAACGATTTCTAAAGAAATGGCGGTGTGCTTTTTGCCAAAGATGCGGTCAAAAAACGAGCCTGTGCCGGCTTGAGAAAAATTAGAGAGGAGGGAGGACATGGATTCGAGAGTGAATTCGTTGGTTTGAGGAAGACGGATGTTGAAGAGTTTCCAGGGAGACATAACCAATTATAGAACAGTTATCAGTTAAGAGTTACGAGTTACGAGTTGATTTTTAATTTAAAGACATACGTCATCGCGAGGCCGAAGGCCGTGGCGATCTCGTTCGGGATTGCTTCTCCGCTAGCTGGCGGATCGCAATGACGTTAAATTTGTTTTTGTCTTATGGGATAAAAGAAACTACATACGTAGTAGGTAGAAAAAAGACCACTTGCTACTTGAAAATGATTTTATAAGAGTGTATCTTATAGGGCAATTTACTAGTTATTATCTTTTATGCCTAGTGGGCGGGTAATGAATAATCAAGTAGTAGCTGCGATTGCAATCGACGAGTTGAGGTGTTTGGAAGTTGTTGATGGGGGTGATGGTTCTAACGTTCCAGGTTTTCAGGTAATGGAGAGGTTCACGAGGACATTAAAAACGGATGAGAGTCCTCATGCAAACAGGAGGTTGGATGCCCCAGATGATAGAGGTTACACCCCTTCTCACGATATTAGAAGAAGTTAATTTAACCAGACAGGATCCGAAGAAAAAACACTGGTAATCAGTAATTGGTAATCAGTAACTGGTAACTAGAAACAAGAAAAAAGTTAAAAATTTAATTTAATCCGCCAGTGGGTGGACAAGAAAAAAATGGCGCCGAGAAAGGGTAGGGGCGAAAGAGAAGGACAGATGGCTTTTGGTTATACTGTTCCGAGCTTGGCTCCAAAACAACCGGAAGGCTTGCCTGGTAAACCTCCAAAACCAGCAATTGGAGGGTTGCCACTTATTAGAGAGAATGTTGGGCATTATGAGTTTGGAGATACTGGGGGTGGAGAGCCAGAGTATGTTTGGGTGAGAGGAGGGGAGAATGAATGGACTGATTGAGGGAAGGGATGGAGGGAGTTGTGGAGGATATACTGATCAGTTGATTGGTGGGGCGAGGATAAATGGATTGAGACTTGGTGATTCTTTGTCCGTGTTGGGGGATGGAGGTGGTTTAGCCAGAATTAGGGGAGATTTAATGTTTGACATATTGGCGGGTCATAGAGGATTTGGAAAAACGGAAGAGATAAAAAGAAATGTCACTGAAGGCGAGGCGAAATGGCTGGCGGTGCTGGCGGAGACGTTGGATTTGGTGATGGGAAGAGTTTCTGGAGAGACGATTTTTTTGGCAAGTCAGAGAACAGTGGGGGGAGATAAAGAAATTGGTTTGGAAGTTGGCTGGGTTGGTGGATCTTTAAATTTATTGCTTATGCGTAGTGGAAGATCGGTTGGTGGGGTAGTAGCTAAGGTCGACAGCGAAAACTCGGTGAGTTTTGGAACTACTAATGGCAGTGGAATGATGGTGGATTGGGATCTGAGAGTTTGGGAGGTGGTTAAGCAGTTATTACCGGAAGCGACGGGGAATGATGCGCAAGCGATAGTGCGAAGGGGTGCAAGATCGGAAAGTTATGTTTGGAGCGATTTGAGAGATAAAATGATTAGGTGGCAGGATTTTGATGGTTATCCATGGAGTGATGTGTTTGGTGTTATGCGATATGGGAACGAATTTGTCGGCAGTCGTTTTGGTGTTGGTTGTGGTGTTAAAAAAACTAAAATATCTGATTTGAGTTTGAGGGTTAATTGACATTATGATGAAAATTGATGCAGTTTGTGATATATTTGCCTAAATATGGCAGGGGTGAATCCGATTGAAGCGAGAAATGGAGATGAAGTGGTTCCGTTTGGGTTGGCGCAGATTGACAGGTTGGTGACAAGATTAGTGGGTACAGAAAATTGTAGAGGTGGAGGTGTTGTTTTGAGTGGAGTAGCAAATGAATGTGGTGAAGTGGCTATGATGAGGGCGTGGCGTGGTAGTTTGGAGGCAGGGGCCGGGTTAATTCAGGTAATGACTAGAGCTGGTACTGTTTATTGTGTTGAGGCAGAACGGGACGGGAGACATCGGGTGTCGGTTAACGGGATGGTTGAGTCAGACGAGAATAAGGCCTGGCTGGGAAAGCAACTATCTGTTTTTTTTGGGAGGGCTGATTTGGAGGTAATGAAAATTGATGAAAGTGGACAAGAGGTGAAATCTGGGGGCAGGTTTGAATGGAGGCCGGTAGTGGTCGCTGAAATGCCGGTGGTGAGAAACCACCCCACAACTTCAGAAAGATCTTTACCTATGGTAGATGGGAGAACAGGTGAGCGGGCTGATGTTGAATATGTGGCTTTAGTAAGAGATACCTTGGCGGCATGGAACACTCAAATTAAAGGGGTGATTGGGCATGCGGTTTTTGGGGATGATGGCGAAAAAGGGGTGATAAGGTGCTATTGGAAAGAAGAAGGGCGTCTTGGGGTGGAAGTGATGGGTGGTGATGGAACTATACATATTTGCACTTTAGTAGTTGATGGTAATACGGTTAGGGGAGTTGATGTTGAAGGTGAGGATGTAAAAAGTGTAGAATTGTCGCTTATTGTTGGAAAATTACGTCAGGTGGTTGATACAGGTACTTTGTGTCATTATGCTGGCAATGTGGCAACCGAGACTATTGCGGTGAGTTTTGGTGGTAAAGTTGCCAACTCAGATGTAGTACTGGTGAGAGCAGTGGAAAGTCGGTTAGGTGCTAGTGGGGGCGGGAATATGTCTGGACGTATTACTCTGGAGGATGGTTCTGTGGTTGAGGCGAAGTTGGTTGCAATGATGGGTGGTGTTGGTATGGAATTAAAGTTTGGAGGGGACGTGTATTGTGTTTATGTAAGGGACGGAATACTCAGTGTCCAAAATGAGTACGAGCGTAGTTTGGCGGGGGGGAGAGAAGGTGAGGAATTGCGTGTAAGAGTGCTAAATTGGGTTCGAGAAATAGTAAATAGACAGAGTTAATTTGACATTATAGGATGGCGGGGGTAGAATACTGGGCAAATGATAGGAGCTATCGCTTCTCATTCTCATGAAGCTTGGTTTTATGGTACACATGATCCGAACTTGTCTTGGAGACGGCGTCTGCAGGAGGCAAAAAAAGAACCTTTTGATTTGGTAAGGTGTTTTAGAGAAAATTTAGAATGCAGATTTGGGGTGATTGGTGTTGGAGTTGGTTTTGGGTCGTTGTTGTGTGCTTGTGTTCTTCGTGGAGTACCGCAATAAAAAATCTGTTATAATTCCCTGTTAAAAAGTTTTAGCTGGGCTTTAGTAATTATCCTGGGATTTTCCCTGAAGTCTGGCTTAATAAAAAGGATAGTCAAATGGCAAAAAAAATTGTTAAGACAAAAACGGTTAATCGAACCGGTAAAAAAATCGTTAAGAAAGCGTTGGTAATTAAAGAAAAAAAAGAAAAGGTGTTGACGGCGGAGAAGATTAAGTCTTTGAACGAGAAAACTTTAGGAACAAGGAAAGAGGTACAAGGTACAAGGAAAGAGGAATTGGAAATTAAGGCAAAAGATGAGAAGAAGATACTTGAGGACAAAAAATATAATTTGACGGTGGGGCTGAAGGATTTATTGGCGGCAGGATGCCACCTGGGGCATAAAGTCAGTAAAACTAACCCCAAAGCCAAGGGAAATCTTTACAAAGCAATTGACGGAATTCAGGTGTTTGATTTGGTTAAAACGATGGCCGGGCTAGAGGCGGCCTGCAATTTTGTCTACAACTCCAAGAGGAACGGTAAACAGATTGTGTTGGTGGGAACTAAGAGACAAGCTAAAGAAGTGGTTAAGAGAGTGGCGCTGGACGCCGGAGTGGCCTACATTACCAACCGATGGCTGGGAGGAACGATAACTAATTGGGACCAGATTAGAAAAACGATCAAGCGTTATTGGGATTGGAAAGAAGGCTTGGAGCAAAATAAATTCACCAATAAAACCAAAAGAGAGCTTTTGGAAATGAGTAAAGAATTAGTTCGGATTGAGAAAAATATCGGTGGATTGGCTAAGTTGGATAAACTATTTGATGTGATGTTTGTGGTTGATGCCGGTGGAGAAAAGACGGCGGTAAAAGAAGCAAGTTTGACTAAAGTGAAGATAGTGGGAATGGTGGACACTGACACTGATCCGGCTAAAGTTGACTTTCCGATTCCGGCCAATGATGACAATGTTAAATCAGTGACTTTAATAGTTGAGGAAATTGGGAAGGCTATTAAGGCGGCAGGGGTCAAATAGATCTTAGATTTTAGATCTTAGTTCTTAGAAATAATATATTAATTTTAATTAAAACATGGAACAAAAAAAATTGATTGAAATTGTTAAAAAGTTGAGGGATGAGACGGGGGCGGGGGTGATGGAGGTAAAGACGGCAGTTGAAGAAGCCGGAGGCGACGAGAAGAAAGCGAGAGAGGTGTTGAAGAGAAAAGGAAAAGAGAAGGCGGAGAAAAAAGCCGAGAGGGAAACCAGACAGGGATTAGTGGCAACTTATACCCATTCTACGGGAAAAATAGGGGTGATGGTGGAGCTTCTATGTGAAACCGATTTTGTGGCTAAAAACGAAGAGTTTACTAAAATAGCCAGAGA
This sequence comes from Candidatus Shapirobacteria bacterium, assembly GCA_041665485.1. Classification (GTDB taxonomy): domain Bacteria; phylum Patescibacteriota; class Microgenomatia; order UBA12405; family UBA12405; genus JBAYFX01. Next base: position 405,794 of record JBAYIT010000001.1, read on the forward strand.
TTTTTGCTTGCAGGTGGCAGCGATGGGAACAGAAAAACTTTTGGAGCAAGAGTTTATAAAAGATCCTTCAAAAAAGATGGATGATTTGATTAAAGAGCTGGTGTTGAAATTTGGAGAAAATATTAAATTAGGTAGAGTTGAACGATACGAAATATAATTTCTGGCTCGATAACTAATTTTTGCAGTGCTCACGCGTTGCGCCCTTCGGGCTTACATGATTGCGCGCTGAAAAATTGTTATCTCGCCTTAAAATTATTGCTATACTAACTTATGATAAATACAACCGATGTCAGACAGAAAATGGATAGGGTGGGGCAATTGTTTTCCGAGGATATTGGCTCAATACGGACAGGGAGAGCGACGCCGGCGCTGATTGAAAACGTGGCAGTGGCGGTGTATGGAGGGCAGAAAATGAAGTTGATTGAGCTGGGGAGTATAGGTGTTCCTGATGTGCGGAGTTTGACGTTCCAGCCATGGGATGCGTCGACAGTACGAGAGATTGCTAATCAGATTCAGGCGGCTAATGTGGGGTTGACACCAGTAGTAGACGGAGTGTTGATTCGGATAAACTTACCGATGTTGACGGTAGAACAGAGGGAAGATTATGTAAAGTTATTGGGAAGAAAACTGGAAGGGGTGAGGGTGATGATTCGAGACATACGGGCTGATTTTAGAAAAAAGCTAATTGATGCCAAACAAGAGAAAACGATTGGCGAGGATGAATATAAACGGGATGAGACGGAATTACAAAAAGTGACCGATGAATACGTGGCCAAGTTGGAAAAGATAGCTCAAGAAAAAGAGAAAGAGATTAGGGGATAGCATTGGTAATTGGTAATTGGTAATCTGTAATCTGTGATAGGAAATAAATTGGTTGATTTTTATGATCTAGAAGCATGGAAGGAAGGACATAAGTTGGCTCTGTTGGTGTATGGAATGGTTAGTAAATTACCATCAGACGAAAAATATGGTTTGTCAGATCAACTAAGAAGAGCTTCAGCTTCGGTAACGGCAAATATTGCCGAGGGTTTTGGTAGGTTTCATTTTAATGACAAAATACACTTTTTCTATTTATCGAGAGGTTCGGTGAAAGAAGTTCAGAGTTTTTTATTGCTAGGGAGAGATTTGAAGTATTTGAGTGTAGTAGATGTTAATATTGTTTGGACCCAATCAAAGTCGGCTGAAAAATTAATTAACGGACTAATAAGGTCAACAGAAAAACAAAAATGATTACCAATTACCAATTACTGATTACTGATTACTAATCATGGATATAATAATTTTCGTAATTGCGCTGTCAATTTTAGTTTTGGTGCATGAATTTGGCCATTATTTGGCGGCGATTAAGACTGGGGTATTGGTGGAAGAGTTTGGGCTGGGGTTGCCACCAAGGATTTTTGGCAAAAAGATAGGTAAAACTATTTTTAGTTTGAATTGGTTGCCGATTGGTGGTTTTTGCCGGCTTTACGGCGAGGACGGCGACAAAAAAGAAAAAAATGCTTTTAATAACAAAAATCCATGGCAAAAGGGACTGATAGTTTTGGGAGGAGTATTGATGAATTTGGTTATGGCAGTGGTAATTTTTTCGGTGGTTTACTCGATTTTGGGAGTGCCCAAGGAAACGGATGTGGTGAAGATTATTGGGGTGACTAAAAATAGTCCGGCGGAGACGGCTGGCTTGAAAGAAGGCGATGTAATTTTGGCGGTGGAGCAGAAGCCGATAACTAAATCGGCAGAATTGATTGAAGAAGTGGGGAAATATAAAAATAAGTTTGTCAAGTTGAAAGTTGAAAGTTTCAAGTCGAAAGTGATTGGGGAGGTGGAGGTGGAGGTAAGGGAGAATCCGCCGGCGGGGGAGGGGGCGATGGGAGTGGCAGTGTCAAACACAGAAATGGTGAAATTACCTTGGTACCGATTTTACGAGGGGATTGGAGCGGGATTTAAGGAAGCTTATTATTGGGGCCGAGTGATATTCGGCGGAGTGACAAAAATGATTGGCGGATTGCTTTTGGGCCAAGTGCCAAAGGATGTGGCCGGGCCAATTGGCATGTTTCAGGCAACAAGTAGTATTAAGCAGAGCCAGGGAATGCTGGCAGTAATTCATTTTTTCGGAATAGTGTCGGTTAACTTGGCGATTGTGAATATTTTACCGTTTCCGGCGCTGGACGGAGGCAGAATTATTTTTGTGCTTTATGAACTTATAGCCAAGAAGCGAGTAAACCAGAGGTTTGAGGTGTTGGTTAATAATGTTGGGATGATGGTGTTGCTGGGATTGTTGTTGCTGATAACAGTAGGGGACATTGGGAGAGTGCTTAAATAGTCCAAAAAGTAAAACAAGAACGTCATCGCAATGACGTGGGCTGGGTTATAGTGGAGAAAGTTCCAAAAGAACGGCGGAGTTGACGTCAAGAAAAATTTCGGTTAGATAACGGGTGGTAACGGAAATTTGCTTAGTTGAAGGTTTGCGGGAGGCGGGGTAGAGACTAGTAGTGAGCTGATATTGACCGGGAGAAATACCAGTGATAGCCAAAGGAACTGTTTCGGCGTGAGTTTGACGAGGATCATAATTAACTAAAAGTATTCTAGTGACACTGCCGTCTTGAGCAGAGAGAGAGGTAACCCAACTGCCATCGCCGGTGGTGGCGAGGCGTTCTCCAGAGAGGTTATTGAGAAGCTCTATCGCTTGAAAACGGGGTTTAGGAGTGGCTTTGGAATTGGGGTGAGTGATCATGCCCCAGCCGGTGGATTTATCACTTCGGGGGGAGGGGCCGTCGACGGCTTCAAAGGGAAAAATACGATGGACTTTGCCGGCAAGTTGAGTGGTAAGAGAGAGGAGATGGATGCCGGAAAGATGGTTGTCGTACCAGGGGTCGGGCTCGGAATTGGGGCCGATTTCAGTGATAAGACGTTCAATATTTGAATACTGTGGGTAATCAGTAAGAATTAGATTTAATTTGTCAAAATCGGCAATAAAGTCGTCGATGTTTTTGGAATAGCGATGCCAGGAAAGAAAATCAAGGCGAAGATGGTTGTCGGCAGTAGTTTTTAAAAGCGAGGTGATCCAATTGGGGTAAAAGCCGGTAGTGGCCGGGCCACCAATCTTGTATGGAGAGTTGCCGGCCCCTTGGGCAACTGCCTTGGCGGTTTGAAGATAAAGAGTGGAGTAGGAAGGGGAACGGCTGTAATGCCAGCCACCAAAAAGGTCGGGCTCGTTCCAAACTTCGTAATAGATGTTGGGAATGTTTTGGTCGACACTATAGCGTTTGGCGGTGGCAGAAACGAGCTGAAACCAAAGATTCCAGTCTTTGGGCTCGCCGGCATTTTGGCCGGTTTTACTCATATCGGCGGTGGTATAAGAAATAGAGAGGAGGGGAGTGGCGCCGGTTAAGAGAATACTATTGACAACTTTGTCGAGTTTGGAAAAGTCGTAGTTGCCCGGGCCCTGATAAACCTGGTAATAGTCAAATAAGTGATCGACGCGGATTAATTCGGGCTGAAGTTGGCGAACTAGAGGGAAAATAGGGCCGATCATGTCAACTGGCTCCTCGCCACCTTGAGCAAGATTACGCCAAAGAGAGGGGTTTATACTGCCTTGAGGAGAGGAAATGTCGATGGCGATATTGGCCGGAGTGCCGGTGGCTCCTTTGCGCCAATCAACTACCTGCTTAACGGCCAGAAGAGTAAAGGGGATTGAACCAAGAAGAGCAAGAGTTTTGATTAGACTAGACTTTTTTGCAGGCACTGTATATATAGTATAGGAAAATTATTAGTAATTACAGCCGGATGTTGGGATTTTTGATCTATTGACGGGGGTAGTTAAAAATGTTTTACTCTTAACAGTTGATATAAATTTTTATATATAAAAAGAGGGCAATGACACTTAAATTTGAAAAAATGTTTGGAAGTTTTCGATTAAATTATTCTTCAGGTTTGGCTCAGATTCCATTGATAATCGGTTTGCTTTTGATGGCAGTGGCCATTCCAGCAGCAACTAAGTTGGTGCAGGAGAACAATGATACGAGAAATAGAGCGCAGGAAGGTGGATGTGGTGATCCTGGTGCTTGTAGAAGTTGGGAGAGATATGAGGGTGGATGTTGCCATAGTTATTCAGGTTGTTCGAACCATAGTGATTGTGGTGGGGGTAAGCTGTGTGTAGATGGTACTTGCCAGGATGCTCCGACGCCAAAATGTGATGAATGTAGTGGGGGAGAAACTTGCGATGGGGAGAGATATAAGAGCTGTGAAGGTGGTTGTTGGAGAGAACATCCAGATCAGAATGATAAATGTAAACCAAAGCCAACCGATCCGGTGGCAACTGTGCCAGTGGCGCAGCCGACAAAAACCAGAGATCAATGTATTGAAGAGTGTGGTGGTTTGGAAAGTGGTAGCTCTTCAGCTTATGATAGTTGTCTGACTAAATGTATGGGAACAAAATCAGATGGTTGTACAGCAGGAGCTTCGGAGTGTTCTGGTGGACAGTTAAAACTTTGTCAAACTTTGCCTGGTGTGGGAACTAAATGGTATTCCGCAGCCTGTGGAGGTAGCGGAGTTTGTGCCAGTGCAACAGCTTGTGCGACGTGCGCGGGGGTATGTACTGATGGAGCGCAAATTGGTTTGGGGATGAGCCCGGGAACGGGGACTTGCCCAAGTGGTCAACAATGTTGGGTGTATGGGCAGTATGCGAGTTGTGGTGGAAAACAACATGGAACGAGGGAATGTTATGCGGGTAGTGGAGATGATCGTGGTTATAATCAATGTGATAATGGGTCTTGGCACTCTTATAGTTGTGGAAGTGCCCAAAAATGTAGTGGTGGAGTGTGTGTTGATATACAACTGACGCAGACACCATGTGTTGATAGTGTTTGTAGCAATCAGTGTTCTGATTCCGGTTCTTTGGGTGGTGGAAAGTGTGGTGCGAGTGGGACATGTGAATGTATAAATGTGACGGTGACGCCGAGCGTGAGCCCGAGCCCAGGTTTGGTGTCGTCAAAAATAAAAGATGGAAACAAATGTAGTGTATTACCTGCTTGGGAACCTGGTAGTTGTGAGAACTGTGATAGTGGTGTTTCTTATCTGAAAGATACGGTAAAGTACTGTGGTGTAAGAGGAG